>CAZVRI010000001.1:0-33473 GCA_964629855.1 uncultured Thermoleophilaceae bacterium
CGGCACCGGTCGCGTGCTCGAACCAGAAGCGGCGAGCGGCGCCGGGGTCGTCGGCGATCGCGTCAGACGCGACCTCCTCCTCGGCCTCCTCGCGCTCGTCCCAGTCGAGCGGCTCGTCGTCGTCGGCGATCTCCTCGTCGCCTTCGATCGCGACCTCGCCGGACGGCAGCTCCTCGAGCGGCGCCGCCTTGCCGTTGCTCGCCGCGTCGGCCTTCGCGGCCTGCACGGCCTGGACCTCGGCGGTCAGCGCGATCAGCGTGCCCGACAGCGCGTCGACCTGGTGGGCGGACAGCACGGTCCCGTCGACCAGCTTCGGCTCCTCGTCGGAGAGCACTCGCTCGAGGCCGAGGATCAACGACCAGCGCCGCTTCCACTCGGCGGAGGGGTGCTCGGCGCCGTCGGCGATCTCCGCCAGTGCCGCCTCGAGCGCCCGGCGGCGGGCGGTGCCGGGCGCGAGCGCGGCGTCGCGATCCTCGCCCTCGAGGACGAACGGCTCGCGCGCGAACTGCTCGGCGCGCTCTATGTCGTCGCCGGATACCGGCGCCGATTCGGCAACGGAAGTGCTCTCAGCCATTTGCGGCTTTCGTTCTGTATGAGAAAGACGACGGACCGTTCCGGCTCACGCGGAGCGATGTCTTCGCGGGAGGCAGTGCGGCCGTCCGGGGCACACCGCTCTGGCAACTGCCGGCGAGCGGTGCTCTCAGCGCATCCCTAGCGCTGAATCGATACCTATTACAGCACAGGATGCCCCGTTTCCTTCCATTTCTTCTTTGTTTCGTCGCACTCGTGTCTGTCGCGGCAGGATGCGGTGGCGACGACCCGCAGAGCGAGGCACCCTCGGCGGCGGAGGTGCGCAAGGCGCTGAAGGGATCCCCGCCCGCACTCGCGGCCGTCCACGCTCAAGCGAACGAGCTACTCGACGGCGGTCCCGACGCGTTGAAAAAGCGCCTCGCGGAGCTGAAGGGGCACCCCGTCGTCATCAACAAATGGGCCGCCTGGTGCGGACCCTGCCGCGAGGAGTTCCCGCACTTCCAGAGCCAGGCGCTGAAGAACGGCAAGCGCGTCGCCTTCCTCGGCGTCGACTCCGACGACAACTACGACGACGCGCGCGAGCTGCTCGCCCAGTTTCCGGTGACCTACCCGAGCTACAAGGACCCGCGCCTGACCGTCGCGGCCGTCTTCAACGGCGTCGCCGCCACGCCCGCCACCGCCTTCTACGACTCGAAGGGCAAGCTCGCATACCTCCATCAGGGTGCTTATCTCGACGAGCAGGACCTAGCCGAGGACATACAGCGCTACGCTCGCTGACCTGATGCAGGACCTGCGCATCGACCCGTTGAACGGGCTGCGCGTGGCGATCGGGCCGGCTGGCCCCACGGGCCCCGAAGCGCCAGGCGAGACCGTGACCGTGGCGGACGACCCGCTGGCGGGCGGGCGCGGCCAGCCGGAGATGTTCGCGGCGCGACCGAGCACCGCGACCGTCGAGGAGATCGCGAGCGCCCCCGGCCCCGCGGACTCGCTGCTCGAACTGGGCGCGGACGGGCTCGCGGCGACGATGGAGCTGTGGCGCACGCGGATGCGCGCCCACGCCGACGCGCCGTTTCGCCACCTCGTCGTCGACGCTGGCAGCCAGGCCCAGCTGCACGTCCTGCCGTTCGTCCCGGCGGCGATCGCCCGCGAGCGCGAGCGGTTCACCGCCTACCACGACCGCACGCAGGGACGGAACCTGCTCGAGGACCTGCTGACCGAGGAGGTCCGGCGCAACGAGCGGGTGGTGCTCGTCGACCGCGAGGCGATCGTGATCTGCCCGTTCGCATCGGCGGTCCCGTTCCAGCTGCAGCTGATCCCGCGCAAGCCGGCGGCGCGCTTCGAGGACGACGGCCCGCTCGGCGCCACCGCCCTGCACGGTGCGCTCGAGCTGCTCGCGGCGGCGCATGGCGGCACGCCGCCGCCGCTCAGCCTCTGGGTGCGGACGGCGCCGAGCGGCGCCGAGTCGTTCTGCTGGCGGATCGACCTGCTGCCACGGCTCGGCGAGTGGCAGGGCGGGCTGGAGCTCGGCGCCGGGTTCTGGTCGAACGAGCTGTCGCCCGAGCAGGCCGCGACGCGGTTGCGCGAGGCCGGCCGGGCGTGATCCCGATCGCGCTGACGATCGCCGCCGCCACCGCGGCCGGCTTCGGCGTCGAGCACCGCTGGGGCGAGCTGCGCTCCCAGCTCGCGGCCGAGCGCGTCATGCAGCTGATGCTCTGGGTGCTGATCCCGCCGATCGTCTTCTTCAACATCGCCGACCTGCACCTGAGCGCAGGTGTCGGACTCGGCGTGGTGTTCGGCTATGTCGGCCTCGGCGCCGCGATGCTCGCCGCCTACGCGATCGGCAAGTGGGTGCTGCACCTGCCGCGACCGACGATCGGCACGCTGATGCTGACCGCCGGGCTCGGCAACACCGGCTACCTCGGCCTGCCGTTCACCGCCGCGCTGTTCGGCTTCGACGACGTCGGCGACGCGATCGTCTACGACATCCTGATCTCGGGGATGGGCCTACTGACGGTCGGCTTCGCGGTCGGAGCCACCTTCGGAACGATCGCCGAGGCCCCACGCGACCGGGTCGCATCCTTCTTCACGCGCAACCCGGCCCTGTGGGCCGGCGTCGCCGCCGTCCTTGCGCCGGCCGCGCTGTCGCCGGAGTGGGCGGTCGACGCCTCGCGACTGGCCGTCTTCGCGATGCTGCCACTCGGCTTCTTCGTCGTCGGGATCACGCTCGCGAGCGAGGCCGAGGAGGGAGCGATCAAGTTCCCACCGCCACTCACGGCGCCGGTCGCCGTCGCGCTCGCGTTGAAGCTGCTGCTCCTGCCCGCGGTCGTCTTCGTCCTGTCCGCCCTGATCATCGACATCCCCGACTCCTACATCTCCCAGGCCGCCATGGCCTGCGGGATCAACAGCGTCCTGATCGCCCACGTCTACGGCCTCGACCGCTCCCTCGCCGCCAGCGCAATCGCCTGGTCGACCACGATCGTCGTGGCGGCGGGGCTGGTGGTGGCACTGGTCTGACTATTCGATTAGTCGCATAATCGACTAATCGAATACCCTTGGGGGATGCTTTATCGGACCCCCAAACCAAGCGCCGGCCTCCGAGGCGCACTCGACGAGCTCGACGCCCTGCGTGGACAGCTCGGCCGCGCCGCGGATCAGCCATCGCTCTGGATGGGCACGCTTCGCCGCGCGGCGCTGGCGGGCGCGGTAGAGAGCTCAACCGCAATCGAGGGATTCGTCGTTCCTCACGCCGACGCCCTGGCGCTGGTGACGGGACAGAGCCCCGCCGGCCCCGCGGACGAGAACCGTCTCGCTGTCGCCTGCTACGCCCGCGCAATGGATCGCGTCGGCGCGATGGCCGACGATCCGGACTTCCGCTGGGTCGACCGTGTGATCCTCGACCTCCATTTCGACGTCTGCCAGTTCCAGCGCGACAAGCGACCGGGACGGTGGCGTACGGGGCCTATCGGGGTGACCGGTGGAGACGGCAGGCTCGTCTACCGCGGACCAGACGGAGATCAGGTGCCCACCCTGATGGCCGAGGTAGCCCACTGGTTGCAAGAAGGCGACCTCGACAGCCACGTCGCGGTGCGCGCCGCCATGGCCCACCTCAACGTCGTACGGGTGCATCCCTTCGAGGACGGCAACGGGCGGATCTCGCGCATCGTCCAGTCGCTCGTCCTGGCCCGCGACGGCGAAGTGACGCCCGAGTTCGCCTCGATCGAGGAGTACCTGCGCGCACACACCCCGGACTACTACGCGGCGCTCCAGACGACGGGGGAGACCTACTCGCCGGAACAGGACGCGACCGGCTGGGTGGAGTTCTGCATCGATGCGCACCTAGCCCAAGCGCGCCGGCGGCTCGACCAGATCGACCTGGCCAGCCGGCGCTGGACCGCCCTCGAGGCACTCACCGAGCAACGGGGCTGGCCGGAGCGCATGATGATCGCGCTCGAGCAGGCGCTGATAGGGGGCACCGACCGCGCCTCTTACTCAGAGGAGGCCGACATCAGCACAGCGACCGCTACCAACGACTTCCGTCTCCTGCTCGACGGCGGCTGGATCGAGCAGACGGGACGCGGTCCGGCTACCGCATACAAGGGGACCGAGCAGTTGCGGCACGAGGTCGGCTGAGGCCGGCACTCCTGTAGCGTCCGCGCGCATGCCACCCTCCGAGCGTCCGATCCCGATGTACATCGCCCAGGTGCCGCAGGAGCCGGCGCCGTATGGACGCTGGGAGGAGACGTTGCGGTCGCACTTCCTCGTCGCGGCCGGGGCGATCGCGACAGACGAGGAGATCGGCGAGCCGGGGACGCTCGTCTGGTTCCCGGAGCGGACCTCGAACGGACGCACCTACGTGCCGGTGACCGCGCCGACGTCGGAGGGCTTCGAGCTGTTCGGCTTCGTCTCCTACACGCGCGAGCACGAGGGCGCGGAGGCTGCCGAGTTCGAGGCCGTAGCCGACTACACCGACGAGACCGCCGAGGCGAACCCCGACTGGACGCTCGACCTCTCCGACCAGGAGATCGGCCACTGGCGCGGCCCCGAGGGCCGGCGCGGCATCGTCACGATCGTCTGGGGCGTGGCCCTGGTGCCCGACGGTGCCGTCGCGACCACCGAGCTCGGCCCGACGACCACCGACCAGTGCATCCTCGCCGACAACCGCTTCACCCTGATCTCGCTCGACGACTACACCGGCGACTACGTCGAGGTCCGCCTCTACGGCAAGCGCGGCGCCGAGCTCGCCCGCGAGTCGCTCTACGAGGACGAGTAGCTGCCGCTGCCGGCCATCCGCCGGCATGGGATCATGGGGCGCGGGCCCCGATAGCTCAGCTGGATAGAGCGTCCCCCTCCTAAGGGGAAGGCCGCTGGTTCGAATCCAGCTCGGGGCACTACCCGTCGAGCGGCTCCGCGAGGGCGTTAGTGGCGGCGAGGCGACCGAGGGCGCGGTAGGACTCGAAGGCCTGGTCGGTGAGGAACTGGTCGGAGGTCGGGTCGTGTGGGAACTTCGGGTTGCGGCGGGCGTGGGCGTGGACGTCCTGCGGGGCAGCCGCGGTGAGCAGCTGGCGGGCGTAGATCAGCTTGCCGGTCGGCGCGGGGCTCGGGTAGCCGTCGCCGTCGGGGTAATGGATGTCGGCGACGACGTGGTCGGTGGCGCTGATCCCGTTCTCGTCCGGCTCGAGCGCCGCCATGTCCTCGGGGTCGACGACGATGTCGACCTGCAGTTCGCTGCGCGCGAGCGCGATCGCCTCGCCAAGCGCGGCGCCGATGCCGCGGCCACCGCCACCGTCAAAGCAGTAGATCCGCGTGCAGCCGCGACGCAGCAGCTCGACCAGCCCGAGGTTCTCGTAGTGGCCGCCGTCACTGACGTAGAGATAGGGCGCGCGCAGGTCGTTCTTGCCGAGGATCTCGCGCAGCAGGAAGGTGGGGCGGGGACGCTCGGGAACCTCCGGGGTGGCGGTCGTCGTCGCGGTGGCAACTGAGTCCGGCGTGTTGCGAGGGTTCGGCATCCAGACCCCGAGCCGGATGTTGGCGAGCGCCAGCAGCGCGCGGCCGGCGCGGTAGGTCATCTTGCCCATCGACGGCGAGAGCGCCGCCCCCGAGACGGCGACCGCTGTCATCACGTCGCTGCGCACGTGCGCGATCCCGCCCTCGTACTCGCGGGTCGGCACGTAGCCGACGAGCGGTCCGCCGATCCCCTCGGCGCTGAAGGTGAACGAGCTGACCCGGCGGCCGTGCGGGGTCGCGCCGGGGTCCGAGATGTTCGCGGCGGCGCAGATCACCAGCTTCGGCCAGGAGCCCTCCGGCGGCTGGGCCTTCCTCATCGGCGGGATCTCCGCGTAGGTGTCGAGCGCGCCGGCCTGCTCGCCGTCGGCGCCGGTACGCCGCCGCTGCGCGAACACGCTCGCGAGCCGCGAGCGGTAGAAGGGGTGCAGCGACCACGAGGTGAGGTCGCCGCCCCGGTACATCGTCACGAGCACTACCGCGCCGGCGACGAAGGCCAGCACGACGGTCCAGCCGTCGGCGTCCACCGCCCACCCCGCGACCAGCGCCGCCCAGGCAACGGCGAGCAGCGGCACCGCGATCGTCGCCGCGACGCCAGCCAGACCGCGCAGCAATCGCGGCCAGATCGCCCGGCCCGCCTTCGCGACGCGGCCGGCGTCGGCGCCGAGCTGCTTCGGCTCGCGCGCGAGCAGCTGTCCGAGCAGGCCGGCGACGAACGTCGCGACAGCGGCGGGGATCGCGATCGTCCCGGTGCTGTCCGGCTGCGTGGCGTCGCTGCCGGGATCGGCGACCCAGCCGGCCAGGTCTGGCATGAGCACGAAGAGGAACGCGAAGACGACGGCCGCGAGCAGCAGCCGCACGGTCCAGGTCTGCACGATCAGCCGGTGGCGCTCTGGGCCGGTCGGTGGACCGTCGACAGGAGCGTCGGCGGGCGGGTCCTGCCACTCGTCGGCGGAGTTCGACGCCTTGCCGAACCTCCGTGCCACGTAGTAGAGGGCGGACAGGATGCTGAGCATCGCGATCGCACCCGCGACCCACGACGGCCAGTCGGGCGCGTTCACGCCGCCGCCCGGCTCACCCCACAGGCCATCGAACAGCAGTCCGAGCAGCAGCGCGGGAAGCCCGATCGCGAGGCCGAAGAAGAGCAGGTTGATCGCGATCCCGAGCACGACGCGGTAGCCGAGGAACACGCCCTCGCCACCGTGCGGCACGAGGTAGGTCGTGCGGTTGCGCAGGTACTGCTCCTCCGGCGAGCCGGGTGCGAACGGATCGTCCGCGCTGCGCCGCGCAAGCGTCATCGCGGCCGCGATGTAGGAGCCGCCCGAGACCGCGGACAAGTAGTCCGCCTTCTGCAACACGCCGTCCTGCTGAAGGCGCTGCAGGGCACCCAGGCTGTAGGCCGCCGACCGGATCCCGCCGCCCGAGCAGCAGATGCCGACGCGAGTCGGATCGGGCTTCCATCCCGGCGGCGTCTCAGCGCGTCGCGAGTCGGGCTCGGGCCGCCACCCGGTCAGGAAGTCCGATAGCCACCCGTGCTCGCCCCGATCCTCGTCACGCCGCGTGCGTGCGTCGAGCCCATCGAACTCCATAACCCAGCGAACCCCCCGTCATAGCCCTCCCAGATTCGGCTGGGAGGCTATGTGCGGGGGGTTCGGGGGTCAAGGCGCCCGCAGGCGCGGGGTCTACTTCCGCTTGGAGCGCTTGGCCTTCTTGGTCTTCTTGGCCGACTTCGCGCACGGGGTCTTGATCCGTGTGTCGAAGTCGTGGCGGCGTCCGTTTTGGCCACCCATGTCTACCTCGGCGACCTGGCGCGAGGCGCACACGTTGATCTTTGACTTCCGCGTGCGGGTCACGGCGAGGATGCCGTTCTTGCCGCCCGCCATGTCGAGGTTGAACTGAGTGATCGGCGCGTCGGGCACGTTGTTGAACGTGTTGACGAGCTTCCCAGCCTTCGTCGTCGAGGACTCGCCCTTGAGGTTAATCGCGATCTCACCGCGGAGGGCGACGATGATCATCGGCAACGTCCGGATCAGGTTCCCCGTCTTGGCGTCCTTGCGGACGTTCTTGACGAAGTACACGTTGCCCGACAGCTCACGCTCCAACAGCGGCGTCGAAGCGCGGGCCTTGCCGACGATGCTGCCTGCCGGGCAGTGCTTCTCGAGGTCGGGCTTGGTGCCATCCTCGAACTCACACAACGCCTGCGCGTTCTCAGGGTCAAGCGCCAGCGACTTCGGCAGTCTCACGACCGCCTTCTGGATCCCGGCCTCGCCGATGCCGGTCTGGTTGACCTGGGCACGGACACCAGGGTGCTTGCCGGTCGTGACCTGCTTCTTGCCGGTCAGCGAGAGCGCCAGCTTCGGGTTGAACGGTAGGTCCGCGCACTTGCCAACCTGGAACCGCGACCTCACCGCCGCCGTCTGGCCGGCCTGGGAGCCGAGCGTGCCGGTGACCTCCTTCGCCTCACAGGAGGTCGGGTTGATCATGAACCCGGGCTTGTCGACATCGACGTCGAGGCGCTGCATCCGGACCGGGACGCCCTTGACGATCGTCGGCACCGGATCGCTGACCACCGTCACCTCAGCGGTGGCCGGATCGACATAGACCTTCTGACGAACGGTCACATCGCCGAGGTCGAACGGACCGGCCTTCGCCGGGACAACGACGCGGAGGCTGTAGGGAGCATCGCCATACGCACCCTCGAACGTCACCGTGCCCGGCAGCATGAACGGATTGCTACCCGGCCCGGCGAACGCGTTGACCGAACCAACTTGGGTGCCGACGTTTCCCTTGACCTTCGCCAACAACCCCGTCGGGAGCTTCAACGACAGCGCATCGATCGCGCTATCGCGATCGGCCTTGACGATGTTCAGCGCAAACGGCGAGAACACACCAGCAACCGGAGTCACGGTGCCAGCCGAGAACGCCGGTGCGAACCCGCCAAGACCGGCGACGCAGTCGACCTCGAAGTCCGAGGTCCGCTTGACGGTCTGGCCGCCCCAGGAGGACAGCTCAACCTCGATCGTCTTGGTGCCACAGGTCGCGGGCGTCGCGAGCGGAGCGCGCGGCCCGCCCTTGAACGTCACGTCGATGTCAGAGACCGGCAACTCCGGATTGTTGTCAAACGTAGTGACAAGCTGGCCGGTGTTCTCGTCCGCGCGGACCTGGCCCGGCAGACGGACCGAGATCCCGCGCGCCTTGTCCTCGAGCACCAGCGCGAGTCGGAACAGCTCACCCGACTCTGGGTCGCTCGAGTTCTGGGTACGGATGTACACACCACCCGACACCGGCTTCTCCAAGAGCGGCGACTTGGCCGTGACCGTCCCGACCTTCGAGCCGTCCGGACACCGCACCGGCAGCTTGGACTTCAGCTGCAGCTCGGAGTCCTTGCAGGCCTCGAGCCCGTCGGCGGCCGCCGGGTTGATCGACATCCCCTCCGGCAACGTCACAACAGCCTTCTTCAGTGCCGGCGGCGCCTGACCCTCGGCATTGTCCTCCTGCGGGAACGACAGATCGACATCGAGTCCCGTCGGTGCATCCGGAGCGCTAGTGGTCGGCTCGATATCAGCCGCCGGATCGAACTCCAACGCCTCGCACGCAGTGACGTGCGGCGACACCGCACGAGCGGTCTTGAACACGCCCGGCGCCTGCCACGAATCCATCACCAGATCGGTAAACGGAGCCTCGGCCGGACACTCAGTGGCCGGATTGAACAAAAATGGCTTCTCGAACGCGCCCGGCTCCCCCGGCTCGAGGCAACGGAACGTGGAGAGGCCAGCGGTGTTAACGAAGCTCGGCTTCACGCCGTAACTGCAGAACGTCGCATCGACACGCGTGATCAGATCCTGGCTAGCCCCAGGGACGACCATGTCCACACCATAGTCCCCATCGGATCGCAGATGAGGGTAAATGTTGTAGGTGAGACCAGCCTCACTGAAGGCAAACTGCGCCGGATACCCCCGCTCGGGCGGAGTGCTCACAATCGGAGTCGACAGCGTGTAGGCCCCGTCTAGATACAGGTACCCGACCATCGAAGCGTACGGGCAGGACATCGGCTGACCGGAAGAGCGCGACACCTCCGCGAGCGGGCAGCTGCCCGCCACCGTCGGATTGCCGCCGAACCCGGGCGGCAGCTTGGTGATGATCGTCCTCGGGTCCTCGACCGGGCGGATGATCCCGTTGCCCCCACCTGTGTCCGTCCCAGAGTCGTACGTGTTCAAGCGAAACTCGGCTCGGGCCGAGTACGGGTGCGCGCCCGCGCGGGTCTCGTCCGCACCGTTGCGGTCCTTGACCTCGGTGATGAATGAGCTAGTCCCGAACTCCGAGCCGGGCGGCGGCCCGGCCGCCCCTGCTGAGACAGCCCCGGCGAGCGCGCCGAGCCCGGCCAGAACGCCCACCGCCGTTGCGCGAAGGGCCCTCATGCGTGTCAAACGCTGTACCGACATTCGATCAACGACCCTTCTGCTCACTGGTGGACAGGACGCTCGCTCGTCGCGCCGAAGCCGACGACGAGCGCTTCTTTGCCTTGCTGACGAGGGTGATCGGCACCTTCACGGTCACCGCCTTGCCCTCCGCCGGCACGAACCGCACCGTCGCCCTCACCTTCACGCGCTTCTTGCGCATCAACGTCCGACGCCCCTGCGCCGACAGCCGCACTGACACCCGGTAGGTGCCAGACCGACTCACGGGCAGCGAAGCGCGCCGCACACCGGCACCCGTGACCGTCAAGGCGCCCTTGCCAGACACCCGAACCGGCACCCGAACCACCGAGCCCCGCACAGGACCAACGGCACTCACCTTCAACGAAGCGCGCGGCACACGCACAGGCACGACATTCCCGGCCCCGTCGAACACCGACGACCCAGCCCGCGCTTTGGGCTCACGCGGCGCGCTGGGACCACCCTGGCAGGCATCGCCATCGCACGGCTCGCCCTCGGCAGGCGGCTCGGGGAACCCGCCACCACGGCGCAACACGTACGAGGCAATCGCCTCACTGTCGTGCGACCTCAGAAGCGATGACTTCGTACGGAGGAAGAGCGCGTTCCCCGACGGGGTCATCCCAGAGAACCGGGCGCCATGGTAGATGTTCATCGCGGAGGACGTTCCATCGGACAAGATGGTGAACTGACCCGTAGCGGCATCCCACAGGTACGCGTCCCACGTCTTGTTGCGATCGAGGGGGCTCAGCGGCTCGATCGTGCTGAACCCGACCAGCGATCCGTCGTCTGTTATCTGCAAATCCTCGTACCAGCCTCCCGTGCTGACGCGTGCACTTGCTGCGCTGGGATTAGCGCCGGTAGACCCGTTTGCATTGGACAGGAATACCGACCCGATGCGCGCAGTTCCGTTACGTGCTGGGTCACTCGACCAGATTCGCGTTAGCTCGTCGGTCTGGGCGTCATAGCGATAGACGTCTGGCTGAGTATCCCCG
This sequence comes from uncultured Thermoleophilaceae bacterium, assembly GCA_964629855.1. Taxonomy (GTDB): domain Bacteria; phylum Actinomycetota; class Thermoleophilia; order Solirubrobacterales; family Thermoleophilaceae; genus JAAYBF01. Next base: position 10,961 of record CAZVRI010000001.1, read on the forward strand.
GCGAGGCGACTGCCGGTCAGATCGGATGTCGTCGCGAAGAGTGCGTAGCGTCCCGACGACGCCAACTGGATCGCCTGCTCGTTAGCCGATGTCAGCCGGCCGATGAACTGCGTCGTCCCGGCCTGTGCGCCCGCCGGGCGGTGATAGACGTAGAGGCTCGTGCCGGCCCCCGGCAGTGCGCCACGCGCGTTCGGCACCGAAGTCAACGCGCGGCCCGTCGCAGTGAAGTACACATACGCCCCGTCCATGGACACGCGGAACATTCCGACGGCGGCGACGTTCGCTCCAACTGGCGCCGAACTACCAGTAACCATTCGGAGCTTCGACCCCGGGGCATTGAAGTCGTACTCGTAGAGATCGTTCTGCGCAGAGGTGTCTTGATCCTCCGGCAGCAGACGCTGGGTCGTCGCGAAGTAGACACGAGACCCGTCACGCGAAGCACCCCGGAACTGAGCGGTCGCCTCGGCACCACAAGTCGCCGGGCACTGCGAGGCGGAGATATCGATCGGGGCGGCAGCGCCGACCTTTGCCCATACGCGACGAGCACTAGCCGCGTCACAGCCGGTGCCCATCCCGGCCGTAAAGAACAGCCGCTTGGCATCGTGCGACAACGCATTGCGTCCATACAGCGACCCGCCGTTTGGCCCAGCGCCGCCGGCGAGGATGGAGCACCCTGGAAACATCGTCGTCCCATTGCGGTGGGCGACCTGGCGAACGGCCAAGTGCCCGTTCTCGTCGCGGGTCGACAGATAGAGACCGATGCGCGCGGAATCCCGCGTGTCCGCCGTTCCGTCTGTCAACGGGATCCGGGTAGTGGTGGACTGGAGCACGGTAGACAGATCGGCAGACGCCCCCTGCGGTAGTTCAGAGTCATTCTGCGTGGGTCCGGCCGGGCGAAACGTTCCGTCAGGCTCGCGGACGACCGGCGTCATCCGAGCGGTGCCCTCGTCAGCCCTGAGGTTCCCGAAATACAGGGAGCGGCTGCCGTCGCGGGTGTAGTCGATCGCCGGCCCGCCGGTAGGCGTGTACGGCATAAAGGACGCCGCGGGCCCGAGCGACGAGGTCTTCCACCCCGAATCCGTGCGGACAGTGCGGTATGACGCGCCCAGGATCCCGAGACTCCCGGCATCTCCGAAATCGGCGATCGAGTAAACGGCCGCCGTGGTGCCATCTGCCGTGCCCGCGCTGGCGAAGGCGGCTGCACCGCCCGCGAACGGCGGAGACACGAGCTCGTAGGCAAAGCAGTACGGCAGGCGCAGGGCTAGCGCACCCTGCTGAGCGCGGATGGCCGCGTTCGGACAAGGATCAGCAGCGGCGGAGGCGCTCACGAAGGTCATGTCCGGGCCAGGACTCGAAGCGGCGGCGTTCACCGCAACCAGGCGGTAGTGGTACGTCTTCGACGGCTCTAGCGCTCCGATGGTCGCGCTCACGGCAACGGGGTCAGTTCCGGCCCCGATCGCTCCGGGACGGCAGGGCGTGCGCTCGCCGTAGTCAGTCGTCAAGCCATACTCGATGTAGCAACTGGTAACCGGGAAAATCTCACTGTTGGGATTCACCGTGCCCGACACCGTGGCCGACGGGAACCGGATGTCAGTCAGGGCCCCCGTGGCGACCGTCGGCGGTTCAGGCGTCGGCTCGAATCGAGCGATCGCGTTGAAACTGGCGGAAAGGAACTGCGTCGTGCAGGGGTTGGTGGCCCCGACGCATGTGCCCGCGACCGTGCCCGACCAACCGACGAATGAAGACCCGGGGCCCCCGACTGCAGTCAAGCCGAGACTCGCGAAATTGAAGCCCCAATCCTTCTCGCACGAAGTCAGAGGCGATCCCGGAATGTTCGAGCAAGCGATCTGATCCGGCTCGCCGATCACCGTGCCTGTCCCGCTGCCGGCGAACGTGACCGTCGTGATTCCCGCCGACGCGGCAGACGCACCGAAGCCCGCGCTGACGACGACCGCCGCGAGGACCGCGAGCAGCGACCGGCCGAGGCGACGCCGGCGTGCCCCGGTGCCCTCGCCCCGCTCGGCGACCGCCCAGACATCCGGCCTCGCAAACTGCCTACGAACACGCATCATCTCCGCGATTCCTCTCGTCGTTGCCGTCATTACCGCTCCCTGGCGAGTTGCCGACGGCATTCGCCCGCGCGGAGGTGTCCACGGTCGAGCTGGATCCGCACGCGCCCACAGGCCCGCAGACGCGCCCGCTTCTGCGCTGCCCGGCTGGGCAGGCGTTCGGGTACGGCGTCGGCGTCTGGCGCCAAATGGGCTTGATGCGGCACCGGCTCTCCTCTCTCGCACTTCCTTCACGCCTCGTCCCTTTCGGCGGAATCCCAAAGACAGGGCCCATCCGGAGGAACAAGAAACACGTGAATTTGTAGAGCCCATCATAAACATTGGCCTACGATTGCTGTCAAGGGCCAACCGTCTATGCCGCACCCGGGCGCCCAACCCATGCGCACCAGATCGCGGTAAACAAGGTGCTCCGGCGCAGGATGCGGATGACGACCACGGCGCCAAGCCATAAACGCCCCTAGCACCTAAATGCACCGCCAAATTTGGGTCTACCAACGGCTCCAGAACTGGAGTTATCGTTGGCGGCGTGAGTCAGACACCGTGGGGAGATGCGAGCGAGTTGAGGAGCCGGATGCTGCGCCCCGGGCGTGGGCAGTCGCCCGAGCTCGTCGCGCAGAACCAGCGCGAACGACTGCTGGCGGCGGCGGTCGTCGCGATCGCCGAGCGCGGCTATGAGCAAACGCCGGTCGCGGAGCTGCTGAAGCTCTCCGGGATCTCGCGCACGACCTTCTACCAGCACTTCCCGGGCGGCAAGGAAGAGTGCTTCCTCGCGGCGGTCGACGCGGCAACCGAGACGGGCCTCGCGGCGGTGCGCGACGCGTGCGCGGGCGAGGGATCGTGGGACGAGCGGACGGCACGCGGCTTCGACGCGCTCGCGCTGACGCTCGTCGACCAGCCAGCGGCGGCGCGGATCGCGCTCGTCGACGTCTACTCGGCCGGCCCCGCCGGCCTCGAGCACGCCGAGGAGGGGCAGTCGAGCTTCGCCTGGCTGCTGACCGAGGCGCTCGGCCAGTCACCTGAGCGGGCGGCGGTCCCGCCGGCGATCGTCTCCGGACTCGTCGGCGGCATCCGCAAGGTGCTCGAGTCGCGCGTCGGCGCGGGCGAGGCGGCGACGCTCCCCGACACGATGCCCGCTCTGCGCGACTGGGCGCTCTCCTACCGCAACCCGCCGCAGCCGATCCGGCGCCCGCGCTCCCGCCCGCCGCTGAACAGCGTGTCGCGCTTCGTGGTCCACGACCAGGTCGACCGGATCTTCGGCGCGGTCGCGGCGACGGTCGCCGAGAAGGGCTACCCGGCGATGACGCTCGACGACATCGTCAAGAACGCGTCGGCGTCGCTGACAACCTTCTACCAGCACTTCGACGGCAAGGAACAGGCCTTCCTCGCCGCCTACGACTCCGCCGTCGCCCAGGCCGGCGCGGCCGCGCTGCCCCCCTTCCGCTGGTCGCGCTCCTGGCCGCAGGCGGTCCGAGCAGCGCTCGAGGCGTACCTGTCGTTCTGGGCCGCCGAGCCGCAGTGGGCACGGATCGCGATGGTCGACATCCTGTCCGCCGGCCAACCCGGGCTCGAGCACCGCGACCGCTCGTTCGGCCTGTTCGAGGAGATCCTGCAGCCCGGCGTAGAGCAGACACCCGACGCCAGCCCACTCGCCGTCGAAGCGATCGGCGGCGCCATCCACGGCCTGATCTATGAGCAGATCCAGCGCCGCGGCGCCGAGCACCTACTCCAGATCCTGCCCGCCGCGACCTTCATCGCGCTCGCCCCCTTCACCGGCCCCGAGGAGGCGATCGCCGTCGCCAACAAGGGCGCTCTCCGCTCCCGCAGCACCCCCGCCCGCCGTGCCTCCCGCACCCGCGGCCCCCACCGCGGCTAGCCGCTCGCCGGCCAGTAGGCTATGAAAAGTAGGAATCGCTACACTTGAAGTATGAATGCACGGGTCTCCGAGAAGGGCCAGGTAACGATTCCGAAGCCGCTCCGCGACCGACTGGGTATTCGCCCAGGCGAGGTACTGGACTTCGAAGAGCGAGGTGGGCAGCTGATCGCCCGCAAGTCCGTCAGCCAGGACCCACTCGACGCGCTCTACGGAACGCTCGACCTTCCAGCACGTCCAGATGCGCTGCTCGACGAGCTCCGCGGTCCGGGACCAACACCCTGATCACCGCGGTCGACACGAACGTTCTCCTCGACTTTCTTGGAGGCGACCCTGAGTTCGGACCAGGCTCACGCGAGGCGCTGCGTAGCGCGCGGCGCGACGGGAAGCTGATCGCCTGCGAAGTCGTCTGGGCCGAGACGGGCGCTTCATTCGAAACAGCCGAGGCGGCCCAGACCGCACTCGATGCCCTGGGCGTCGAGTACAGCCCGCTCGACTCGAAAGCGGCACTCGAGGCAGCGCAAGCCTGGCGCGCCTACCGCCAAGACGGTGGCGGCCGAGATCGCGTGATCGCGGACTTCCTCGTCGCCGCTCACGCGAGCACCCACGCCGATTGCCTGCTGACCCGAGATCGCGGCTTCTATCAGAGCCGTTTCAAGGGCTTGAAGGTCACGGAGCCGCCCACTGGCTCCTAAGCACGACTAGCCGCCGAGGCTAACCAGGACACGAAACGTTTATGTTGACGGGCGCTCAACCGTAGGCTACTGTTTATCAATCGCGGTAGCTCTCAACACCTCCACGACCGCGGCGGCCGCCCGCTATAGGGACCGGCCCCGGCCACAGCAGCTGAACGGCGGGCTGCACGGCCTGACCCGCACCGAGGTGACCGCCTCGCAGCGCAGTCGGATCATGCAGGCGATGGTCGAGGTCGTCGGCCAGGTCGGCTACGCGGAGACCAACGTGCGCGCCGTGATCGGCCGCGCCGGGGTCTCGCGCAAGACCTTCTACGAGCTGTATGCGACCCGCGACGACTGCCTGCTCGCGATCTACGACGAGGCGGCGCAGTGCCTGCGTGGGGTGGTGCGCAAGGCGCAGGAGCGCGGGGTCACACCCCAGGAGCGGCTCGACGCGATCACCGACATCGTCCTCCAGTGGGTCGAGGACGAGCCGGAGCTCTCGCGCGTCTGCCTGCTCGACGTGCCGACCTCGGGCATCGCTGGACAGCAACGGCTGACCGCGACGCTGAGCTGGCTGTCGTCGGTCGTCGCCGACTGGCTCGGCGACCTCGACGTGCCGGACGTCCTGCCGGAGCTGCTCGTCGGCGGCGTCCACCAGATGATCGTCCACCGGCTCGTCAACGCCGGCGGCAACGACGTCCCGGTGCTCGCGGCCGACCTCAGCGAGATCTGGACCTACGTCGAGCGCAACGCGGCGTAGAGCCGCACCCGCGACCCGTCGCCGTTGCCGCCGGCGACCTCGAGCGCGTCGCAGATCCGCCGCGCCAGCGCCAGCCCCCAGCCGCCAGGCGCTCCTGGCTCCGGCAGCGTCCAGCCGGCGAACGGATCGGGCACGCCAGGACCGCCGTCGCAGACCTCGCAGACGAAGTCGCCGTCGGCGACCCAGCAGCGCGCCGCGATCGGCGGCGCTCCGTGGAGCACGGAGTTGGTGACGACCTCGTTGGCGGCCAGCACCAGCTCCTCGGCGCGATCGGCGTCCATCCCGCACTCGACCGCCAGCCCGGCGAGCAGATTGCGGAACGCGTGGTGGTCGCCCGTGAACGGGATGTCGTACTGCTCGTGGCCCGGCTCGACCTGCCCGCCGGCGTCGAGCTCGCGGACGAAGTCGGCCGGCGGCTCGAACGTCGCGCACGGACAGGCGACGCTGCCCTCGACCACTTCGGGATGGGTCTCGAGGCCCTGGCCGATGATGCCCTCCGGCAGCTCGGAGCGGTCGTAGAGGCAGATGAAGCGCAGCGGGGCGTCGGCGAGCGCGACGTTGATCGTCGACTCGTAGCGCGCCCACTCGCGCCGGGTCGCGGCGGAGCCCGTCCAGACCGGCTCGCCGAGCGCGAGCAGCTGGCTGTCGCCGGGCAGCTCTGCGACAGCGCGCTGCACGGCCATCAAGCGGTGCACCGGTCGCGGGTGCCACTCCAGCGTGTCGTGCAGCTCGACCGCCGCGCCGTCGCCACCCAGCTCCTTGCGCAGCGCCTCGGTGCTGGCCCGCTTTGCCGCGACGAGCACCTTGTCGCCGCGCTCCAGGCCCGCGCGGACGAGCGGCGCCATCGCCTCCGCGAACTGCGCGGCGCCGTCGTAGAGAAAGGCCTGGTGCGCCAGCTTGGCGCCTGGCATCAGTGCGGTCGCTCCGTTCTCACCAGTCCATCCATACCCATCATCGCGATCATCCGTGCGACCTGCGGCCGCGGTGAGAGCACCATCAGCTCCCCGCCGCGGGCCGCGAGACCTTGTGCCGTGCGCTGGATCGCCCGCATGCCGGCGACGTCGATGAACTCCAGGGCGCCCAGGTCGAGCAGCAGCGCAGACCGCCCGCCTGCCGTCGACCGCAGCGCGCTCGACAGCGACGGGACGTTCGAGATGTCGACCTCGCCCGACAGCCTGAGTGCGCCCGGGCCAGCGGCGGCGATCGCCATCGTGCGCGAGACGAACATCCCCGCCGGGGAGACGCCACGGCCGCGGCAGATCGGGTGGGCGTGGCTCGCGCGGGCGAGCGTGCGGTCGTCGAAGCAGCCGCGGTCGTAGACGCAGAGCGCCGACGCCGGCAGCTCGTCGATCACGCCGGTGCAGCGGTGCTCGTAGTCGAGGATCTGGTCGAGCGACAGGCCGGCCTCGTTGAACCAAGCCACGTCGCTCGCCACCGAGAGCCCGGTGAACCCCTCCCCGAGCGCGGCGTGCACCTGCTCGCGCCACGCGGCGTCGCGCTCGGCCGCATCGAAGCGAGCGCCGTCGGCGAAGGCCATCGCGACCGACGCGGGCACGACGACCAGCTCACCGGCGCCGGCGCCGTCCAGCGCGCCCAGTCGCCGCTGCGCCTCCTCCTCGTCGCCCGCGCGCGCGACGTAGAGCATCCGCTCACCGCGCACGACCCCGGCGCGGGCGAACTCCTCGACCGCGCTCCAACGCTCCGCGTCCGTCTCGCAGACCAGGCAGGCGTGATCGCCACGACCAAGCCCCCCGGCCCCCTCCGATGCCCGTTCCATCACCAGCCGCCCTCCCCGCTCGAACCCTCCGCCAGCGCATGGCCCCGCCCATTAGGAACACGCGCTTACTACATACAGACTAACCGTGCAGTTGCTGCAGTGCGACCGCCTGAGAAGCGGTCATACCGCTGATCGGCTCGCCGTCCCAGGACACGTCCTCGTACATCGCCACCTGGAGCTTCTCGTGCGCGGCGAGACTCAGCCGCTCGTGGTGGCAGAAGGCCAGGAACGAGTAGAGGTTGGGCAGCTGGTCGTGCCAACCGCTGTCCGCGCCACGCACCTTGACGAGGTCGTGGATCGTGCCCGGGACCTCCTTCCAGCCGCTCGAGAAGAGCGCGCCGAAGACGGCGAAGTCGATCTGGATCAAGCGGCCCGGCGGGACGACGAACGGCTCGGCCGGCAGCGGCGTCGCGGGGTCGATCCCGGCCAGCAGGCCGTTCGCCAGCTCGTCGCCCTCCATCAGCAGCACGCCGTCGGTGGTGCGCGGGTTGCACTCGATGATCGCGAGGCCGTCGCCGGTGTCGACGAAGTCGAGCGACATCTGGCCGTCGTAGCCCAGCTCGGCGCCCAGCTTCTCGACGACCGCCAGCGTCTCGGCGCCGTCGACCGACTCGAACTGGACTCCGGTCGAGTGGTGGAACTGACGCGGCGCGCGGTAGGTCGAGTGCGCGGTCACCTTGCCGTCGTGGAGCGTGCTGTAGGTGCAGACCATCGGCCCCTCGACGTACTCCTGGACCAGCCACGGCGCGTCGGGGGTGGGGTGGACGTCCTCCGGCTTGACGCGACCGGCGAGCGGACCGTGGTTGGTCATCAGCGTGACCCCGCCGCGCGAGTAGACGCCGCGGCCGAAGTAGTGCGGCCAGCGGCCAACGGCCTCCATCAGCTCCGCGTCGCTGCGCACGGTGACGCCGATCGGCGCGCGGATGCCGAGCCGCTCGACAAGCTGCTCGAACGAGTCCTTGTCGTGGACCTGGGCGAGCGTCTCGAACTGGGCGGTGTAGAGCTTCGCGACCTGCTCGATGCTCTCGCGCGCGGTCGAGAGGTAGAACGCCTCCTCCCACGTCGGGACGATCAGCTCGATCCCGTGCTCGGCGCAGTAGTCACGCACCTGGGCGGTGAACTTCTCCGTCTCGTCGCGCGGCGACGCGGTGACGAAGTGGCCCTTCAGGTAGCGCGAGTGGTTGCCCGGCGCCGACTCGTAGGTGTCCGAGGAGTAGACCTCGTGGCCGGCCTGCGCGAGCTGACGGATGACGCTGAGCGCGAAGGGCATCCGCGCGCTGGTGACGAGGATCTTCACGCGGCGCATCCTACGAGAGGGGGGCGACGGGGCCGGAATCGGCCCCTAAGTCCGCATGCAAACACAGATCCAGCACGCCACCGCAGATGTAGCCACAAATGTGGACCCATCACTCTGGTATCGTGCATTTGCGATGCCTACTCCGATCGACCCCCAGAGCGTCGGACACCGCCACCTGAAGAACCACCTGTCCGAGGTTCTGCGCGAAACCGTTCACAAGGGCCGCGCGGTGCCGATCTCCAACCACGGCAAGATCGACGGCTACCTCGTACCGCCGGCCGCGATCGAGGAGGTGCAGTGGGCAGAGCGGATGCGCGACACGCTGCCGCTGCTGATCGCCGCCGTCCAGGCCGGCGCCGCAATCCCGTCGACGACGCTCGACGATCTCGGCATCGAGATCCCCTTCGATTGGCGCAAGCTCAACCGCTTCGGTGCCAGCTACCCGGTCACCATCACCCACGGGGAAGACGGCGAGCCGCTCACCTGGGTCGACGGCGAGGTCGAGACCGAGTTGATCGAGGAGGACGACACGGAGATCGGGCTATGACCTTCCACGGCTGGTTCCCCGATCGCGAGCATTACTGGGTCCCGAGCGACGAGACCGCCGTATACCCGGTCAGGCAGGGCGACCTGGTGCAGGGCATGACCGTGGACGGCGAAGAGTGGGAGGCCGCCCAGATCGTCCATCCCACGTGTGACCTCGGCAAGGCATCCATCGAGCACGTGCAGGTCGCGCGCGTGCGGCCGCTTGCCGACCTGCCGGACGACTTCGCCCGCAGGCTCGTGGCGCTCGGCTACCGCGACCGTGCGGGGGAGCGAGCCGTCGCCGTCGCCCACACGTTCTTCATCGCGCCATGGCCGGGTCGCGACGAGCCCGCGTTCGCGAACTTTCGCGAGCTGGCAACGGTCAAACGCACCGCGGTCTCGGCCGAGGCGCGGGTCGCCACAATGACCCACGACTGCCGGGTCGCCTGGATCCGCCGCTGGATCCACTTCCGGCTGCGACTCACGATGTCACCCGCGCAGGTACGTCAGATGGAGGCGAAGCGGATCGCCAACGATCCGCGGTTCGAGGGCCCCCGACCGGAGTGGGCGCCACTCGTGGTGTGACCGCTCAGCGGTCGGGGCGGTCCGGGTAGACGTCGTCGATCGTGGCGAGCGGGGTGTAGGGCGCGGAGGGGACGGCCGCCTTGATGTGCGCGCCGCCGCCGGCGAGGCGGTCGAGGACGCTGACGACGCCGACGATCTGGCGGCCCTCGGCCTGCAGCGCCTCGATCGCCTGGATCGTCGAGCCGCCGCTGGTGACGACGTCCTCGACGACGAGGCAGCGGTCGGAGTCCTCGAGGAACGGGCCCTCGACGCGGCGCTGGAGACCGTGGTGCTTGGCCTCCTTGCGGATGAAGAACGCCTTGACGTCGGCGCCGGCGGCGAGCGCCGCGCAGGCGACGGGATCGGCGCCCATCGTCAGCCCGCCGACGGCGGTGGCGCCGAGCCGCCTGGCCTCAGCCGCGACCAGCTCGCCCATCGCCGCGAAGCCGGCCGGCCGCAGCGTGGCGCGCTTGGCGTCGACGTAGTACTCGGCCTCGGCACCGCTGGCGAGCGTCACCTTCCCGATCACCAGTGCGTGCTCGCGCAGCTCGGCAATCAGTCGGTCGCGGGCGGACATCGGGCCGGCAGCATATGCCTAGCTGCGCTACCTTGCGCGTGGAAGGTTGTTCACATAACCAATGACGCCGAGTCTCGGCAGCTCCGGCTGCGGAGAGCGGGGGACCCAAAGGCGACCGTCAGGTCGTCCGGGGCGAATCGCGACAGAGCCGTCGCGTAGCGCACTTCCAGCGCGAGCCCGTCAGCTAACCCCGTAGGCCCGAAGGAAGAGGAGCAGACGGTTTAGATGACGACTCCGCACCGAGACCTGGCCCTGGTCGACCCCTGGCAGCGTTCGCTCGACCGCTCACTGCACCGCCGCGCGATCGCGCCCGCGATGCGCCGCTCAGTCGCCCGCCGCCGACGCGCGTCCGTCGCGCTGAGCACCCTGATGGTCGCCGGACCGACCGGCAGCCTGCTCGCCGCCGCTGGCTTCGGCGCCGGCGGCCGTGGCGTCGACGTGGCGCAAGCGTCGCCCGCCAGTCGCGCGATCGACAACGGGGCCACGCCCGCGGCGATGGCCTTCAAGCTCGGCAGCAAGGGCGACGCCGTGGCGGAGATCCAGCGCCAGCTCGGCGTGTCCGCCGACGGGATCTTCGGACCGCAGACCCAGGCCGCCGTGACGGGCTTCCAGGCGCGTAACGGCCTCGACGTCGACGGCATCGTCGGCCCGGCCACCTGGACCGCGCTGTTCGGGCTCGGACAGGCGGCCGCCGCGGCCGGCGCCCGTGATGGCAACGTCGCGGTGATCGTGCGCGAGCGCACCGATACGAAGGCTGGTGGCGGCAACGCCACCGCGCCGCGACGCGGCATCGGCGGCGGACCGTCGGACAACCTCGGCGAGCCGGCGCTCGACCTGACCGGCGACATCGGCGTCCCCGGCTCCGATGACCGCTCGAACCGGGACGACAGCGCAGTCGGCGGCACACCCGCCGGCGAGCCGGCGCCCCGTACCCGGCCGGTCGCGACGCCGTCTCCCGGCGCCGGCGCCTGCGGACCGCTGCGTCTGGCCTCGCCCGTCAAGGGCATGGTCACCTCCGGCTTCGGGCCGCGCTGGGGCCGCAACCACGACGGCCTCGACATCGCGGCACCGACCGGCACGCCGATCCGCGCGGCCGAGTGCGGCGTCGTCAGCTTCGCCGGCGTCCAGAGCGGCTACGGGAACATGGTCTGCGTCAAGCACTCGAGCCGCTTCGAGACTTGCTACGCCCACATGACCAAGTACGCCGTCTCGCAGGGCCAGCGGGTCAACCAGGGTGACGTGATCGGCTACGTCGGCTGCACCGGCAACTGCACCGGCCCGCACCTCCACTTCGAGACGCGCGTCGACGGTTCCGCCCGCGACCCGCGGCCGTACCTCGGCGGCGGGTCCGTCCCCGGAGCCCCAACCGTCAAGGCCGCTGCGAAGGCCAAACTGACGGCCTCGATCCGCAAGGACGTCGCCCACGCCCGCGTCACGGCGAAGACAACGCTCGCCCAGCAGGGCACGACGAGCGGCCTCTCGCCGGCGAGCCAGCAGCCGGTCGCCACCACCGCGGCCCCGGACGCTCCGGCGTACCAGGCCCCGCCGGCCACCTACGAGGCACCCAGCGCACCAGCGACACCGGCCCCTGCTCAAACACCGGCCACGCCGGCGCCTGAGGCTGCACCTGTCGCGGAGACGCCACCGCCCGCCGCCCCGGAGCCCGTCTACGAGGCCCCGGCGCCGGCAGCGCCCTCTCCGGAGAGGAGCTACACGCCGGCCCAGCCTGCGGCGCCAGTTGCTGAGACACCGACCCCGGCGCCGACCCCGACACCCGCACCGGTAGCGGAGACACCACCGGCCCCCGTGGCCGAGTCACCCGCACCGGCCGAGCAGCAGCCAGCTCCGGTCACAACTCCCGACCCGGCGGCCGTCGCGCCCCCGGTCGAGACGCCCCCGACAACAGATGGAGGGTTGTAGGGGCCAGAGCCCGTACAACCGTCGAACAGATTGCGGGCAGGCCTAGGCCCGGCTCAGACGTAAACCATGATCTTCATCCCCAACGTGATCTGCCTGTCGATCTGGGCAGCGTTGGGGACGGGGACCCGGAGACAGCCGTGACTGGCCGGGTAGACCGGAACGCTCTTGTAACCGTGAATCGCGTAGCCGCGGATGAAGTAGTTCGACTCCACCATTCCAAGGTGGTTGGTCCCCGGCTCCTTGCGGTAGAAGGTGAAGGTGCCGAAAACGGTCGGGGTCACTGGGGCGCCGGACGACGAGTGGTAGACGTTCACGGCCTTGCCGTCGCGGAAGAAGCCGAGCACCTGACGCGACCAGTCGTACTCGACGTGGTAGCCGGCGTCCGGGTACTTCGGCTTAAAGGCACCCTTGCCCTGGAGGACCAGCTTGAAGACGGACGGGCTGGCGTAGCCGATCCGCTCCATGCCGTTGACCTTGCGGAACGCGATCACAGCGCGTGAGGTGCCGTCGTCGTAGTAGCCGGTGACCGGCACGGCGTAGCCGAGGGCGTCGAGGCCGCGCTGGAGCAGCAGCGTGTCGGTGCCGCGCTTGCCCTCGCCGGCGCTCAGCACGACCGCCTTGAAGCGGGCCGCGCGCGAACGGAAGGCCTTCTGCCCGTCGGTCGCCGCGTGGACGATCTGGGCCTTGTAGACGCCCTTGCGGCGCGGCTTGAAGCTGAACTCCACCTTGCCGGCGCCACGCTTGGCCCGCTTGACCTGGACCCGCTGACGGTCGACGACCTTGCCGGACCGGCGGACGACGAGCACGGCGATCTGGCCAGCGACGAACGGCCGCACGGAGCCGGTGATCTGAACTCGGTCGCCACGCGCTACGTAGCGCAGCTTGCTGGTCGCGATACCCGTCTCGATCGCGAGCGTCGCCTTGCCGACCTTCGGCGCGGGCGTCGCATCCGCCGGCGGCGGTGGCGCGGGCGTGGTTCCGGTCGGCGACTGGCTCTCGAAGGCCTCGGGCGACGTAGCGGAGGACGCGGCGGGAGCGGCGAGGGCGGCTCCGACTGCGATCAGGACGGCGGCAAGGGGGGCTTGGCGTCTCATTGAATGGGCAAAGATAGCTGCGCCTGGGGACCGACGCGCGACGGCGCCGGCGGTAGCGGCGACGGTCCGTCGCGCATCAGTCGCGGCACCATGACGCACGCCAGGAACATCAGCGGGCCCGCGACGACCCCCACTTTCCAGCCGTCGTCGACCTGTGCGGAGAAGGCGATCGTGTTGTTGAACGCGTGCATCCCGACCACCGCCCAGAGCGATTTCGTCTTCTCGTAGACGAGGCAGAAGATGATGCCGAGGAAGGCCAGCGGCGGCAGGATCAGCAGCCCGTCGGCGCCGTCGAAGCCGAAGTGGATCAGGCCGAAGATCACACCGTCGACCAGCGCCGCGACGACGATCGGGTAGCGCGTGCGCAGCGCCCGGTAGAAGAAGCCGCGGAAGAAGAACTCCTCGACGAACGGGGCCACGACGATCACCATCGTCCCGGCGGCGATCATCCCGAGCGTCCCGCTGTCGGCGCCGAGGCTCTCGGTCACGTCCTGCTCGGCCTGCGGGTCGACGATCGCCGCGTAGATCGCGGTCAGGACGTAGAAGGCGAGCATCCCGAGCGCGGCCCAGCCGATCGTGCGCCAGAGCGGCGCCCGGCGCAGGCCGAAGTGCCAGGCGCGCGGCGGCGCGATCGAGCGCGCCAGGACGAGCGCGACGCCGACGAAGAAGGCGCCCTGGATCAGGGTCGCGACGACGGTCGTGATCGGGGTGTCGCCGTCCGACGGATCGACGCCGGCGATCGTGAAGATGGTCAGCGCCGCGATCGTCGTGCAGATCAGCGCGCCGATGAAGCCGACGAAGGCGAACCAGGGCGGCCAGTTGGGCTGCGGGTCGGCGTCGATCGGCTCGACGACGGCTGGCGCCGGGTCGAACGGCGGAGGGACCTGCTCCATACGCTCAGACTATGGCGGACAGCGCGCCGAGCGAGCGTACGGTCTCGACGCCGGGGGGCGGATCGCCTACGCGCTGGACGAGCACCGCGCGTAGGCCAGCCGCCCGCGCGCCGAGCACGTCGTTCTCGACCGAGTCGCCGACGAACAGCGCCTCGGCGGCGTCGCAGCCAGCGAGCCGCAGGCCGGCCTCGAAGACGGCGGGGGCCGGCTTCGCCTCGCCGACGACCGCCGACGAGACCGCTCCGTCGACCAGCTCGCCGATGCCGGCGCGGTCCAGCCACTCCGGCAGCGAGCAGTCCCAGTTGCTGACCACGATCAGTCGCTGCCCGCGGTCGCGCAGCTCGCGCAGCGCCGGCAGCACGTCGGGGAACGTCTTGAACGCCAGCGAGTCCAGCATCGCGGCGCGGACCGTGGCGTGGTCGAGCTCGTCGCGGGCGATCGCCTCGAGCATCGCCGTCGCGCAGTCGTCGCGCAGCTTCTCCAGACCGGCGCGGTCGCGGCCGCGCATCTGGTTGGCGAGGTAGTAGCCGATCTCCGCGCCGAACCCACGCTCGGCGGTCTCGAGCCCAACGTCGATCCCCGACCGCTCGAGCAGCGCGGCGCGCAGGCGCGGCGCCGGATCGTCGAGGTCGACCAGCGTTCCGAGCGCGTCGAGCAGGACCGCCCGCGTGCGCGCCATCAGGCGACCCACTGCCAGGTCGCGAACTGCGTGACGAAAAGGCCGAGCACCACCGCCGAGGCGATCGCCACCCGGTCCGTCATCCGCCGCTCCTCGCAGACCAGTCCGAGCCACATGAAGATCGGGAACAGCACCGCGACGAAGCGCGGCAGCGACATCAACGGCTGCGCCGCGACCGGGTAGGAGAGCGGCAGCATCAGCGCGGTGACGACGTAGAGGCCGTAGGCGAACGGCAGCCGGCGCAGCACGCCCACCGCTCCGACGAGCGCGAAGCAGAGGAAGCCGAACAGCGCGATGTTCTGCGCCGCCACGCGGAAGGGGTCGCCCGCCGACTGCTCGAAGTAGGCGACGTCGCGGCTGCCCGACAGCAGCTGGCGCACACCGTCGAAGGCGGCGCCGGCACCGTCCCAGGCGCCGACCAGCGGACCGGCGAAGTCGCGGTTCCAAAACTCCTGGACGTGCGAGAACGACAGCGGGTCGCCGTAGGCGACGCCGAGGTAGACCGCGTAGGCGACCAGCCCCGCCGGCGCGAGCGCGAGCCACAGCACGTCGGGACGGACACGCCGGCCGTGCTGCTGGAAGTAGAGGAGCACCAGCGGCAGGAGCAGCAGGATGCCGGCGCTGCGGGTCGCCGACGCGCCACCCGCGGCAACACCCGCCCACGCCCAATTGCCCGTCCTGGCGGCATAGAAGGCGCCAACCGAGCAGAGCAGGAAAAGGCTCTCGGAGTAGGGCGCGCCGAAGAACAGCGACGCCGGGAAGACGCACAGCAGCAACAGGGTCGGCCAGGCGGCGCGGCGTCCCAACTCGAATGCCGCCAGGCGGTAGAGCAGCACCAGCGCCGCGAAGAACGCGGCCAGCGACACCGCGTAGGCGGCGATCAGCACGGCGCCCGCACCGCCGCCGCCCAATTCGCCGAGCCCGCGCGTCAGCAGCGGGTAGAGCGGGAAGAAGGCGTGCCGCGGCGAGTCCGCCCCGGCGTAGCCGTCGTTGGCGATCGTCAGGTACCAGACCGCGTCCCAGCGAGCGAGCGGCGTCGCGGCGATGTCGCCGAAGCCACCAAGCGGCGACGTCACCGCCGGCAGGTCGAACTTGTTGGCGTTGCGCTCGGCGATCGCGCCCGCCGACAGCGCGGCGAAGACGGCGACGAAGACGATCGCCAGCCGCGACCAGGCGAACGCCCGCCACGCCATCCGCACCGACTCGCTCGCGCGCACGCGCGCGACGACTCCCGCCAGTGGGCGCTCCGCTCCTACAGCCTGGGTAGCCTCCTGCGTCATGCCGATGTCGGATGCTCCCATGGCGGCGTCGTTCGTCGCGGAACACCGCAACGAGCTGACCGCCGTCGTCACGGTCATCGCGGCGTTCGTGATCGCCGAGATCGTCGACCGCACGCTGAACCGCCACGCCCATAAGGCGGCTGAGCGGATGACCCGCGGCGGCGAGCTGTCGCCGGTCGTCGACACTCGGCTGCGGCTGATCCGGCGGCTCGTCTTCGTGACGATCCTGGTGATCGGGATCGCGCTCGCGATGGCGCAGTTCCCGTCGGTCAAGCGCGTCGCGGCCGGCGTGCTCGCCTCCTCCGCGCTGCTCGGCCTGGTCGTCGGCTTCGCCGCGCGCCAATCGCTCGCCAACGCGATCGCCGGCATCTCGCTCGCGATCTCACAGCCGATCCGCGTCGGCGACCTCGTGACCTTCGAGGACGAGACCGGCGAGGTCGAGGACATCCGGCTCGCCTACACGTCGATCCGCTGCGACGACGGTCGGCGGCTCGTCGTGCCGAACGAGCGGCTCGCCCAGTCGTCGATCGTCAACCACACCGTGATCGACCCGCGCGTGAAGGTCGTAGTAGACGTGTGGCTACCTTCGGACGGCGACGCGGACCGAGCGCTCGACCTGCTTGCCCACGACGAGGTCGAGGCCCGCATCGCCGAGATAACGAGCGACGGGATACGCCTCACGGTGAGCAGTTGGGCGCCCACAGCACCGGAACGCGGCAAGGTCGCCGCGGGGCTCAGGCAGGAAAGCCTTCGCCGGCTGAGAACCGACGCACTAACCTAGAACGTCGGCCGGCTGCCGGATCAGCCGCCCAACCCCTCTCATGACCTACCGCCAACGCAAGCAGCGTCGACGCCGCCGCTCCAGCCGTGGGAAGCCGCTCTTCGTCGGCCTGACCGTCGTCGGCATCGTCGCCGCGATCGCCGCCATGTCGGTCGCCGGCTACGTGATCGCCGTCGCCGCCTCGGCGCCCGCGCTCGACGAGCTGAAGCCGAACGACAAGGGCGAGAGCAGCGTCATCTACGCCGCCGACGGCTCGCGGCTCGGCTACGTCCAGTCGGACGAGATCCGCACCCCGGTCGACTGGGACCAGCTGCCGGCCGACCTGCGCAACGCCACGGTCGCGATCGAGGACGCGAACTTCTACAAGCACGGCGGCGTCGACTACGGCGCGATCGTCCGCGCCGGGATCAAGAACCTGGAGTCGGGCAAGAGCCTCCAGGGTGGCTCGACGATCACCCAGCAGCTGGTGCGCGCGCTCTACATCGACGACCCCCAGCGCAACATCGAGCGCAAGATCCGCGAGGCGAAGCTGGCGAACGAGCTCGAGCAGGAACGCTCGAAGAAGTGGATCCTGCAGAACTACCTCAACGACGTCCCCTACGGAACGGTCGGCGGCCGCACCGCGATCGGCGTCGAGGCGGCGGCGGAGACGTTCTTCGACAAGCACGCGCGCAACCTGACGCTCGCCGAGGCGGCGACGCTGGCCGGCCTGCCGCAGGCGCCCTCGCAGTACAACCCGTTCCAGAACGCCCGCGCGGCGCTCACACGGCGCAACGAGGTGCTCGAGGCGATGGCCAAGCACGGCTACATCACTCCCGCGGCCAGCGCCCAGGCGCAAGGCGAGCCGCTGAAGGTCAAGCAGGGCACGCGCTACACGCAGCGCCGCGAGCCGTACTTCTTCGACTACGTCCAGGAGCAGCTGATCGAGCGCTACGGCGTCGGCGTCTACCGCCGCGGCGGGCTGAAGGTCCACACGACGATCAACCCGAAGATGCAGGACGTCGCGCGCGAGGCGATCAACTCCTACTACGCGGACCCGAACGGACCCGGCTCGGCGATGGTGTCGATCGACCCGGCGAACGGCGAGATCAAGGCGATGGCGTCGAGCGGCACCTACCAGGACCGCACCTTCAACCTGGCCGCGCAGGCCCACCGCCAGCCCGGCTCGGCCTTCAAGACGATGGTGCTGGCGACCGCGGTCCGCCAGGGGATCGACCCAGACTCGACGAGCTACGTCAGCAAGCCGCTGAGCATCGACGACCCGGTCTACGGCCACTGGGACGTCAAGACCTTCGGCAACACCTACGCCGGCTCGACGAGCCTGACGCGCGCGACGCTCTCCTCCGACAACTCTGTCTACGCCCAGCTGATCCTCGACGTCGGTCCCGAGAACGTCTGCAAGACGGCGAAGATGCTCGGCGTCACGACGAAGCTCGACTGCTACCCGGCCGAGGGGCTCGGCGGCCTGAAGCTCGGCGTGACCCCGCTCGAGATGGCGAACGCCTACGCAACGCTCGCGGCCGGCGGCGTCCGCCACAAGCCGACCGCGATCGCGAAGGTCATCTTCCCCGACGGCAAGAGCGAGGACCTGGCGAGCTCCGAGGGCAAGCGCGTCCTGACCGACGGCCAGGCCTACGAGGTGACGCGGATCCTCGAGATGAACGTCCAGTCGGGAACCGGCACCGCCGCCAGCTACGGCTGCCCCGCGGCCGGCAAGACCGGCACGACCGACGAGGGCAAGGACGCCTGGTTCGTCGGCTACACGCCGCACCTCTCGACCGCCGTCTGGGTTGGCTACCCCGACGCCGGCATCGCAATGCCGGGCGCCCAGGGCGGCACCTACGCCGCCCCGGTCTGGCACGCGTTCATGTCGCCGGCCCACGGCGACGACTGCGACGACTTCCCGCAACCACAGGAGCCGGCCGAGCTGTCGCCCGGCCTCGGCAAGTACGCCAGCAGCGGCGGCGGGTCCAGCAGCGGCGACTACGACTACTCGAGCGGCGACACCTACACCGAGGACTACGGCACCGACACCGGCGGAACCGGCGACGAGAACTCCGGCGCCTACGAGGCCCCGCCGCAACAGGCGCCCCAGACCCAGGCGCCGCCGCCGACACAGACGCCCACGCCGTCGCCGCAGGGCGGCGGGGTCCAGACGCCGTAGCGCCGGCCCGATGGCCGAGCGCGAGCTGATCGCCGCGATCCAGCAATTGCTCGGAGCCCCCGGCTACCACGTGGTCCGCCCGACCGGCGACGACGCGGCGGTCGTCCGCGCGCGGCCGTTCGCAGTCACGTCGATCGACACGGTCGCCGAGGGCGTCCACTTCGACCTCGCGATCAGCTCGCCAGCCGAGGTCGGCCACAAGGCGCTCGCGACGGCGCTGTCCGATCTCGCCGCGATGGGCGCCGAGCCCGGCGAGGCCTACGTCTCGCTGGCGCTGCCGCCGAGCTTCGCCGACGCCGCCGCGCTGGAGCTGGCGCGCGGAATTGCCGAGCTGGGCGCGGCGACCGGCACGACCCTCGCCGGCGGCGACGTCGTGCGGGCGGGAGCGCTCGTGATCGCCGTGTCGGTGACCGGCTGGGCGGACAGCGAGGCCGAGCTGGTCGGCCGGGACGGCGCGCGGCCCGGCGACGTCGTCGGCGTAACCGGGGAGCTCGGCGCGGCGGGCGCGGCGCTCGCGAACGGACGCCATCACGAGCCGCCGTCGCGGCTCGCCGCCGGGCGCGCGCTGGCACTGGCGGGCGCGACGGCGATGATCGACCTCAGCGACGGGCTGGCGACCGACGGCCGCCACCTCGCCCAGGCCAGCGGTGTCGCGCTGGAGATCGATGCCGCCGCCCTCCCGACAGCGGCCGGCGCCTCGCGCGAGCTGGCAATCGGCGGCGGCGAGGACTACGAGCTGCTGTTCACGATCCCGGCCGACCGCTGGGACGCCGCGGCGTCCGCGACCGACGTGCCGCTGACGCGCCTAGGACGCGCGCTGGATGGGGAAGGGCTGCGCTTCACGGGGCCCGATGCGGCGGATCTCGATGCGATCCGGGGCTACGAGCACCTGTGAACAGTTCGACCCACGCCGGGCCACACGCAGCGAACGCGCGCGGGTGATCATCGCCAACGCGACCGCGTCGGTGTCGACCCTGTACTCGCCGGCGGCGAGTCTGCGACGGAGGTCGTTGCTCATGGCCATGTGATCGGCTGCGGCAAACCCGAAGTCAAGCTGTCGAGCGTTCGAGTGGACAGGTGTCTCGTCCGGAGGTCAGCGACGCATCGCGCTGTCGGTGCCCCCGAGCGAGCCCGGACCCGCATAGCTGAGCGGTCCGCGCGTGCTCGGCGGTGGCGGCACACCTGGCATGGACCGCTGGGGGTCGCCGTTGCGGCGCACGATCGTCACGACGAGCGCGAAGACCGCTATGAACAGCGAGGCGACGGCGACCATCCCGAGGCCGACCTGGCCGCCGAGGACGAGCAGCAGCAGGTACCAAGCACCACCGAGCGGGTTCACGCCCAGCAGGAACAGCTGGTAGACGGCGAGCAGCACCGGCAACACCAGGCCCGCGGCGAGCAGGCCGACCCGCACGCGGCGCGAGGGAGGCGGATCGATCAGCGTCGCGAGCATCCAGCAGTGGACCGTCGGCGCAGCGACGAGCGCGGCGAACGGATCGACCAGCCACAACGCCAGCGCCGCGGCGCTGAGCACGAGCGTCACCGCGACCCCGGCACCGGAGCCCGCCGCCTCGGCGAGCCCGCGCGCAGTCGGACCGGCGAACCGCTGCAAGCCGAGCCAGCTCAGCACTACCACGCCGGCCACCACCGCCAGGACCACGAGCGCGGGCCCGTCGAGCGGGTAGAGGTCGGGTGCGACCGGCGCCGGCGGCGGATTTGGCGTCGCGCCGAACAGCGCCAGCAGCTTCGCCACGCCGTAGCCGGCGATCAGCGGAACCACGCCGAGGCCAATCCAGCGCAGCCACGGCCCGACTGGCGCGCGCCGGCGACGGGCGCGCGCGAAAGCGTCGATGCCGGCGGCCAGCGCCGGCAGGATCAGCGTGCCGGCCAGGACCGCCAGCACCCAGCCCGGCATCACCTGCCCGGCGATCGTCAGGTAGGTGCGCGGTCCGTGAACCGGCTTCGGCCCCTGGTCGAGCGCGGTGATCGTCCGCAGGACCGAACGGCCGAGGCCGCCCAGGCGCTCCTCGTCGATCGGCGCCCCGGCGGGGGTGTCCGAGAGCTCGCCGTCGCCGGAGATCCGCACTGCGTCGTAGCCCTGCGGGAGCAGCACGCCCTGGCCGCCGATCCCGAGCGGGAACGCCAGCCGGGCGAGCTGCCCGGCCGGACTGGCTGCCTCGGCCGGCGGCTCGAGCTCCGCGCGCAGCGACTCCGCGACCGTCCGCTGCAGGCCGATGCCGGCGAGCGTCGTGTCGTTGCCCCACGGCACGATCGACGGCGGCTTGCCGGAATCCGCCCCCAGGCCCGAGACCACCAGCACGCCGTCGACGAGCTCCGGCCCGTCGATCTCGTCGAGCAGCTTCGTCGTCCCGACGTCGCCCAGCGCCGACCCGTCGACAGAGGCGAGGATCAGCGACTTGCGCGACGGCCGCCCCTCGAAGACGCGCGCGATCTCGATCAGCGCGGCGGTGTCGGCGGCACTGCCGGCCGCGTCCGGCACACCGGTCGCGTCGCGCGCGGCGATCACCACCACCTGCTTGCGCGACCGCCCCGCGCGGCGGCCGATCACGTTGACGAGCTCGTCGCCGTCATGGGTGAAGCGCTGCCGCTCGACGGTGAAGCCGCTGCCCGAGAACGCCTTCCCGACCTCCTCCGCAACGGCGCGATCGCCGGGCGTGCCGGCCAGCCGGTCTGGGTGCGTGGCCGCGATCCGACGGCCCTCGGCGGCGGCCTGATCGCCCTCGAACAGCACGTCGGCGGCAAGCCCCTGGGGCAGCGGCCGCGGCCGACTCTCGAGCGAGAACATCACGAGCACGACGGCGAGCAGTGCCGGCACGAACGCCGCCCGGTAGATCCGGGGCTCGATCAAGGCCGCTTCCTCACGTCCGACGCAACCTACAATCTCGCGCAGGCGCCGGTGCTACAGCGCACCCGCGTCACTCCGATGGCTCAGCAGGCTCCCCGCATCCTCCTCGTCGACGACGAGCACTCCGTCCAGAAGCTGCTGTCGTCAGCGCTGCGCAAGGACGGCTACGAGGTGGTCGCCGCGCTCGACGGTCGCGCCGCGCTCGACCGCGTCGCCGAAAGCGTCTTCGACCTGATCGTGCTCGACCTCACGCTGCCGAAGATCGACGGCTTCGAGGTCTGCCGCCAGGTGCGCGCGACCAGCTCGGTGCCGATCATCATGCTGACCGCCAAGGTCGAGGAGATCGACAAGGTGCTCGGCCTCGAGATCGGTGCCGACGACTACATCACCAAGCCGTTCTCGATGCGCGAGTTCCGCAGCCGGGTCAAGGCGGTGCTGCGCCGCTCGCAGCTGATGCGCATCGAGGAGACCGCGCAGGAGGCGCTCGAGGACGGCGAGCTGCGGATCGACTTCGACCGGCGCGAGGTGACGGTCGACGGCAAGGAGGTGCGCCTGACCTACGTCGAGTTCGAGATCCTCGCGGCGCTGGCACGCAACCCCGGCCGCGTCTACAGCCGCCAGACGCTGCTCGAGCGCGTCTGGGGCGACTCCGCCTACCGCGACCCGCGCACGGTCGACGTGCACATCCGCCACCTGCGCGAGAAGCTCGAGCGCGACCCC
>CAZVRI010000001.1:33483-96962 GCA_964629855.1 uncultured Thermoleophilaceae bacterium
CGCGGCGTCGGCTACCGCTTCCGCGACCGCCGATGAGCCGCGGTCGCCCGAGGCCGCCACGCGGCCGCTCGCTGCGCGACAAGCTGACGCTGCTCTTCTTCGGCGTGACCGCCGCGGCGTTCGGCGTCCTCTACTTCCTCGTCGTCCCCGGCCTCGAGTCGAACCTGCGCGACCAGAAGTTCGAGGAGCTCGCGCGCGTCGCCGAGGGCACCCAGGACCGCTTCGACTCGCTGACGCTCGATCCCGACATCACCGCTACGCAGCTCGACGACCGCGTCACGCGAATCGCCAACGCGGTCGACGCCCGGATCACGCTGTTCGGGGTCCAGCAGTCGCTCGGCCGCGGCCCGGGGAACTTCTACGTGATCAGCGACTCGCGCGAGGAGCGCGACTACCCCGACAACCCGCCGCTGGTGCGCAAGGCCGTCCGCACCGGCGACCTCGCCCTCGGCGAGCGTCACTACCGCGGCGAGCTGCTGGGCCAGGTCGCGCAGCCGCTGACCTTCGAGGGCGAGCCGTCGCGGGTCGTCCTCTACTCGCGGCCGTTCGACGACGTCACCGACACCGTCGCCTTCGTGCGCAGCCGGATGCTGATCGGCGGCGCGATCGCGCTGCTGCTGGCGCTGGTCGGCGGCGCGGTCGTCGCCCAGACGCTGGCGCGGCGCGTGCGGCGGCTCGAGGTGGCCGCCGAGAACGTCGCCGCCGGGCACTACGTCGATCCGCTTATCGACCAGTCCGAGGACGAGCTCGGCGAGCTGACCCGAGCCTTCAACGCGATGCAGGAGCAGCTGCGGCAGGTCGATGTCGCGCGGCGCGAGTTCGTCGCGACCGCCTCGCACGAGCTGCGCACGCCGATCTTCTCGCTCGGCGGGTTCGTCGAGCTGCTGCGCGACGAGGAGCTCGACGAGGCCGAGCGGCGCGACTTCCTCGACGAGATCGCCCAACAGGTCGAGCGGCTGCAGAAGCTCGCCGTCGACCTGCTCGACCTGTCTCGGCTCGACAGCGGCTCGCTGGCGCTCGACATCGACACCGTCGATCTCGCCGAGGTGGCGGCCCTGGTCGCCGGCGAGTTCAAGCCGGCAACCGCCGCGCATGAGACCGACCTCCTGCTCCAGCTGCCAGATGGCGGGGTAGCGGCGCGCTGCGACCGGGAGCGGGTCGTCCAGATCGTGCGGATCCTGCTCGACAACGCGCTGCGCCACACCCCGCCGGGCACCACCGTGCGGGTCAGCGCCGGCAGCGACGCCGCGGGCGCAGCGATCACCGTCGCCGACGAGGGCCCCGGCCTGCCTGACGACAAGCCGGTCTTCGACCGCTTCGTGACCGGCGGCGCGAGCCAGGGCGCCGGCCTCGGACTGGCGATCGCGCACGAGCTGGCGGGCCGGATGGGCGGATCGCTGCGGGCCAGCTCGAACGGAGACGGCGCGGCGTTCACGCTCGAGCTGCCGGAGGCGCGCGGTTGATCCGGAAAGGCCCTTTCCGGGTAGGTTGAAGGGACGTGCCGCCGCAGAGCCTGCAGAGTCGCGATGTCCATCTCTCCGTGCCAGCACGGCCCGACTACCTCGTCCTCGCCCGTCTCGCGCTGTCGGCGATGTGCCGGCTGACCCCGCTCGAGCACGCCGAGGTCGCCGACCTCAAGCTCGCGATCACCGAGGCGGCGTCCGGCTACGTCACCGGCAACGACCTGGATGCTGCGATCGACTTCGAGTTCCGCCTCCACGACGACCGGCTGGAGATGACGCTCGACGGCGAGCCTGTCGACCATCCGGCCGAGGAGCAGGAAGTCTCGCGGGCGATCGTCGAAGCGACGGTCGACGAGTTCGAGCTCGAAGGACGCCACACAGTGCTCGTCAAGCGATTCGCAGCCTGACCGATGGCCTCAGCTGACCCGAAGCTCGTCCTGGTCTCCAACCGCGGCCCGGCCACCTTCGTCCGCGACGAGGAGGGCGGCGAGCTGGTCGCCAAGCGCGGCGGCGGCGGCCTGGTGACCGCGCTCACCGGGCTCGTCCACCACCGTGACGCGCTCTGGGTCGCGTCGGCGATGTCCGACGAGGACGCCGAGATGGCCTCCCAGCACGGCGGCAAGAGCTTCCCGGTCGAGATCGAGGGAGTCACCTACCGCGTGCGGCTGGTGGCCTCCGAGGCCGAGGCCTACGACCGCTTCTACAACGTCATCGCCAACCCGATGCTGTGGTTCATCCAGCACTACCTCTGGGACCTCTCGAACGCGCCCGACGTCGGCCGCTGGGAGATCGAGGCCTACGAGCACGGCTACCTGACCGTCAACCGCGACATCGCCGACGCGGTGCTCGACGAGATCGAGGGCGTCGACGACGCCGTCGTGATGCTCCACGACTACCACCTGTACGCGGCGCCGAGGTTCATCCGCGAGGCGCGGCCAGACGTCTTCCTGCACCAGTTCGTCCACATCCCGTGGACCCAGCCCGACGCCTGGCGGGTGCTGCCGCGCGACATGCGCGAGGACATCTTCGAGGGCATCCTCGCCAACGACATCGTCGCCTTCCACACGCGCGCCTACCGGCGCAACTTCCTGCTCTGCTGCCGCGAGCTGTTCGACCTCGACGTCGACGAGCGGGCCGGAGTCGTCCACTTCAACGGCCGCGACGTCTGGGTCCGCGCCTACCCGCTGCCGATCTCCGCCGACACGTTCAAGCGGACCGCCCAGCGCCCGGCCGTCCACGAGTACGAGCGCGAGATCCTGCGCCGCCGCCGCGAGCACCTGATCCTGCGCGTCGACCGCGCCGACCTGTCGAAGAACATCCTGCGCGGCTTCTCGGCCTTCGACCTCTTCCTCGAGCAGCACCCGGAGTTCAGGGAGAAGGTCACCTTCATCGCCCACCTGATCCCGTCGCGCCAGGACGTGCCCCAGTACGCCGAGTACCTCGAGCGGATCGAGGCGCTGGTCGCGGTCGTCAACCACCGCCACGGCACCACCGACTGGATGCCGATCGACCTTCGGCTGCGCGAGAACCTCGAGGAGGCGATCGCCGCCTACAAGCACTACGACCTGCTGATGGTCAACGCGATGTTCGACGGCATGAACCTGATCGCCAAGGAGGGGCCGCTCGTCAACGAGCGCCACGGCGTCTCGCTGCTCTCAGAGAACACCGGCGCCCACGAGGAGCTCGCCGAGTTCGCCCTCTCGGTCAACCCGTTCGACGTCCAGGAGCAGGCCGACTCGATCTACCGCGCCCTGACGATGTCCGCCAAGGAGCGCTCTTGGCGCGCCGAGGGCCTGAAGCGCGTCGTCACCGCCCGAGACCCCGGCGACTGGGTCGACGACCAGCTCGCCGACATCGAAGCCAAGTCCCAGGGCGCCGAGCCGGTCGTCTCGTAGCTAGGGGTCGGGCGTGAACTCGCCCGGCGCTGGCGACGGTGTCGGAGCGGGCGTGGGTGGTACGGGCACCGCTGCCGGTGCTGGGGCTGGCGGTGGAGGCGGGGTGACGACCGCCGGGTGCGGGCGGCGAGGCTCTGCTTTGCGGACCTGGCGCTTCCTTGCCGGTGGCCGAGCGGGGATCCGGCGCTTGGTGCCGAGGGTTGGTTCGGGGGCTGACTTCTTGGGCTTTGGGGGCGCCGCTGGGAAGGCGGGTGGAGGGGTGAAGGGTGGGTTCGGTGGGTCGCTCTGGCAGGAGTCGGGGCCGGTGGCGATCAGGAGGACGGCGGCGGCGAGGATCGCCAGCCGGGCGAGGTTGGTCCAGCGGAGTCGGGCGAGGAAGGTTGGCGGAGTTCGGTTTGGTTGCACGTCCTATGTAGGGACGTGCGCCGGAAGTTCGCCCCCCGGAAGGGGGAATTTCGGCTTTGCGCTGCTATGGTGCCGCGCTCGATGGCTCACCTATACGACTTGATGCTGCTGTTGGACGCGGCTGCTCCAGAGGAGCGGCGGCAGGAGATCCTTGCCGAAGTGCAGGGGATGATCGGCGAGGCGGGCAGCCTCGGCGAGGTCCACGACTGGGGCAACCGGCGGCTGACCTTCGAGATCGACCATCGTCCCGAGGCGGACTACAAGCTGCTCCAGTTCGAGGGCGGCAACGACCTGCTCGAGCGGCTGAACACCAGCCTGCGGATCATGGACGGCGTGCTGCGCTTCCGGATCATCCGCCAGAAGCCGGGCGGTCCGCCCGTGCCGCCGAAGCCGGAGCCGATCCGTGCCGGTGGCCGTTCCGACGAGCCGGAGGGCCGTGTCGCGGCCCGTGCCGCCGCTGATGCGGCGCCCGAGCCCGTCGACGCTGAGTAACGGGTTACGCCGCTTCCGCTACGGAAGCGCTCTCTCACAGACAAAAATCGCGGTCAGCGCGGGAAGACTCGTGCGTTCCGACGCTGCGCCTGTCTACTCTCGGTGCTCGGCTGAGAATTCCCAGATAGCAAGGAGCGTCAGATGGCAGCCACCAATATCAACCGGGTCGTTTTGACCGGCAACCTCACGCGCGACCCAGAGCTGCGCAGCACGCCGAGCGGAACGTCGGTCTGCAGCCTGCGGGTGGCGTGCAACACGCGACGCAAGGACGCGTCGGGCGAGTGGGTCGACAAGCCCAACTACTTCGACATCACGATCTGGGGTCGCCAGGGCGAGAACGCCGCCCAGTACCTCGAGAAGGGCCGGCCCGTCGCGGTCGACGGCCGTCTCGAGTGGCGCGAGTGGCAGGACAAGGAGGGCAACAAGCGCCAGTCGGTCGACATCATCGCCGACTCGGTCCAGTTCCTCGGCGGTCGCGGCGAGGAGGGCGGCGGCGGCAACGGACAGCGCTTCACACCGCAGTCGGACGTCCCCGCGGACACCTCCGACTTCCAGGCCGCACCCACCGGCGGTGGCGGCGCGTCGGACGACGACATCCCGTTCTAAACGGCCCGTCGGCAGGATCGTCTGTACCATGCCCACTTCCTATGGCTCAGGCGATCCTGCTTCAAGACGTAGAGACCCTCGGCGAGCGCGGCGACGTGATCGACGTGTCGTCCGGTTATCTGCGCAACTACCTCGCTCCGCGCAAGCTCGCGGAGATCGCTACCCCTGGTGCAATGGCCGCGGCCAAGCAGCGGATCGAGACGGCGGAGCGCGAGGCGCGCGAGAAGGTCGAGCGCGCCGAGGAGAATGCCGCGTTGCTGCGCAAGACCGTGCTCACGATCTCGCAGCAGTCCGGCGACGACGGCCGTCTGTTCGGTTCGGTGACCACGCAGGAGATCGCCAAGGCGATCAAGCAGGCGCGCGGCATCAAGGTCGACAAGCGCAACGTCTACATCGACGAGCCGATCAAGTTCACCGGCACGCACATGGTGCGCGTCGAGGTCAACGACGGCGTGTTCGCCGACGTCAAGACCATCGTCGTCGGCCAGCAGTAGCGCCGCTCTCCTTCCATAGGGCGGGCCGCTGATGGCTATCTCCGTGCCCCCAGAGGCGGGCGGCGCTGGCGTTCCGCCGCAGAACGACGAGGCTGAGGTCGCGGTCCTCGGGACGATCCTGCTGACCGAGCAGGCGCTCGACCAGATCTTCGTCGACCTGCGGCTGACGGCGGACGACTTCTACCGCCCGCGCCACCAGCTGATCTTCCGGGCGATGATGCGCCTGAAGGAGAAGGCGGAGCCGGAGGCGGTCGACGCGATCACCGTCTGCGACGACCTCAAGCGCGAGGGCAAGCTCGACGAGGCCGGCGGGGCCGCCTACGTCCACTCGCTGCCGACGATGGTCCCGGCGGCGGGCGCGGTGCGCGACTACGCGCGGATCGTCCGCGACCACGCGATGCTGCGCCGCCTGCTCGGCGCGGCACGCGAGATCCAGGACAAGGTCGCGACCGACGGCAGCGACCCGCGCTCGCTCGTCGAGCAGGCCGAGCAGGCGATCTTCCGCGCCGGCCACGACCACGACTCGTCGCAGCTGCGGACGATCGAGGACGTCCTCCACGAGGAGATCGACAAGCTCGAGCGGCTCTCCAAGGAGGGCCAGAGCATGACCGGCACGCCGTCCGGCTACCGCGACCTCGACGACATCACCGGTGGCTTCCAGCCCGGCAACCTGATCGTGCTGGCGGCCAGGCCGGCGATGGGCAAGTCGGCGCTCGCGACCTGCATCGCCGAGAACGCCGCCGTCGACCACGGCAAGGCCGTCGCGCTGTTCTCGCTCGAGATGTCCGAGGGCGAGCTCGCGCAGCGCTTCATCGCGTCGCGGGCGAAGATCAACGGCGAGTCGCTGCGCAAGGGGCGGGTCAAGGCCGAGCGCTGGCCGAAGGTCCTCCAGGCGACCGAGAAGCTGGCGCGGTCGCCGCTGTTCGTCGACGACTCGAGCGACATCGGCGTGCTCGAGCTGCGCGCCAAGGCGCGGCGGCTGCACCAGCGCACGCCGCTCGGCCTGCTGATCATCGACTACCTCCAGCTGATGCGCGCCGAGGATCCGCGCGATGGCCGCGTCGAGCAGGTCGGCAAGATGAGCCGTGGCCTGAAGATCCTCGCCCGCGAGCTGCACATCCCCGTGATCGCGATCTCCCAGCTCTCGCGTGCCGTCGAGTCGCGGCCGGACAAGCGGCCGCTGATGTCGGACCTACGTGAGTCGGGCAACATCGAGCAGGACGCCGACATGGTGATGTTCGTCTACCGCGACGAGTACTACAACCCGGACACCACCGAGAAGCCGGGGGTCGCGGAGATCATCATCGGCAAGCACCGCAACGGACCGGTCGGCAGCGTCGAGCTGACCTTCCTCTCGAACTATCCGAAGTTCGCCAGCATCGCCCGCGAGCGCGTCGGCGACGGCATGGGCGCGGTCGGCGGGGCCGCCTGATGCTGCGCCCCGTTCCCGATCCGTCGGACCGCGGCGACGACCGTTCGAGCTGCCCGCTCGGCATCTGCGAGGGCAACGGCTGGATCCTCCAGGAGGACAACACGACGATCCCCTGCGACTGCCGCGAGCGCCAGATCGGCCGGGCGATCTCGCGCGGCATGGGAACCGGCATCCCGAAGAAGTTCCGCGGCGTGTCGTTCGACCGCAAGCCGATCGCCGACCTCGATCCGTTCGTCCTGCGGCCGGTGCGCGCCTTCGTCGAGGACATCGAGCGCAACATCGAGGCGGGGCGGGGCCTGTGGTTCATGGGCGACGTCGGCACCGGCAAGACGTCGCTGGCGATGCTGGTCTCCCTCGCGGTCGAGAAGGCCGGCCGCTCGGTCGCCGTCTATCCCGTCACCCGCCTGCTAGCCGAGATCAAGGACACCTACGACAGCGACTCGACCGGCTCCTACATGGGCCTGTTCCGCCGGCTCTGCTCGGTCGACCTGCTCCACCTCGACGACCTCGGCGCCGAGAAGCGGACCGACTGGGTGCTCGAGCAGCTCTACGCGATCGTCAACGAGCGCTGGCAGGACGAGCGCTCGATCGTCGTCACCACGAACATCGTCGACCTCGACGACCTGCGCCAGCAGATCGGCGCGCGGACCGTCTCGCGACTGCTCGAGATCTGCGGCGATCCGCTGCCAATCATGGGCCCGGACCTGCGCGTCAGCTCAGCCGGCTGAGACCGGCCCGTAGACTCTCGCCCTTATGCCAGGACTCGTGATCGTCGGCGCCCAGTGGGGCGATGAGGGCAAGGGGAAGGTCGTCGACCTGCTCGGTGAGCAGGCGCACTCGGTGATCCGCTTCCAGGGCGGCAACAACGCTGGCCACACGATCATCCGCGACGGCGAGACGTTCAAGTTCCACCTGATCCCGTCGGGGATCCTCTACCCGGGCCGCAACTGCGTGATCGGCAACGGCGTCGTCGTCGACCCGCGCGTACTGATCGAGGAGATCGACGGTCTGCGCAAGCGCGACATCGACCTCAGCGGCCTCAAGGTGTCGGCCAACGCGCACCTGATCATGCCCTACCACCTGCTGCTCGACCACGCCGGCGAGCAGCGGCTCGGCAAGCGTGAGATCGGCACCACCAAGCGCGGCATTGGCCCTTGCTACGCCGACAAGGCGGCGCGGCTCGGCATCCGCGTTCAGGACATCCTCGACGAGAAGATCCTCAAACAGAAGATCGCCGCCGCGCTCGAGCCGAAGCGGCTGACGCTGCGCGAGTTCGAGAAGGACCAGCGGCTCGACATGCACCAGATGGTCGAGGACTACCTCGCCTACGGGCAGCGCCTGGCGCCGTTCATCGCCGACACTCCGCCGATCGCCTGGCAGGGCCTCGACGAGGGCAAGCTGGTCATCTTCGAGGGCGCCCAGGGCGCGCTGCTCGACATCGACCACGGCACCTATCCGTTCGTCACCTCCTCGAACACCGTCGCCGGCGCCGCCTGCTCCGGCGCGGGCGTCGGGCCGAAGGCGATCGACGAGGTCTGGGGAATCGCCAAGGCGTACTGCACCCGTGTCGGCGCCGGCCCGTTCCCGACCGAGCTGCACGACGAGCTCGGCGACCGCCTCCGCGAGGCCGGCCACGAGGTCGGCACGACCACCGGCCGCCCGCGCCGCTGCGGCTGGCTCGACATCGTCGCGCTGAAGTACGCGGTGCGGATCAACAGCCTCACCGGCCTCGTGGTGACCAAGCTCGACGTGCTGACCGGCATCGACCCGATCCGCGTCGCGACCCGCTACACCGGCTCCGAGGACGCGGCGTTCGACGACTTCCCCTACCACCAGTCGGTCCTCCACCAGGCCCGCGGCGACTACGTCGAGCTGCCCGGTTGGACCGAGGACATCACCGGTGCCCGCACCCTCGAGGACCTACCGGCGAACGCCCGCCGCTACCTCGAGTTCATCGAGGACCAGCTCGGCATCCCCGTCGTCACCATCGGCGTCGGCCCCGCCCGCGACGAGATCATCTGGACCGAGGCAGCGGAGCCGCTGCGCTCGGCCGCCGCGTCGGCTTAGGGCTCCAACACCAACTGCTCGCCGCGCTTGAGGAAGCGGCCGGCGAGGGCGACGGAGGACATCATGGCGATTGCTGCGAGGGCGATCTGGACGCTGACGATGCCCTCTTCAGACCAGTAGACGTCGTCGAGCTCGAGCAGGAGGGCGGCCTCGTCGAGGGTGAGGCCCATGCCGGCGCCGAAGGGGATCGCGAGCCAGGACTCGAGACCCTCGCGGCGGGTGGCGATCGCGGCGGAGCCGGAGAGGAAGGTCAGCAGGATTCCGGGGACGTAGTGGTGGATGTGGCGCTGGCCGACGATCAGGTTGCGGAAGGGGCCGAAGCTGCGGCGGTCACGCAGCAGGGTCGTGACCGAGCGGACCGTGATGAAGGTCGTGACGAACGAGGTGAAGAGGTTGAACAGCGCGTTCTCGCGTGCCGGGACGTCGCGGTAGCCGCGGGTCGCGACCGTTGCGGTCTCGACGACCGCCTCGGCGGCCGCCAGCAGCGGCTCGTCGGACTCCGCCGGCAGCGGCGCGGAGCCTCGCCGCCAGACGCGCGCTACCTCACCGGCGATGACCGCACCCGCGAGCGCCGTGGCCACTCCGCCCAGCGCGAAGGTCAGGCGGTCCGCCCGCAGTCCACGGCGGCGTCGGCGCGTTAGACCCACCGCTCCAGCAGATCCTCGTCCGGCACCTCGCGGACGACGCGCGCCGGAACGCCCATGACGACCGCCCGCGCGGGCACGTCCTTGGTCACGACCGCACCCGCGGCGACGAAGGCCTCTTCGCCGACCTCGACGCCGGGCACGAGGACCGCGCCGCCGCCGACGCGGCAGGCGCGGCGCAGCGTGGCGCCGCGGAGCGCGTAGTCGGGGCCATGGCGACCCATCGTGTCGTCGTTGGTCAGCGTGACTCCGGGCGCGACGAAGACGTCGTCCTCGATCGTCGAGAAAGCGGTGATGTAGCAGCCGGTCTGGATCCGGACGCGCTCGCCGACGGTGACGTCGTTGTCGACCGCCGAGCCGCGGCCGACGACCGAGCCGGCGCCGATCGTGGCACGCTCGCGGACCTGGGCCTGGTCGCCGACGATCGCGCCGTCGCCAATCGTCGCGCCGGCCACGACCACCGCGCCCGCGCAGACCGTCGCGCCCGCACCGATCCGCGCCGGCTGCAGCTCGGACCGTGAGGCCGTCGAGCGCGCGCCGAGCGCCAGCGGCTTGCCGACCACGGCGCCGTCCTGCAGGCGCGCGCCGGCGCCGACGAGCGTGCCGGCGTGGATCACCACGTGCCCGCCCAGCTCGACGTCGTCAGGCAGCGCTACGCCCGCGCCGAGCAGCAGCCCGGGAGCGCGGTCGGACTCAGACAGCGCCGACACTGCGCCGACTCTCGTCCAGCGACTGTTGCAGGGCCTCCAGCACGCGCACCACGCGCAGGCCGCTGTCGCCGTTGGAGCGCGGCGACTCGCCCGAGCGGATGCTGTCGACGAAGTGCGCGCACTCGATCCGCAGCGGCTCGTCGTTGGGGATGCTCGGACTGGAGATGTCCCCGGAGCGGGTGATGTACTCACCGTAGGAGGACGAGTCCTGGTCGAAGCCCTTGTCGTAGATCGTCAGCTTGCGCTCCAGCTCCATGTCGTCGAAGGTCGCCATCTTCTTCGAGCCGACGACGGTGAAGCGGCGCTCCTTGTGCGGGTCGAGCCACGACAGGTGGAGGTGTGCGGCGAGCCCGGACGGGAAGCGCATGTAGGCGAAGACGACGTCCTCGATCCCCTCCTGCATGTAGCACTCGCCGGTCGCGCTCAGCTCGACCGGCTCCTCGCCGCCGGCCAGTCGCAGCACGACCGAGACGTCGTGGGCGCCGAGCGACCAGAGCGCGTTCTCCTCGGCGCGCAGCTTGCCGAGGTTGAGCCGGTTGCCGTAGATGTAGTGGATGTCGCCGAGCTCGCCGGAGTCGGCGATCGCCTTCAGCGTCTCGAGGCCCGGGTGGTACTCGAGCAGGTGGCCGACCATCAGGACGCGGCCGGCGTCGCGCGCGGCGGCCACCGCCTGCTCGGCCTCGGCGACCGACTGGGCGAGCGGCTTCTCGACGAAGCAGTGCTTGCCCGCCTCGAGCACCTTCACCGCGAGCGCGGCGTGAGTCGGAACGGGTGTCGCAATCACGATCGCGTCGAGCTCCGGGTCGGCGAGCAGCTCGTCGAGGTCGGCGCTGACGCGAGCGTCCGGGAACACCTGGCTCCAGCGCTCACGCGAAGCCTCCGACCCGTCGCAGATCCAGCGCAGCTCGGCCTGCGGCAGCCGGTCGAAGTTGCGCGCCAGGTTCGGGCCCCAGTAGCCGAGCCCGACGACGCCGACTGTGATCGCGGGTTCGCTCATAGCCTCACGAGGTTCGGGGATTCGATGTGGCGCGTGACGCCGCGGAAGTCGACGACGAGCGGCGCCGTCGCGACGATCTGGTCGAGGTCGAGGCCGGGGTGGGCGGTCACGATGACCGCCACGTCGGCGTCCGCAAGCACGGCCTCGAGCGGCTCGGACTCGTAGTCGAGCTCGGGGATCTCGGGGACGTAGTCGTCGTGGTAGGAGATCACGGCCCCGTTGTCCTCGAGCAGCCGGATGATTCGCAGGGCGGGCGACTCGCGCAGGTCGCCGACACCGGCCTTGTAGGAGACGCCGACGAGCGCGATCCGCGATCCGCGCACCGGCTTCGAGTGGTCGTTGAGCGCGCGCGCGATCCGCGCGACGCAGAACTCCGGCATCCGCTGGTTGACCTCGCCCGCGAGCTCGATGAACTCGGTCGGCTGACCGAACTCGCGCGCCTTCCAGGAGAGGTAGAACGGGTCGACCGGCAGGCAGTGGCCGCCCATCCCGGGACCGGGCTCGAAGCGCATGAACCCGTACGGCTTCGTCGAGGCGGCGTCGATCACCTCCCAGACGTCGATCCCCATCCGGTCGCAGAGCATCGCCAGCTCGTTGACGAGCGCGATGTTGACCGAGCGGAAGACGTTCTCGAGCAGCTTCGCCAGCTCGGCCGGCTCGGGCGAGGAGACCTCGACGATCTCGTCGCAGACCAGGCCGTAGAGCTCGACCGCCCGCTCGAGGCAGGCGGGCGTCAGGCCGCCGACGATCTTCGGCGTCGTGCGCAACGTGTGGTCGGTGCGGCCGGGGTCGACGCGCTCAGGCGAAAAGGCGACGTTGAAGTCACGACCGGCGGCCAGGCCGGACTCCTCGAGCAGCGGCACCAGCTGCTCGTGCGTGGTGCCGGGGTAGGTCGTCGACTCCAGCACGACCAGCTGGCCCTCGCGCACGACCCGCGCAAGCGCGCGCGCCGACGACAGCAGCGGGCCAAGGTCCGGCTCGCGGTTGACGGTCAGCGGCGTCGGGACGGCGATCAGCACCGCGTCGCAGTCGGCGAGACGGCCGTAGTCGGTCGTCGCGGCGATCCGTTCGACGACGGCCCGCAGGCGCTCGGAGGAGATGTCCTCGATGTGGCTGTCACCGGCGGCGATGCCGGCTACGCGGCGCGCATCGGTGTCGATGCCGACCACCTCATGGCCCGCTTCGGCGAACGCCACGGCGAGCGGCAGCCCGACGTAGCCGAGACCGACCACGCCGACGCGCTTCGTCGGCTTCCCGTCCGGGCTGCTCATCCCCGAGCAGTGTAGGCGTCGAGCACGTCGCAAACGCGCTCGGCGGCGTGTCCGCCGCCGTAGAGCTCGGGCCGCTCGCCGGCCGGCGGAGGCTGCTGGAGGGCGGCCAGCGCAGCGTCTCGATCGAGGTCCACCAGCACGTTCCAGCCCGCGTCGACGGTCTCGACCCACTCGGTGGTGTCGCGCAGCGTGACGCACGGCACGCCGAGCAGGAACGCCTCCTTCTGGACGCCGCCGGAGTCGGTCAGCACGGCCTCCGCGTGGGCGGCCAGCTTGGTGAAGTCGAGGTAGCCGAGCGGAGCGGTCAGGACGACGTTCGGAGCGTCATCGAGCCGCTGGCGTAGATGGGCCTCCTCGAGCCGCGCCGCGGTGCGCGGGTGCAGCGGCAGGACGACCTTCCTGGGCACGGCCTCGAACAGCTCGACGAGGCGCTCCAGGCGGGCGGGGTCGTCGACGTTTCCGGCACGGTGGGCGGTGGCCGCGTAGTACTCGCCGGGGGCGAGCCCGAGCCGGTCGAGCACGTCGGAGCGCTGCTCGGCGATCGGGGCGAAGGCGAGCGAGACATCGGCCATGACGTCGCCAACAAGGTGCTTCTCCCCGACAGCGCGCTCGGCCTCGAGGTTCTCCATCGCGACCGCGGTCGAGCAGAGCAGCAGGTCGCTCGCGTGGTCGGTGAGCACGCGGTTGAGCTCCTCCGGCATCGCACGGTCGAACGAGCGCATGCCGGCCTCGACGTGGGCGACGGGGACGCCGGCCTGGGCGGCCGCGAGCGCACCGGCGAGCGTGGTGTTCGTGTCGCCGTAGACGAGCACCACGTCCGGTCGCGCCGTGGCGATCTCGGCCTCCAGCAGCCCGAGGATGCGTGCGGTCTGCTCGGTGTTGGTGCCGCCGCCGGCGTGCAGCTCGCGGTCCGGCGCCGGCACGCCGAGCTCGTCGAAGAAGACGCGCGACATCTCGTCGTCGTAGTGCTGGCCGGTGTGGACGATCGCCTCCTCGTGGCGCTCGCGCAGCAGCTTCGACACCGCTGCCGCCTTGACAAACTGGGGCCGGTTGCCGATGACCGTGAGGAACTTCACGCGAGCAGCTCCTGGCGGTGCGCGGCGAAGGCCGCGGCGGCGGCGCGGGTGACGACGCCGGGCGCGGCCGGCAGCGTGAGCTCGTCGATCGCACCGACCGGCTGGACCTCGCGCGTCGTGGACGCGAGGAAGGCCTCGCGCGCGCTCGCCTTCAGGTCGTCGAGCGACACGCTGCGCTCCTCGACGTCGACCAGCGCCAGCAGGTGGGCGCGCGTGATCGAGGCCAGCACATGGTCGTCGAGCGGCGGCGTGCAGAGCGTGCCGTCGCCGGCGACCCAGAAGAACGAGGCGGTCGGGGCCTCCAGCACGCGGCCGTGCGGCGTCACCAGTAGCGCCTCGTCGAAGCCGCGCTCGTGGGCGATCCGGCTGCAGAGCATGTTGGCGGCGTAGGAGAGCGACTTGACGCCGTCGAGGACCCGCGTCGGCGCGTAGGTGACGGTCGCGAGCCGGGCGATCTCCGGCTGCGACGGCAGCTGCTCGGTGATCAGCACGCGCCGGCCACCGCGCGTGAGCAGCAGCCGCAGGCAGCCGTCGAACGAGCGCCCGCCGCGCGCCTCGAGCAGCTCGGCGGCCTCGACCTCGTAGCGCTCGCGGTGGAAGGGACCCTCGAGGCGCAGGTTGGCGACCGAGCGCTCCATGCGATCGAGATGCTCGCCGAGCAGCAGCGGCGCTCCGTCGTGGATGCGCACGACCTCGAACGCTCCGTCGCCGCGCAGCAGCCCCGGATCGGTCACAGGGACCAGCGTCTCCTCGGCCGGCGCGATCGCGCCGTCGAGGCAGGCAAGCTCACTCATGCGGGGTTCATAGCAGGAGAAATCGGCCAAACGGGGTAATGAGAGCCCGTGACCATTGGATCGTCGATATTCCTGATCGCCGTTGGCGCGATCCTCCGCTACGCGGTGACCGCATCCGTATCCGGCATCGACCTCCAGGTCGTCGGCCTGATCCTGATGATCGCCGGCGTGATCGGCCTCGTGATCGGCCTCTTCATGATGACCGCCGGCCGCCGCGACGGCGACCCGCCGCCGCCCGTCCAGTAGCCGGCTGAGCGCCTGATTTCGCCCCTGCTACCGTCGTAGGGGCTGGTTCGACAGCCCGGACGAGAGGCGCCGTACCCGGAAAGCGAAGACGACGCCACCGCCTTTTCCACAGGACTACGGAGGTAACTCGTCATGGCTTGGATACTGCTCGTGCTGGCTGGACTGCTGGAGATCGTCTGGGCAGTCGGACTGAAGTACACCGAGGGCTTCACCAAGCCCCTGCCGACGGTGGTGACGGTCGTGGCGATGGCCGCGAGCGTCTTCCTGCTCGGGCTCGCGGCGCGTGACCTGCCGATCGGCACCGCCTACGCGGTCTGGGTCGGTATCGGCGCGGTCGGCACGGCGATCTTCGGGATCGTGCTGCTCAGCGACCCCACCAACGCGGCCCGGCTGGCCTGCCTGGCGCTGCTGCTGCTGTCGATCGTCGGCCTGAAGCTGACGACGCCCGCCTGAGCGTCAGGGCTCGACGAAGCGGCGCTCGATGCCGTCGAGCACGGCCTCCAGCGCGATGTCGAAGATCGTGTCGCGCGACTCCTCGCGGCCGACGCCGAAGACCTTCGACATGCGCGGGAACTCGGCCGGGTCGGCGCCGCTGAGCTGGCCTTCCAGCTCGTGGTCCTCGCGCAGGGTCACGGCGTGCAGGGCGTGGCCGATCGTCCACTCGTGGACGATGCTGAGCGCGATCCAGGCGTCGGCCGGTGACAGGTCGAGCGTCGCCACGGCGGCCGCCGACTGCTCGGCGCGGCGCAGCATGTTCGGCCCGACGCGCGTGCCGCGGCCGAACGCCTGCAGCGCCCACGGATGTTGGACGTAGGCGGCGAAGGCCTGGCGAGCGATCTGGCGCAGCGCTTCGCGCCAGTCGCCGGGGAGCGGCTCCGGCACGAGCAGCTGGCCGCTCATCTCGTGCAGCATCAGCGCGACGAGGTCGTCCTTCGACGCGATGTGCGTGTAGAGGCTCATCGGCCGCACGCCGAGGTCGCCGGCGACCCGGCGGATCGAGACCGCCTCGAGCCCCTCGGCGTCGGCGACGTCGAGCGCCGCCTGGATCACGTCGGCGCGGGTCAGGCCGCCGGTGGCGCCGTCCGCGGGCTCGTCCCAGACCAGGTCGTCGGAGGCGCGATTCGGCATCGCAGCCCACGATACCCCGTGCCGTACACCGTATCGCGACTCCGATACGGTGTACGGCATGAATGAGCAGCCAACCTTGATCCTCGGCGCCGGTCCCGCCGGGCTGACCGCCGGCTACCTGCTGGCCAAGCAGGGCCATCCCGTGATCGTCTTCGAGGCTGAGGACCAGGTCGGCGGCATCGCCAAGACCGAGGTTCGCGAGGGGCCTGGGGGCGAGTACCGCTTCGACCTCGGCGGCCACCGCTTCTTCACCAAGGTCCAGGAGGTCGACGACCTCTGGCACGAGATCATGCGCGAGGAGTTCCTGCTGCGGCCGCGGATGTCGCGGATCTACTGGCGCAAGCGCTTCCTCCACTACCCGCTCCAGGGGCCGGACGTGATCCGCAAGCTCGGGCCGGTCGAGCTGGTCCGCTGCATGGCCTCCTACATCCGGGCGAAGCTGCGGCCGAAGGGCGAGGAGAAGTCGCTCGAGGAGTGGGTGACCAACCGCTTTGGCAAGCGGCTCTACGAGAACTTCTTCAAGAGCTACAACGAGAAGCTGTGGGGCGTGCCGGTGTCGGAGATCCGCGCCGAGTTCGCGGCGCAGCGGATCAAGGGCCTGTCGTTCACGTCAGCCGCCAAGTCCGCCTTCTTCGGCAACAAGGGCAACGAGATCAAGAGCCTGATCGGCGAGTTCCACTATCCCCGCTACGGCCCGGGCCAGATGTGGGAGACGATGACCGACGACATCCGGCGGCTCGGCGGCCAGGTGCTGCTGGAGACGCCGGTCGAGGCGCTGCACGTCGAGGACGGCCGCGTGACGCGGGTGACGGCGGGCGGGGTCGACTACGAGTCGCCGTACGTGATCTCGTCGCTGCCGCTGCGCAACACGGTCGGTTTGACCCAGCCGGCGGCGCCGCCCGCGGTGCGTGCTGCCGCCCAGGGTCTCCGCTACCGCGACTTCCTGACGGTGTCACTGGTGCTCGACGGCGAGGACCTGTTCCCCGACAACTGGATCTACATCCACGAGCCCGACGTCGAGGTCGGCCGGATCCAGAACTTCCGCTCCTGGAGCCCCTGGATGGTCCCGGACCCGACGAAGGCCTGCATCGGGATGGAGTACTTCTGCTTCGCCGGCGACGCGCTCTGGGAGATGGCCGACGACGACCTCGTGGCGCTCGCGATGCGCGAGCTCGAGCAGCTTGGCCTGGCGAAGGCGGAGGCACTCCAGTTCGGCTTCGCGACCCGCGTCCCGAAGGCCTACCCGATGTACGACATGGAGTACTCGGACCGCGTCGACACGATCAAGTCCTGGCTCGCACCGATCGAGAACCTCCAGCAGGTCGGCCGCAACGGCCTCCACCGCTACAACAACTCAGACCACTCGATGCTCACCGCCATGCGCGCGGTCGACAACCTCCTCCTCGGCACCGACCACGACATCTGGGCCGTCAACGCCGAGTCCGTCTACCACGAGGAAGCCACCGCCCAGGACTCCGAGCAGCCCTACATCAAGGCGCCCGAGACACCGGCACAGCGCGAGCCGTTGGAGCGTTAGGCCGTCAGTACCACTTCCCCCTCGCGAAGCCCCCGAATGCGATCAGCCCCACAAGGGTGATGATCAGACCGATCCAGAAGCTCCAGACGATCATCAGGACGATCCCGACGATCACCAGGATTCCTCCAAGGCTGATCCCCCCAACGCCCCCTCTACTCCCGTCCGCGGCCATCGTTCCTCCTACGCTCGCTGGAACGGCGCCTCCCGCCGACGTAATTCCCTGCCGGGCCCAGATCTACACGCGATCGCGCTCGCTGTCGTCGGGCAGCAGCATGTTGAGCAGCCCGTTGACGATGCTGACGATGATCGCCGCCAGCGCGCCCCACCAGAACGTCTCGATGTTGAAGTCCGGCACCACCCAGGAGGTGATGTAGAGCATCAGGACGTTGATCAGGAAGTAGAAGAGCCCGAGCGTGACGATGATGAACGGGATCGAGAGGATCGCCAGGATCGGCTTGACGAAGGCGTTGACCACCGTGAAGACGCCGGCGGCGATCAGCAGCGTCCACCACTGGTCGCCGTAGCTGATGCCGCTCAGCAGCCAGGTAGCGACGAACAGCGCGGCGACGTTGAAGGCCCAGCGGATGAGGAGCGCGCGTCCGATGGAACGATCCTAACCCGCGGCGGTGGCTAGCGGGCATGATGGAGGGACACCCGATCTAGGAGCGTGGTCAGGATGGATGTTGCGATCGCCGGCGGGGGAGGCCAGATCGGCCAACGGCTCGCGCGGCTGCTGGCGGCGAACGGCGACAGCGCCCGCCCGCTGGTGCGCAGCGACGAGCAGGCGGACGAGCTGCGCAGCGAGGGAATCGATCCGCGGCACTGCGATCTCGAGCAGGCGAGCGACCAAGAGCTGGGGCACGCGATCCGCTCCTGCGATGCCGTCGTCTTTGCCGCGGGCGCCGGAGCCGGCAGCGGGCCCGAGCGCAAGGAGACGGTCGACTACGGCGCCGCCGTCAAGCTGATTGCGGCCGCGCAGGCGGAGGGGATCGACCGCTACGTGATCGTCAGCTCGATGGGCGCCGACCCCAACGCATCCGGCGACGACACCTTCGCCGTCTACCTACGCGCCAAGGGCCGCGCCGACGCCGAGCTGGCGGCCAGCGGCCTCGAGCACACCATCGTCCGTCCCGGGAGGCTCACCAACGACCCGGGCCACGGCCGCATCGCCGCCGGCGAGCATGTCGACCGCGCCGCGATCCCTCGCGGCGACGTCGCCGCCACCCTGCTCGCAGTCCTCCACGAGCCCCTCACCGCCGGTCTCACCTTCGAGGTCGTCTCCGGCGACGAGCCGATCCCAGACGCCATCGCCCGCCTAGCTTCGACCTCTTCGTGAGTAGAGCAGGGCGCGAGCGTCAGCCGCCGCCGCCGTTGCAGTCGACCTGGCGGGTGTCGCCGGTGCCGTTGGAGACGGCGATCGTCTTGCTGTAGAAGCGGCGCGAGTCGATGCCGAGGCCCCGCGGTGCGCCGTTGACGACCGGGTTCAGGCTGGTGCCGGCCGGCGGCTGGGCGGCGAAGAAGCCGTCCATGATCGAGGTCGGGATCGGGTCCTGCGGCATCGCGCCAGGTGGCATCGGGTAGGCGGGCTGGCTCGACGGGTCGGGGGTGAGCACCGTGAGCGCGTAGTTGGCGCCGTCGTACTGGTAGTGGGTGGCCGGGAAGCCGAAGCTCGCGTACGGCTTCTGCAGGCCGCCCTCACCCCAGCACTGGAAGTCCTGGATCGAGGTGCCGGGCGGGTTGACGGCCTGGCCGTTGTTGAGCAGCTGGTTGAGCGTCGCCGCCTTGCCCATCAGCGTCTGCCAGGTGTAGCTGATGTTCCCGAAGCGGGCACCCTGGACGCTCGCGTCGACGGCCTCGCTCACCGGCAGGCGCGCGTAGTCGGCCGGCACGCCTTGCAGCCGTCCCCAGTCGCTGACCACCGCGTCGCGGTACTTGTCGCTCAGGAGGTTCGCGGCCGTCACCTGGTTCTCGATCTGGGAGGAGAGCGTGCCCGCCGTCGTGCCCGTGACCGGGCCGGCGAGCAGCGGGCTGCCCGCGGCGTCCGTCACGGCGTTCGACCCGAGGCCGAGACCGGCGCTGATCGCCCACAGCAGCGTCGAGACGTCGTCCGTGAAGAAGCCGGTGACCGCGCCGAGCTCGTCGAAGATCGAGGAGGCCCAGCTGAGCCCGCTCGACCCCTCGTTGCGCAGCCTCGCCTGCGCCAGGTTCTTGAACGTGGTCTGCAGTGACGAAGCGATCGCCCCGGTGTCGCTGACCATCGCTGCGGTCAGGCTCTGCTTGGTCGCGGCCGCGACCTGGTTCGCCTGGTCGACGAGCTGGAACTCGGCTCTCAGCTGCTGCTTGACCGCCGTCCAGATCGCCAGGGTGTAGTCGCCGTTCTTGACGTAGGGCGCCTTCGCGAGGCAGCTCGGGTTCGCGGTGCAGTTGCCGTAGAGGTCCGCCCAGTAGGTCGAGACGCTGCTGTCGTCGGGCACGCCGCCGCAGTAGTTCGAGCGCACGTCGGAGACCCCGTTGGGCGGGCGGTAGCAGGGGAAGTTGGCGGGGTCGTAGGCGAGGCCGATCGCCTTCGCCGCGTCTGCCAGGGCGGCCTGCCAAGCGGCGCTGCTCGCTCCCGGGAACGCGACCGGCGCGTATCCGTTGGTGGGACTGACCTGGCGGGCGAGATGGGCGAGCAGGATCGGCTCCTCGATCTCGTCCGTGGCCGAGTCGTTGGATGCCGTGTTGATCGTCGGCACGTAGCGGCCGTAGGCGTCCTTGACGAGCGCCCCGACCAGCCGCGCGGGCGGGCTGCCCGGGCCGTCGGTCGACACCTCCGCCGAGGAGTGGATGTAGGGCTGGCCCGGAAGGCTGAAGTTCTGGCCAACGAGCGTGTAGAACGGCCCATTGGTCGTCGTCTGGTTGCCGTCGATCTGCCCGAGGAACGCCTTCGGCGTGCCGCCGAAGTTACGGATCTCCGAGCCGAAGCCGGCGGTCAGCTCCGACGAGTTGTTGGTCAGTGAGCTCGGGGCGCGCGGGTCGCCGACGGACTGAATGAAGACGAGCGCCGGCGTGCCGCCGATCGACCCCAGCACCTGCCGGAGCCCAACGGCGTCGGCGAGGCTGGTGTTCTGGTCGAGCGAACCGCCTCCGCCGCACGCGTTGATCCAGAAGGTCTGGCCGTTGACGAAGGTCTGCTCGAAGAGCCAGTTGTACGCCGAGATGTCGAGCGGCTCGAGGGCGT
The DNA here is from genome assembly GCA_964629855.1 of uncultured Thermoleophilaceae bacterium. GTDB lineage: Bacteria > Actinomycetota > Thermoleophilia > Solirubrobacterales > Thermoleophilaceae > JAAYBF01. The sequence goes on from CAZVRI010000001.1 coordinate 53,961, forward strand.
TCGGCCCGGAGGCCGCGAGCGCCAGCACCTGGTAGCCGCCGCGTCCCTCGCAGCCAGGCGGCTGCTCCTCCGCCGGGTACCACTTGCCGCCGACCTCGATGCCCGTGCCGGTGCCGGTGTCGAAGCGGATGCCGCCGGCCGCGGCCGACCCGAAGGCGGGCACGGAGCTGGGGGTGAAGGCCCAGTTGTCCTGGGCGTCGCGGACCAGCTGACCGGCGAGGCGCGAGGCGCCGCCGACGTCGGGGCTGACCGAGGTCATGTTCGAGAGCGGGCGCGAGCCCTTCTTCAGCCCGTAGAAGTCGGGCGTCGTGCCGGCCACGGCGAACGAGCTGGCGCTGGCCGCGACGCCGGCGGCGCCCAGCTCTCGGCGCAGCCAGGTGGCGAAGGCGGCGCTCATGGTGCCGTAGCCATTCCCGGCGGAGATCACCAGCGGCTGCGTGCCGCTGGCCTTGATGGCCGCTTGTAGGCCTGCTTGGAGCTTGGTCACCGCGGCCGCGTCGACACCGGTGAGAACCGGCCCGCCACCGACGACCTCGAGCGTTTGCCGGTCGAGGAAGAACGTCGCGACCGGGCCGGTGGACTTGCCGAGCGAGAACGTCTGGCCCGCCAGGGATCCGCCGAAGAAGGAGAGCGCCTGCGCCGGGCCGCTGGACCCGAACGGTGTCGTGCCGAGGAAGACCCCGGCCCGGGTGGCCTGAGCGTCGACCGCGGAGATCTGCACCACATCGGAGCGCGATGCGAAGCGGCGGCCACCTGCCCGGCTGCTGATCGTCAACCTCACCCGGTAGACGCCTGGGACGTCCAGCCGCAGGGCGGCACGCGCCCGGCCGCGGCCACGGAGCCGCGCCCGCGAGCCGGCGGCCGGCGCACGACGCGCCATCTGAACCGGACCTGGGAGCGGTCGCGGATGCGCGACCGTGCAGCGGAGAGCCGCACCCGGTCGCCGGCGTTGACGGTCCGGCTCCGCCCCGCGTCAGGGACAGCCGCACGCCGCGCGACGCCAAATCGCCGGACTTGCGTGACGCGCCGCCCGCTTGGGAACCGCACCCTCACCACGAGACGGTTGCGCCCACGCCGGACCCCGTCACCGGCACCGAGCGCCACCGCCGGCGCACCCGACGCCCGGCCCGCGAACTGGCGCGAGATCGACCGCCCGTTCAAACGCACGCGAACCGCGATCGGCTTGTGACTGGTCCGGACCTTCACCCGCACCGCGGACCCCTTGTCCAGCACCCGCAGCCCAACGCTCTCGCGATCCTCCACCGACACCCTGCGCGCATCCGCCGACGCAGCGACACCGGCCACCAACACCAGCGTCGCGATGACCAGGGTCAAGAAACCGGAGCGAGTGCGCATTCGCGGCACCCTACCCGCGCGCATCCACCAGCAGCGAGTGGGTCTCGATCAGGTCATCGAGTTCTGCCACCCATCCTCCGCGACTATCTTCCGAGGGATGCTCAACTTGGCGGTCACGGACGCCTCTGCACTCGATGAGGTGAGCGGCGAAATCCACGATTGGTTCTTTGATGTCGAAGACATCGCTTTCGATCGTCAGGCTGCCGCGTTGACGATCCCGTTCCGCCGCTGGTCCTACGAGGAGGCCCGCCTAGTCGGAGAGGATCCACCCGTTAGGGGATGGCGGAAGATCTTCGGGACCACCACCGCTAAATCGTGGGAGGCACCGTGGTACCGATGGGTTCTGCGTATCCGAAGCGCCGACAGCTATCGCCTCCAGGACGACGCCCAGATCGGCTGCGCCGACTTCAACGAGATCTCCTACGACCCCGCACGATCCACGTTGATTGTCCGGGGAAACATCCCGGTCACTATCGAGGTGCGTGTGCGCGCGATCGCAGTGGAAGTTGAACAGACCGACGAGCTACTTGGCATCGCCCGCTACCGAACCCGTGGATGCAGCGATTCCTATACGGGAGAGGTGATCCCGTTACCCCAAGGTGACAAGTGGGCCGTGAGGGACTCGAATCTTCGACCTTGAGATTAAGAGTTGAGCCGAACGACCCGAAGCCGGCCTAGCGTGGCTCGGGTACGGTCAGTTGAGTCCAACCCAGCCGGGTCATATCTGCCGAGTTGGGGACATGGTTCGGACACGACCCTCACGCGCCACCCTCCCCATCGTTGCCCGCATCCCCATCGACGCTAGGGGCGGGCTCGCCGCCGGTTTGGTCGCCCTTAACGTCGAGAAACGTCTGTTGCCGAACTCCAGCGCGATCGAACTCCCGCCCGAGCGCAAGCGCCTCGAAGGCAGCGGTGTCGTCTGACGCACCCTTGTAGCTCCGACCGAACCGGGGCTCGCGCCTAGCGATGTACCTGATCGGCCTACCCAGATCATCAACGGCCTCCCGGAGAGGCTTATTGTCCTCATCCCTAGCATCGCGGGAGCCGGTACGTGGCGTACTCGGGACGCGACCCTGCTTCAACGCCTCTCGCGAGGCTCGGAGCGTGGCTGGCAAGGAGGCCGGGGGCCGATGCGTACTCCGTACGTGAGGCCTCCGGCGACGCCGCCAGGCGCGCTCCGAGACCGCGAGATGGGCCGTGTAGGGTTCGAACCTACGACCTTGAGATTAAGAGTTGAGCCGAGCGACCCGAAGCTGGCTCAGCTTGGCTCAGGTACGGCCAGTTGAGTCCAGGCCAGCCGGGTCATATCTGCCGAGTTGGGGACATGGTTCGGGACACGCTTTCGCCTACTCGTGAGTTGCGGCATCCCCGGTCCGCGCGTCCTGAACCGTGACGATCAGAACGCGATCCTCCTCGTCCAGGACGAGGTAGACGAACAGCATCCAGCGCCAAGGGCCTATGAGCACCCGATAGCTGTGCCAGCGGCCCTCCAGGCGGCGCCCGACGCGTGGGAACGCCTCCAGCACCTCCAGCCGTTGCCTGACGCGCTCACGCGCGTTGGACGGAAGCGACCGCGTCTCGATCAGGCCGTCGAGGTCTTGGAGCGCAACGGCGCTCAACTCGACTGACGCCACTCAGCGCCTCAGAGCTGATCCAGCGGTGTCGTCTCGCCGGTGATGCCCTGGGCTCGCCCCGACTCCGCGCGCCCCCAAGCCCCCGGGATCGAGTCCAGCACCCGAGTCAGCTCACCGCCGTCTGTCTCAGCCCCATCGAGCACACTCGCGAGCAACGATCCAGCCAGGGCATCGCGATCAACCGCTATCCGCTCAGCCATGCGCGTGAGACGCGCATCTTGATCGTCGTCCAAGACAACTCGGAGTGGATGGGCGTGGGCCACGGGGACAATGCTAGCCATCCGAACGGCCACCGGACAAGCCCGGTAAATCGGATCGCGAACCGACAGCCCGCGCTACGCGCTGCGTCGCACCTGGGGTTGCACTCGCTCCAGCGGGGGAAGAAGCTTCGAAGCGGCCTTGGTCCACCCAACTAGCTCAGTGTGCTGCGGCTTCGGATTGTCCAAACAGAACGACACGATTCGATGAGCGATGAGCAGGGCGGTGTCCGCGTTCTCTATCCGGTACCAAACTAGACGCGGATCGAGCCCTAAACCGAACACCGGATGCCGGACGAACTCCTCAAACTCGGCGTCAGGATGGACCGCCTTTCGTCGAAGCTCAAACACTTGACGCAAACCTTCGTGAATCTCACGATGACCACGCAGCGCGTAAGCCCGCTTAAGCGTCTCCATTATTGTGCCGTGTCGATTACGCGCCGCAATCCGCGCTGTGGGTGCGTGTGACACGGTCGATGAATAAAACGCATCGAGCGCAAACGCACTCGCGCAGAGACTCGTCATCGACGCCTGGAACTCCGCCCACAGCGCGTCTATGAAGTCCGAATTGGGGCCTGCGGCAACCGCCGCCGCTCTTGCCTCCTCGGCGCGATCCCTCGAGTCCTGGGCCACAGCGATCCAGCGCGGCCACATATCCATCCGGACCTCCGCCGTGACCGGCTTCGGCGGTCCAGAAAGCGAGATCGAGAGGTTGCGAATGCGAAGACTTCCGGTGGGGAGAATGCCGGAGCCCCTCCAGCCGACTGGACGACCCTCCCTCTCGCCGTTCCCCTCAGAGTCGTCCATCGTTGCGCATCCGACGCTTGGGCCGACCAGCTACAGCTTGTATTTGAGTCGCCGCTTGCGAAACGCCTCCTCACCACCATCAAGAAGATCACAGGAATGCTCACGAATTCCGCCAAGATCAAACACGATCTCCGAATCCCTCCGCTCGCACGAGTGCTCAAGGGAGCCCGCGAAGTAGTCGAACGCCTGCCCGCCACGGTTCTTTCGGTCGGCCCCGTGCCGATTGGCAACGATGACCTGCTCGGAGTCGGCCCCAACAACCAGGTTGGCGTCGTGGCTGACCATGATTATCTGCCTCTCCGTCTTGCGCTCCGCAAGATACCCGACCAATACGTCGTATATCGACCGGCTGTCGAGATCGTCCTCCGGCTGATCGATAAGGAGCGGCCACGCCTCCTCCGACTCATTCAGTATCAACGTGAGAGCAAACAAGGCTTGCTTGCCCGGCGTCATTGAGGAAGCTCCGAATCCTCCGATCCTGTCCCCCTCGATCTCCGCCGCAAAGCGCAATTCTGGCGTAGCGGCGAGAACATCGGCCGCGAAATCCTCGCCGCTATAGCCCGCTCGAAGCTTCTGCTCCCCTGACCGAATCGCCGCCAGGAACTCCTTCGGCGACTCTTGGCAAACCTCGATCTTCAACTCGCCGTTGGCTGTGAAGGGCCCGCTTGCCCGCCTGTTTACTCGGTCAGCGAGCCAATCTCGCGCATCCTGCGCCAGCTCTTGCTCCAAGTCGAACGTCATCCGTGGCAGCTCACGCGATTTGCTTGCGAACTCGGTTGACAAGTCGGTAAGTGCTTGTGTTCGCGCCTTGAGAGCTTGGTCGATCACCCCGACCTGCCCTTCTAGTGCCTTATCAATCCCATCGATGGCTCGGCTCTTCTCGTCAATCTGAGTCAGCAAGTCCGCCTGGCGCTTCTCGTTGTCTACTAAGGACTCGATCTCGCCGTTCGCTCGGTTCTTGTCCATCAGCAGCTTGTTGTCACTGCGAAGGGACGCCTCCCGCTCGCGCAACTCGACCGCTTGCGCATCAAGCGACTGCTGAAACTCAGCCAGAGCGCCGCGCACCTCGTCTAGGAGGCCTCCTCGCGCGCGCTCTAGCAGCGATGCGATCCCCTGGTGCAACTCATCAGGCAGATCAAGGGTCGCTGGGGTTAGACGCACATCGACCCCAACGGAATCCTTGACGCGGTATCGGCCGTCATCGAGCCGATCCAGGTGCGGTGCTAGGCGCTGCAGATCCTGCTCGACCGCCTTCTGCCGCGTAGCCACCGCCCTGAGTTCGTCTACCACTCGTTGATAGGTGTCGCTCTCATCCGTTGTGAGGGACGATGCCGCACGTAGATCCGCAATCCGCTTCTGCAGATCGGCCCTCGTTCGCTCAATGGCCTTACGGTCACCGATATCGAGCAGCTCGGTCCTCGCTGCATCTCTCGCGCTCGACAGTCGATACCACTCAGAGACCGCACCCTTCAAGGTCTCGTTCGAGGCCTCGACCTGCGTCTCCATCTGACCGTAGGCGACCTCGAAGTCAGGGTCGAGCCGATACAGGGTTGGCCTGATCTTGGCCGTGATCTCAGCTGGACGCTCACTGATGGCGTACAACGCGTTCTGAGGGATGTAGATCACGCGGCCACGGGCTGTGTCCGGGTCGCCCCACTCGACAGTGCAGTCGATCTCCGAGACCTCCGCCCAAGTCTTACCCGGGGCGGGTCCAACGTCACTCGGCGACAGGCTGGGCTGCGCTGCTAGTTGGCGCTCGACAGCGTAGTCAGGGTCGACAGCGTGCGCGATGTATGCGAGGAGTGCGGACTTTCCGGTGGCGCGACTTCCGATGATCGATACCAAGTTTTGATTGAGCGGAATGGCATCTGGAAATTCATCGGTGCCTGCGAAGCGGACTGCGGAGATGTACTTGTATGGCTCCTTTTGATCGGGCCGGGCCGGCTGTATCTGCACTCTTGCACGGGGCTCGACGAGGGTCTGGAGTAGTCCCTCGAAGGTCGGGTCGGCCTTGATCCAAGTAACAGACTTGCGGTTGTCTGAATCAGAGACGTCCTGCCCTAGCCATGCTTCGAGGTCGGCGAGATTGTGTGCGTCGCATCCGCTGAAGACTGGCTTGGGCAGGGCGAGCGCATCGTCCTCGCGCCGATGCGGGTTCAGGAAGTAGCCCGCATTCGCCTGACTTCCGAAGATGGCGTTCGCTGCGCGGTCGATCTCGTCGGCAAGGGCGGCTCTGCGCCGCTGGCCGCTCGATGCCCGTATGCCATTGTTGTTGGCTGGAACGATCCGCAGGGCGTGCTCGACCAGCGGCTTCGCGGTCCCGAAGGCGGTCTCAAGCGCCTGCTTCAGACTCTGCCGCGTCACCGTAGCCCGCTCGTACTGATCAGTCGTATTGAGATCAGCACAGGAAAGGGGCCGCTGGCTGTCGGAGTCGATGAGCTCCGTCTTAAGCTCAATGAGAAGCCGGTCGGCGGCCTCTCGATCAAGGTCCGGGCGCAGAACGAGATGAATGTCTACTACCTGGATCTCCTTGTTCACGGCCTCGTTCAGCCGCAACTCAAGATTTGGGAAGAAGACTTTCGAGGTGTCGGGATAGCGCTTTAGGAACTCCTCTCGACACTTGAAGAACGGATCGAGCGAGAAGTAGTCCGTGATGCCGAAGACGGCGACATCAGAGTTCGCGAGCACGGCGCAATAGCGATCCCACCCCTCCTCGGAGGAGTCGTAGCCATCGTTGAGGGTTCCCCCAGGGGCATGCAGATGCAGGTCCCACTTTCGCCACTCAGATCCGCGCGGAAATGCCGATGTCACTACGTCCCCTGCTCCCCGGCCAGCGGCGAGCCCACATCGAGAGGCCGGACCAGCATCTACCTCTACGGATCGCCAGTTGAGGACAGAACCGTATCGACGCGGGACGACGGACCCCGCCGTCAAGCAGACCGACAGCGAGTAGTCGTCTAGTCGCTAGGCGTGTCTAGTCGTTTGACGGCTATCACGTGCCGCAATGGCAGACGATCAAGCGATTCGAGCGCGGCTGGTGGAGCTCGCCGATCAGCTCGGTGGGGTTGATTCGGATCGGGAGCGGTTGCGCCAAGAGCGCGACGAGGCGATCCGTGCGGCGCATGGGGCCGGGTTGACGGTGCGGGAGATCGCGCGACTGGCGGGGGTGTCCCACCAGCGCGTGCATCAAGTCATTTCGGAGTAGCCCGCCGGCGGGACCGGTGCGGTGGTGGCGTGCGTCGGCGTTGGACGCGGGGCTGCTGGAGGATGTTGAGGATCTGCCAGGTGCGGCCCATCGAGACGCCGAGGCGGTCGCGGAGGTCGGCGACGGTCAGGTCGGGTTCGCGGGCGATGAGGTCGAGGGCTCGCTCGGCCGCTGGGGTGGTGTGCGAGATCCAGAGGATGTCGGTTGCGCGGCGTTGGTCGGTGCCCATCGGGCGGCGAGTCTAGTTGCTAGACGGACGCTTGTCTAGTCGTTAGACAGCTACGACTGTCCGGTGGCTCGCGACGACCAGGCGCTGCGCAACCGGCTCGCTGAGCTGCGCGCCGAGATGGATCGGCTCGATAGCGGCCGTGACCGCGTGCGAGCGGAGCGCGACAAGGCGATCCGCAAGGCCGCCAAGGCGGGCATGACGTCGCGCGAGATCGCGCGCATCAGCGGCGTCTCGCACCAGCGCGTCCACCAGATCGTCAGCGACTCCCGATAGGGGTCTCGCGGGTCGCGGAAGCGACCTGATCGGCGCTGATCTGGAGGCTTCGGCGGGGTCGCTGGATTCCGCTCTGTAGAGCGGTTGCAACTTCAGTGCAGATGTGTGGTCCGTTTGGAGGCCGAAGGATGAAGGCGGTTGGGAGGACGTGGCCGAGCTGGGATGAGCGGAAGAGTTGAGGCGGGGGAACAGGGGTGGTTGGTGGACGGGATCGGACTGGAGAGGTGGGACGAGCGAACGGGTGCGGGTGGAGGGCGGCGGGGTAGGACGGAAGGCGGCTGGACGGCCGCCCGGCGCGCCTCGGCACGACCCCGCTTCGATGGGACAGATCCGCCGGCATCGCGTCTCCTCTAGACACCGATGCCCGCAGGAGCCGACACCGCCACAAAACCGGCCGACGCCCTCCCGCCGTCGCCGCTATCCGAACCGCTGCTCGACGCGCAGGCAGCAGCGGCGCTGCTCTCAGTCCGGCCGAGCTGGATCTACGAGGCAGTACGCGCCGGTCGGCTCCCCCATCTGAAGATCGGGCGGCACGTGCGATTCCTGCGCGCCGACCTCGAGCAATGGGTTGTCAACCAGCGACGGTCTATCCGCCTCTGACCTGGCCGACGCACGCGCGATCATCTCTCGATGGCCAACCGGAAGAAGTCGCGACCGCCGAAGCGACGCAAGACCGGCGACGTGCTCGCGGATCACAAGCGCGACCGGCAGAAGCTCATCCCTCCACTCATGCAGGTGGCGCCCCTCCATGAGCATACGTGGCACGACGAGATGCTCCCGGACTTCCTCTGGATTGCATTCATGCTCGGACGACGGTCGGCCTGGCGCGACGTCTACTCGGCGATGGACGTGGTGGACCGCTTCGTTCCGGAGGGTCCCCGGTTCGCTGATGGCCGCCTCTCGATGTTCGCCCTCGTTCCCCAGTCGGACCGGGCTGAGGCCCGAGCGGCGCTTCAGCGTGAAGCCCCCCATGCCCTTCCACAACAGTTCGGTCATGCGCTTGGCCTTTACCCATCTTGCCCCGCCCTATGGCTGTATGAGGACTGGCTTGCCAAGCATGAGCCAGACCCGGATGTTGGGATTCCGCTGCTACGAACGCTGATTGGCGACCATGCCGACAAGGCAGGTACCCCATCCACGCGTCTTCGGATGGCGGCCTTCTCTCGTCGAGTCACCCACGGCAAGCTTTCCCATCCAGGCACTGGCGTCTGGGAACTGTTCCCCAGGTATCCGGACGGACTTAACGCCAGCGAGCAGGCTCAAGTCGAGTCCGCGTTACGCGCATCCTGGCTGGCCATGTTCAGCCAGGATGTCAACGAGCACCCCGAGATCCTTATCTGGCCACGAGATTTCTGGCTCCGTAACCGTGAGCTCGTCACTTGCGATGTTCGCTACGAACGAAAGGAGCGCGAAATGCCGGCAGAAGACGGTCCAGTCGACCCAGAGCCGCTCATGCAGGTCTCCGAGATCGAGGCCATGCTCATGGCCCTAGACGACCTCGGTGATCAGCTCCGCTCGATACAGCAAGAGGTCCTGTCCGATCCCAAGGCCGACGAGCCTAACGCCGTGCTTCTAGGTCTAGCGTCGCGTATGTACCGCTTGCTCTATGGGCTGCTTGAGCGCCCATCCGCCTGGACCCCCGACGCGGCCGGACTCCACATACGGCCGCTGGTGGACACCCGCATCCTCGTCGGCTGGCTCGTCACACGTAACGATCCGGAGATCTTCGCCGCCTATCGCGAGCATGGACTCGGGCGCTTGAAGCTTCTACGCGACCACATCAAGGCGGATCTCGGAGACAACCTTGACGACGAGACTCAAGAGATGCTGGAGCGCCTTGACCGGCGGGTGAACCTTGAGCGCGACGAGTGGGTTCAACCAGTCAACCTAGGTTCGTTTGCCGACGTAACCACAAGAACGATGGCCATCGAGGCGGGCCTGAAGCGCGAGTACGACTTGTCCTACGCGCCACTGTCGAGCTACAACCACGGCGAGTGGCCAGCCGTCCGGGAGAACGACACGACGATCTGTGCCGAGCCTCTCCACCGCAACCATCGCGTAGGAGCATTCCGCGCGCCACCTCGAACCCTCAACGCAAGTCCTGCTCTCGCGGCAATGGATCTAGCGAAGGACGGCATCGTCCAGGTCTTCGCTCACTACGGCCGCGACGTAGCACCGAGCTTCGTCGCCCTTCAGGAGGCGCTACACAAAGCGATGTATGACGAGGCCGACGAGACGTAGGTCGGTCGCCGACTACACGCGGGACGGAGATGATTCATCAGCATCAAAGGCAGCGGCAAGTCGCTTGGCGGCGTCACGGCGGGGCTTGTAGGCGAGGTACTTTTGAGTCGTCTGGATGTCGGCGTGGCCCATCCACTCCATGACCTCGCGGGGATCGGCGGCGCGGATGGCGTGGGTGCCAAAGGTGTGGCGGAGGTCGTGGAAGCGAAGCTCGCGGAGCTTGGCCGTCTTGAGGGCCTTCTTGTAGCGGGCGCGGAGGGTCTTGTAGCCGAGGTGGCGGCCGAGCTGGTCGCAGAAGACGAGATCGCGGTCGGTGGTGTCGTGGTCGCGCTGGCCGAGGCGAGCGAGCGCGGCGGCCACGTCGTCCATCATCGGCACGGCGCGATCGCGGCCGCTCTTGGGCGTGCCCTCGCGGCCGTCGGTCCAGTTGCGGCGGACGCGGATCGTGGCGGCGTCGAAGTCGACGTCCTCCCAGCGCAGGCCAAGCAGCTCTCCGAGCCGCAGGCCGGTGAAGGCGGCGGTGAGGTAGAGGACGCCGTCCTGGTCGTCCTGGGCAGCTCTGACGAGCGCCATGACCTCCTCGCGGGAGAACACGTCGATGCCGGCGCTGCGGGCCACACGCGGGCGCTCGACGGTGGCCAGCGGGTTGCGCGGGAGGCCGTAGACCTTCATCGCACGCTTGAAGATCGAGTGGAGGGCTACGAGGTAACGCTGCACGCCACGGTTCGACAGCTTGCGCTTCTCCGCGAACCCGCCCTTCCAGCGCTCGAAGAACTCGGGCGTGAAGCTCTCGAGGGTGCGGTCCCCGAACTCGCTCCTAAGGACGCTCACGATGCTCTTGTAGCCGGTGAGCGTCCCGGGCTTCACCGCGCGCTCATACTCGCAGTAGCGCAGCCACTCGGCGGCGGCATCCCCGAACGACGCGCCCGTTCGGACCATGCCGACCAGCTCGCCACGGCGGGCCTCGGCGAGCGTCGAGTCCAGCCACGCCTCAGCGGTCGTCTTCGTGAAGTAGCCGACCTCCGGCCGACCGCGCTTGGTCCACGCAGGACCGAGCTTCTTCTGCACCTGGCGGCCATCGGGAAGCCGGTACTTGGCGTACCAAACAGGGCCGCGTTGACGCTCAGCTTTGAAGACGTGGCCGCTGACCGACCGAACGATTCCCTGGGCCTCCATACGCTCGACCGTAGCGCACGTCGGGACAGATTCGGGACACGTTCCTGGCTGGCGGTCGCGCCCAGAAGCGCGGAATATGCCGATTACCAGGGGGAAAGGCTAGTGGGCCGTGTAGGGTTCGAACCTACGACCTTGAGATTAAGAGTCTCCTGCTCTACCAACTGAGCTAACGGCCCTGGAGGGCTCCACTGGGAGCCGGTTCGACATTGTAGGCGGTCGGGCTAGGACTGCGCGGCGACGGCGGCTAGTGCCTCGTCGCGAGAGGCGTGGATCGGGAAGACGCGGTCGAGGCCGGTGATCTCGAAGATCTTCGTGATGTTCTGGTCGGTGCAGACCAGGGCGAGCGATCCGCCGGCGGGGCGGAGGCGCTTGACGCCGCCGACGAGGACGCCGAGGGTCGTCGAGTCGATGAAGGTGGCCGACGAGAGGTCGACGACAATCCGCTTCTTGCCGTCCTCGATCAGGGCGACCATCCGCTCCTTGAACTCGGGGGCGGTATAGAGGTCGATCTCGCCGCCTAGCTCGATGACCTGCGTCTCAGCGTCGATCTCCTCGTCGCTGATGTGGAAGTTCACTGCCCGCCGCCACCCTGCTTCTGCTGCTGCGCTCCGCCCTGCTTCCCGCCACCTTGCTCGGTCGGATCGACTTTCAGGTTGCCCTCCTGCTGGAGCTGCTGAGCGATCACAGCCGCCTTCATCTGCTCCAGCTGCTCGCGGACGGCCTTGCGCTGGCTTGCCGGAGCCAGGTCGATCGCCTTCGCGCTCGCCAGCTTCTCGATGCGCTTGTCGCCGGCCAGCAGCGCGTACTGGGCGAGCTGCAGGTAGGACGCCGCATCGTCGGTCTCCGCCGCGATGATCCGCGCCACCTTGACCGCCTGCTGAGGCTGGTTCAGCGCCGCCGGGTCGTAGACCTGCAGGGCGACGCGCGCCAGTGACGGGTCGGGATTGCCCTTTTCGACTCTCACATAGGCGTTCCAGTGCTGCGCGGCCTTGCGCAGCTCGTCCTGCGCGTCGGCTGGGAAGACGCCCTGGTCGTTCGCCTGGGCGATCGCGAGCGAGTAGTAGTCGCGGACGAGCTCCTTGTGCGGGTTGGGCGCCTGCGGATTGGCCTTGGCACGCTCCTCGTTCTTCTCGACGCGCTCCTCGACGATGTCATTGCCGCCGCCGTTGCGGTCGGAGAAGGCATCGAAGAGGCCGCCTGAGACGTCGCCGCCGATGCCGAACAGCACGAGGCCCCCGCCCATCAGGACGGCGAGCATCAGGTAGGTGGCCTGGACCACCCGGCGGCGCTTCCCCTGAAGATCGAACAGCATGTCGCAGCGGAGACTAGCTAGGAACTCTCGCTCGCGGCGACTTCTGCCGTCTTGGCGTCCGCGCGACCCATCCAGGCGGCGAGCACGATGCTCACCTCGTAGAGGATCAGCAGCGGCACCATCTCGAGCAGCATGGTGATCGGGTCGATGGTCGGCAGCAGGGCCGCGAGCACCGCGATCACGAGGATTGCGTAGCGGCGGTTGTGGCGCAGCTGCTCGACGGTGATGATGTTCACCCGCACCAGCGCGATGATCGCGATCGGTACCTGGAAGCCGATGCCCATCGCGAGCATCGTCATCGTGCTGAAGCTGTAGTAGTCGCGCGCGCGGACCTGGGTGTTGAACTCGCTGGCGTTGAAGCTGAGCAGGAAGTCCGTCGCCGGCGGCAGCACGACGAAGTAACAGAACAGAACGCCGGAGATGAAGAGGAACGGCGACATCAGCATCAGCGGCTTGGCGACGCGCTTCTCGGTTGGGCTGAAGGCCGGCAGGATGAACGCGTAGACCTGGTAGAGGATCACCGGCAGCGCGAGCAGGATCGCGGCGTAGGCGGCGTTGGTGAAGGTCGTCGTGAACGGCTCGGTGACGCCGAAGGTCAGCGGCTGGTCGAACTTGTCCGGCAGTGGCTTGTTGACGATCTGGAGGATCCGGTGGTTCTGCCAGCCGCAGATCGCGAACGCGACGACGAACGAACCGATCGCGACGATCAGCCGCGACCGCAGCTCGTCGAGATGGTCGACGAGCGTCAGCTGCTCCTCATGGGAGACAGGCTTCACCCGCGGCATCGAATCCGCCTCTCCTGAGTCTCGGGCGTGACGCTAGGAGCTGTGGCGGGCGGGCTCGGACGGCTGCTCGGCGCGCACGGGCTCCGGCGTGGCCTCGGCACGGTCGATATGGCTGGCGTCGAGCTTGTCGTGGTCCTTGCTCTTGCCGGTGACCGAGTCCTTGAACTCGCGCATCCCGCCGCCCAGCGAACGGCCAAGGTCGGGCAGGCGCTTCGGGCCGAAGATGAGCAGCACTACGACGAGGACGATGATGATCTCTAGCGGGCCGATGTTGGGCATGGTCGCTCCTGGCGGAATCGGGGCGCCTCTGATGGTAGAGGCTGCAAGAGGTATGCGGGGCGCCAGGGGCCCCTGGATCAGCGCGCCGCGTCGAAGTTCTTGTAGAAGCGGCTCGGCGTGGGCTCGCCCTGGCCCTGGTACTTGCTGCCCTTGTCCTTCGCTCCGTAGGGCACCTCGACCGCGCCGTCCATGCGCATGAAGGACAGCTGGCCGATCGGCATTCCCTCGTAGATCGTGATCGGCAGGTTGGCGACGTTCGACAACTCCAGCGTCAGGTTGCCGGAGAAGCCCGGATCAACGAAGCCGGCAGTCGAATGGATCAGCAGGCCGAGCCGGCCGAGCGAGCTCTTGCCCTCAAGCCGCGCGACGAGATCGTCGGGCAGCGTGACCCGCTCCAGCGTCTGGCCGAGCACGAACTCCCCGGGGTGGAGGATGAACGGCTCGTCGCCGGAGACCTCGACCAGCTCAGTCAGCTCCTCCATCGGCTGGCGGACGTCGATGTAGGGGTAGCGAGCGTTGTGGAAGACGCGGAAGCGGCGGTCGACCCGGACGTCGATGCTCGACGGCTGGATCAGGCTCGCGTCATAGGGGTCGATCGCGATGCGGTCGGCCTCGATCTCGGTACGGATCGTCTTGTCGCTGAGGACCACGGCCTCGGCAGAGTACAGCGAGGGCCGGCCGCTCGCACCGTCCGACGGTACGTAAAGGATCGAGTGGGCAGTACCGATACGGGCAACGATGGAGCCACACGATCGACAAGATCAGACGGCACTGGCCTCGGTGGGGCAGGAGGTCGGGCTGCACGTGTGCGTTCGCTGCGCCTCGGCGCTGGTCCAGCCGGAGTGGTGGGAGGAGACCGACGGCGGCTCCTGGCGGGTCGGCCTGCGCTGCCCCGACTGCGAGCACCGCCGCGAGGGGATCTACCCGCAGCGCGTGGTCGACACCTACGACGAACTGCTCAACGACGGCGCGGACCAGCTGACGACGACCTACCGCCGGCTCGTGCGCGACAACCTGGTCGCCGAAATGGAGCGCTTCGCGGGCGCCCTGCGCGCCGGGGCGATCCTGCCCGAGGACTTCTAGGAGTACCTAGCCACGACGCCGTCGGCGACGAGGTCGAGCGCGTCGTGCTGCCACTGCTCGAGGTCGATCGCGGCGAGGTCGCGCTTCGCGGAGGCGACGATCTCGAGTGCTTCGGCACGCGACTGCTCGAGCGCCCCGGTGGCGGCGATCCGGTCGCAGAGCTCCTCGGCCTCGCGCGGCGTCGTCGCGGCCGCGCGCAGGTCGAGTGCCCGCAGCTCGGGGTCGCGCGCGCGGGCGAGGATCAGCGGCAGCGTGACGGTGCCGTCGAGCAGGTCGGTGCCGCGGTGCTTGCCGGTGTCCTCCACGGGGCCCGACACGTCGAGCACGTCGTCGAGGATCTGGAACGCGACGCCGATGCGGTCGCCGAACGCGGCGAGCGCCTCCGCCGTCGCTTCGCCACGGCTGCCCAGCTCGGCGCCGAGCTGGCACGAGGCGGCGAACAAGCTGCCGGTCTTCAGCCGGCAGCGCGCCCGGTAGCGCTCGGCGGTGACCTCGGCCGACCAGGAGTCGTCGCGCTGCATCAGCTCGCCGCGCGCGAGGGCGGTCGAAGCGGTCGAGAGCGCTCGCACGGCGGGGGCGCTGCCGGTCGCGGCCAGCTCCGCGAAGGCGCGCGAGAAGAGCAGGTCGCCGGTGGCGACGGCGGCGTCGTGGCCGGCGGTCGCAAAGACCGTCGGGTAGCCGCGCCGCAGCGGAGCGCGGTCGAGAACGTCGTCGTGGACGAGCGTCGCCATGTGCAGCAGCTCGACGGCCGCCGCGGCCGCCACCACCCGCTCGTCGGGCTCGGCACGGCCAGCGCAGAGGAACACCAGCAGCGGCCGCAGCCGCTTGCCACCCGCCGCGAGCGTGCCGCCGGCATGTCCGGCCAGAACCTCTCCATGAGCGCCCGCGACCTCGGCGAGCCGCGCCTCGGCCAACCGCAGACCGCTCGCCAGGCCAGGCCCTCCGGCCGCGAGCACGGGCAGGAGCTGCTCGGCCGTGTTCACTAGATCTCGGGTACTACGCCCGAGTGAATGGCGATGATGCCGCCGGCGGTGAGCACCCAGCCGACGTCGGTCAGCCCAGCGGCGGCCAGCTCGGCGCCGAGCTCGTTCGGCCCGGGAAAGCGGCGGACCGAGCTGGGCAGGTAGGTGTAGGCGTCGGAGTCGCCGGCGAAACGGCCGAGCGCGGGGACGGCGGTGTCGAACCAGAAGCGGAAGAACCAGGACAGCGGCGGCTTCTGCGGGGTGGTGATCTCAAGCACGACGACGCGGCCACCGGGCCGCACGACACGACGCATCTCGGCGAGGCCGCGGCCGAGGTCGGAGAAGTTGCGTGCGCCAAAGCCGACCGTTGCGGCGGCGAACTCCCCGTCGCCGTAGGGCAACTCCAACGCGCTGCCCTGGTCGAAGCGGATCTCGGGCGCCTTCTCGCGCGCCAGCTCGAGCATGCCCTCGGAGAAGTCGAGTCCGATGACCTCGCCGCCGTCGCCGACACGGCTGCGCAACTCGATCGCGAGATCGCCGGTGCCGGTCGCGACGTCGAGCACCCGGTCGCCGGGGCCGATGTTCGCGATGTCGGCGGCGCGCTCACGCCAGTGCCGGTCCATGCCGGCGGTCATGACCGCGTTCATGCGGTCGTAGACCCTGGCGATGCGATCGAACATCGCCTCGACCTGGGTCTCAGGGAGCGTTCCGCTGGCAGGCGCGGCGCTCATCGGACTGCCGCGCCTACTTGGACTCGGACTCGCCGCCGCCAGAGGGCTCAGAGCCGTGATTCTCGGCGCGCAGCGAGGCGATGAAGTTGACCAGCTGGTCGAACTGCTCGGGGTCGTTCTGGCGGAGGCTCTCGTACGAGGGCATCGGCGCCGTCGGGTTGACGAGCGTGCGCGCGATCGCGTCGCGGCCGAGCCGGTCCCCGATCTCGGTCAGATCCGGTCCGAGCGTATTGCCGTTGTGGCCGATCCTGTGACAGCCAAGGCAGCCGGACGCAGCCGCCACGTCGGCACCACGCTGATACTGCGGCGCTACCTCAATGTCGACCTGGCTCGGCGGTCCGGCGAGCGCACCGAGCACCGTCAGGTAGGTCATCGCCGCAACGGTGGCGACGGCGCCGATCATCGCGATCGGCCGCTTCATCGGGTGACGCTCCGGGTTGCGGTCGTAGAACGGCAGCAGCAGGAGCAGCATCAGCGCGATCGTCGGGATGCCGATCGTCGCCACGAAGACGAGCGCCGGCGGCTTGACCACGCGCAGCAGCTCGAAGAGGAAGAAGAAGTACCACTCGGGTCGCGGCGAGTAGGTCGTCGTCGTCGGGTCGGCCTTCGGGCCGAGCTCGGCGCCGAACAGGACCGCCATCAGGATGATCACGGCGAGCGTGACCATCGCCATCGCGCCGTCCTTGGCGACCGCGTACGGGAAGAACGGCTTGCCCTGGCTCTTGAGGATCGAGTACTCGCGGAGGTACTGCTCCTTCTCGCGCGCGTTCACCTCAGATCTCCTCGCGCTTGAGCGACTTCTTCTCGGCCTTCAGCCACGGCGGGGCGCTCGTGCCGAGCTTCGCGACGAGGTACAGGTGGGCGCCGATCAGCGCACCGATCAGACCCGGGATCAACATCATGTGGAGCGCGTAGAAGCGGCTCAGCGTCGTCGCGCCGAACTCGGCGCCACCGCGCATGAAGTCGGCCAGGTACGGGCCCATAATCGGGCCGGAAGCGTTGATGTTGACGCCGACGACCGTCGCCCAGAACGACCGCTGGTCGAACGGCAGCAAGTAGCCGGTCAGGCCCATCATCAGCGTCAGGACGGTCAGAACGACGCCGATCACCCAGTTCAGCTCGCGCGGGTACTTGTAGGCGCCGAAGACGAACGTGCGGCCCATGTGCAGGAACAGCAGGACGATCATCACCGTCGCGCCCCAGCGGTGCATGCCGCGGACGAGCTCGCCGAGGAAGACGTCGTTGGTGATGTGCGCGGCCGACGTGTAGGCGCGCGTCGGGTCCGGCTCGTAGTACATCGCCAGGAAGACGCCGGTCACGGCCTGCGAGACGAAAGCGAACATCGTCGCCGAGCCGAGCGTGTAGAACCAGTTGGTCCCCTTCGGGACCTTGCGGAAGAGGAAGCCGCGCAGGAACGGGCTCGCGCCGGTGCGCTCGTCGAGGTAGCCGAGGACTCCCGCGCCGGCCTCGGCGCCGTTGTGCTTGGCACGCTCGAGCGGCGTCGGAGCCGCGCCATCACGCTCAGCGGGGCGCGGCGGTGCGGGGCGGAGGAACTTGGGGACGAGGCTCACGTGCTCGGCCTACCGGGGTACAGGTACTCCCAGAGCCCGTCGAGGTGGTTCGACGGATCGCGCGGGTGCGGGAAGCGCTCGAGCTCGGAGTTGACCGAGAAGCGGTCGCCGACCTGGACGCGGCCGTTGCGCACGCGGGTGTAGAAGCGGTCGAGCGGGCGGACCGGCGGACCGCCGGCGACCTTGCCCTCGAAGTCGTAGACGCCGCCGTGGCACGGGCAGACGAAGCGCTGCGAGGCCTGGATGTAGCGCACCGGGCAGCCGAGGTGGGCGCAGCGGGTCGAGAGCGCGACGTACGGGATGTCCGAGTTGCGCTCGGCGTCGCGGCCCTCAGCGAACTTGCGCACGTAGACGGTCGTCTTGCCGGCCTCGCCGATCGACGGGACGATGTTCATCACGACCGGGACGTAGGTCTCGGGGTTGAAGTCGTCCTCGCCACCGACGTCCTGCCAAGTCTCCGGGGTGCCGTCCTCGAACATCGGGCCGAGCGCGAAGCCCAGCGCGGGCAGGGCGAACATCGCCGTCGCGATGCCACCGTAGGCCAGTGCGCCACCGGTCATGAAGGTACGCCGCGTAACCGTCTCGCCCTCGAAGGCGCCCGGCATGTTGCGGTCGGCGGTGTAGCGCGACTTGCGCTTGTGCTTGTCGGGGAGGTCGGCCACTGCTGGGGAGTTGGAGTACCCGGGGGTCGGGCACGCGACGGGGGATTCTAATTACGCGAGCCGTTGCGCGCTGTCAGACCAGAGGGTGGTGGCGCGCGCGGGGTCGTCCTCGGCGTGCGCTCGGGCAGCCGCGGTGATCAAATCGGACAGCTCGGAGACGGCCTCCAGGTCGCCCCGATCGGCCACTCGGCTCAGTCCCAGCGCGTAGAGCGCGTCGCCCGCGAGCAGGCGCAGATCGGGGTCCATGCCGGCGAACGCGCGCGGCTCGCCGTAGTGGAGCAGGTAGCCCTCGTGGACCGCTTCGAGCGTGAAGAGGCGGTCGGGATCGGCGACGACTTCGGCGAAGCGGTCCGGTCCGGGGTCCGCGACGGCGTGCTCGGCGAGCGCGGGATCCACAGCCGCCAGGACCTCGCGCAGCGTGCTCATGCGGCGACCTCGCGCATCGCGTCAGCGGCCGCCACGAGCGTCTGCTCGATCTGGGCGTCGGTGTGGGCTAGCGATGGGAACCATGCCTCGAAGCGAGAGGGTGGCAGGAAAACGCCGCGGTCGATCATCGCGCGGGTGAAGGCCGCGGAGCGATCCGGGTCGGAGGCCTGGGCGCCGGCGTAGTCGTCGACGGGCCCCGCGTGGAAGAACGGCGTCAACAGTCCGGGGGCGTGGGTGACGTGCAGCGGCACGCCCGCATCGGCCGCGGCGGCGCGCAGGCCCTCCGCGAGGCGGGTCGAGAGAGCGTCGAGGCGGGCGTAGGCGGCGGCGTCGAGCAGCTCCAGCGTCGCCAGGCCGGCGGCGGTGGCGAGCGGATTGCCGGACAGCGTCCCGGCTTGGTAGACGTCGCCGGCGGGCGCGACGCGCTCCATCAGGTCGCGCCGGCCGGCATACGCGGCCGCGGGCAGACCGCCGCCGATGACCTTGCCGAGCACCGTCAGGTCGGGCGTGACGCCCTCGAGCTCCTGAGCGCCGCCGCGCGCCACGCGGAAGCCGCTGATCACCTCGTCGAAGACGAGCAGCGCGCCGTTGCGGTCGGCCTGCTCGCGGAGGAACGCCAGGAAGGGGTCGCCGGCGGGACCACCCGCGGCGCCAACCGCGCCGCGCGGGGGGACGAGCCCCATGTTCGCCGGGTAGGGCTCGGCGAGGACCGCGGCGACCTCGTGCTCGTCGAGCGCCCGCTCGACCGCCGCGCGGTCGTTCCACGGCACGACGATCGTCGCCGCGGCCTGGGCGAGTGGGACGCCGGGACTGGCGGGCAGTCCCGCGGTCGCGAGGCCGGAGCCCGCGTCGGCGAGCAGCCCGTCGACGTGGCCGTGGTAGGCGCCGGAGAACTTGAGCAGCTTCTCGCGGCCGGTCGCGGCCCGGGCGAGGCGGATCGCGCTCATCGAGGCCTCGGTCCCCGAGTTGACCATCCGGACCATCTCGGCACCGGGGATTCGCGCGACGATCTCAGCGGCGATCTCGCCCTCGGCCGCGGTCGGGGCACCGAAGCTGGTGCCACGGGCGGCGGCCGCCGTAACGGCCTCGATTACGCGCGGGTGCGCGTGTCCGGCGATCAGCGGGCCCCAGGAGCAGACGAAGTCGACGTAGCGGTTGCCGTCTACGTCGACGATCTCGGCGCCCGCGCCGGAGGCCACGAAGATCGGGGCGCGGCCGATCGCCCGCATCGCGCGCACGGGTGAGTTGACTCCGCCGGGCAGCAGCTCGACGGCGAGGGCGTAGAGCGCCCGCGAGCGATCGTCAGCCAGCGTGCTCAGCCTCCCAGCGGCGGTGCTCGTCGGTGAAGTAGAGCAACCGGATCTTCTTGAACTCGGTCGACGAGTAGAGCGTGCGGCGATCTTCGATGCCGGTCTCGGCGGCGATCGAGTCGAGGATCGCGTCGCACTCCTCCTTCGAGCGGCCGTGGGCCATCGTGAAGACGGAGTAGGGCCAGTCCGCGTAGGTCGGACGCTGGTAGCAGTGCGAGATGCCGCGGAAGGAGGCCATCAGCGGCGCAATCTCCATGATCCGCTCCTCGGGCACGTTCCAGACGCCCATTCCGTTCGCCGAGAAGCCGGCGCGGCGGTGGTAGAGGATTGCCGCGACACGGCGCAGCGCCTTGCGCTCGCGCATCGACTCCAGCTGGGCGAGCAGCGCGTCCTGGGAGATCCCGACCTCGGCCGCGGCCGGCGCATACGGCTCGCGGACGACCGGCATGTCGCCCTGGAGCGCGCGGATGACGGCGACGTCTAGCTCGGACAGCTCGATCGCATCGGGTTCGATCGGGTCCTCGGCGACCCCGGCGGCGGCGAGGTCGCGCGTGCCCTTCTCCATCTCGAGGTCCATCCGGATCTTGAACAGCTTGATCGTCGGCAGCTGGCGGATCGACTCGGCGCCGGTGAGCTCCTGGAGGACGTCGAGTGTGCCGTCGAGGCCGAGCTTCGAGGCCGGCTCGGTCGCGATCGTGAACCACATGTTGAAGTCGTGGTTGCGCAGGTAGTTGTGCGAGACGCCGGGGTGCGAGTTGATGACCTTCGCCGCGCGGTGGGGGTTCTCGGGGTCGACCTTGGCCGCGACGAGCATCGAGCTGTAGCCGAGCACACGGGTGTCGAAGATCGGCGTGACCTGGCGGATGATCCGTCCGTCGAGCAGCCGCTGGACGCGGGTCATGACCTCGGCCTCGGGAACGCCGGCGAGACCGGCGACGTGCTCGTAGGGGCGGGCGGCAACCGGGAAGCTGCCCTGCATCAGGTTGAGCAGCTTCTTGTCGAGGTCGTCGAGCGGGATCGCCGCGCCGTCCCTGCGGCTGCGGGTCTTGGGAATCGCGGCCGCTTCTCTCAGCGAAGCCACCGCGCGGCGTCCTTCGCGTGGTAGGTGATCACGATGTCGGCGCCGGCACGGCGGATCGAGGTCAGCGCCTCGAGCACGGCGGCGCGCTCGTCGATCTGGCCGGCCGCGGCGGCTGCCTTGACCATCGCGTACTCACCGCTCACGTTGTAGGCGGCGAGCGGCATCCCGGTCGCCTCCTTGATCCGGTGGATCACGTCGAGATAGGGCAGCGCCGGCTTGACCATCAGGATGTCGGCGCCCTCCTCGGCGTCGAGCAGCGCCTCGCGGACCGCCTCGTCGGAGTTGGCCGGATCCATCTGGTAGGTGCGCCTGTCGCCGAACGCGGGGGTCGACTCGGCGGCCTCGCGGAACGGGCCGTAGAAGGCGGAGGCGAACTTCGCCGAGTAGGCGACGATCGGCGTCTCCTTCATGCCCTCGGCGTCGAGCTGGCCGCGCAGGGCGCCGACGCGGCCGTCCATCATGTCGCTCGGCGCGACGGCGTCCGCTCCCGCGCGCGCGTGCGAGATGGCGGTCTGGGCGAGCAGCTCGAGCGTGACGTCGTTGTCGATCGCGCCGTCGGGCCGGACGACGCCGCAGTGGCCGTGCGACGTGTAGGCACAGAGGCAAACGTCGGTGATCACCAGCAGCTCGGGGTGGGCCTCCTTGATCGCCCGCACGGCGAGCTGGACGACGCCCTCGTCGTCGTAGGCGCCGGAGCCCTGCTCGTCCTTCTCGGCCGGGACGCCGAACAGCAGTACGGCGGGGATGCCGAGCTCCTGGATCGCGCCGGCCTCCTCGACGGCGTGCGAGATCGACAGCCGCTCGACGCCGGGCATCGCGTCGATCGGCGTGCGGCTGTCGGTGCCGAGCTCGACGAACAGCGGCTGGACGAGGTGCGCCGGCGTCAGCTCGGTCTCACGCACCATGTCGCGCAGCAGGCCGCTACCGCGCAGCCTGCGCATGCGGGTCGCTGGAAAAGCCATCGCGGTCAGTGTAGGCGGCTGCCGCCCGGGCGCGGCTATGCTCGCCGCATGCCACAGCTAGCGCTGTCAGCCGTCGGGAGGGATCGACCGGGCATCGTCGCCGCGACGACGGCGGTGCTGCTGCGCCACGGCGTCAACGTCGAGGACTCGCGGATGTCGATCCTGCGTGGCCACTTCGCGATGACGCTGATCCTCGGCGTGCCCGAGGACGGCGACCGCAACTCCCTGAAGGCGGACCTCGACGTCGTAGCCGCCGACCTGGGCCTGGAGGCACTGACGTTGAGTGCCGTCGAGCCGCTCGCCGAGGTCGCGGTGGAGGCGACGCACGTGCTCAGCATCTATGGCGTCGACCACCCGGGGATCGTCCACCACGCGACGCGGGTGCTGGCCGAGCATCGGGTGAACATCACCGACCT
Organism: uncultured Thermoleophilaceae bacterium; assembly: GCA_964629855.1. Classification (GTDB taxonomy): domain Bacteria; phylum Actinomycetota; class Thermoleophilia; order Solirubrobacterales; family Thermoleophilaceae; genus JAAYBF01. The sequence continues at coordinate 76,719 of CAZVRI010000001.1, forward strand.
CGAGACGCGACTCGTCGAGGGCGGCGACAACCCGTCGCTGTACGCGCTGCTGATCGAGGTGGCCGTGCCGGACGACGTCGACACGGCGGACGTCGACAGGGCGCTGGCCGAGCTCGCGGCCAGCGAGGTCGTCGAGGTCAGCCTGCGCGAGCTCGACAGCCACGAGCTGTAGGAGCCGGTCGCCATGGCAGTCCGCGAGGTCCTGCTCTATCCGCACCCGGCGCTGAAGACCGTCGCGGAGCCGGCGGATCTCGACTCGCCGGAGACCGAGCGTGCGGCGCGCGACCTGCTCGACACGATGGTCGACTTCGGCCACTGCGTCGGCCTGGCGGCGACTCAGCTGGGCGACCTGACGCGGATCGTCGCGGTCGACGTCACCGGCCACAAGAAGGCACGGACCGAGAACGGGCTGCTGCTGCTCGCCAATCCACGCGTCGTCGAGCACGACGGCGCCGAGGTCGCCCGCGAGGGCTGCCTGAGCATTCCCCACCTGACCGCCAACGTCCGCCGCGCGACCACGATCGCCGTCGAGGCCGACGCGCTCGAGCTGACCGACGACGGCCTCCACTCCACACCCCGCCGCATCGAGTCCGACGCCTTCGAGGCCCGCTGCCTACTCCACGAGATCGACCACCTCGACGGCCTCCTCTTCCTCGACCGCGTCGACTCCCTCACCCGCGACGTCTTCCCGCGTAAGAACTACAAGTAGCCGGCTCGTCAGCTGGCAGGTGGGATGGCTTGGGGGAAGCGGAAGAAGAAGTCGGGGTCGTAGGTCTGCTTGACCTGGCGGAGGCGGGGAAGGTTGGTGGCGTAGTAGGCGCGCTTCCAGTTGGGTAGGGAGGCGTCGATGTAGTTCTGGTAGGCCTGGCCGGAGACGTAGGGGCGCATCGCCTTGTGGGCGCCGGCGATCCAGGACTTGCTGGCGCGCTGGGCGGTGGCGCCCTCGAAGTAGGCGCCGTACTGGATGCAGAAGAGCTCGTTGCGGTGGACGAAGGCGGTGGCACCGGGCTTCGGACGGTTGAGTGCGCCGCCGTAGGAGTCCAGCAGCAGGGCGCCGGAGCCGAGCGAGGGGTTGGCGTTGCGGCGCTCGATCCACTCGATCGCCGTGCGGCGGCCGGCGGCCGAAAGCGCGGTGTCGACGTAGTCGGACTTGGCGTAGAAAGCGGCGCGTGGCAACGTGCCGCCGCCGGTGGTGTGCTTGGTGTGGCAGGAACGCAGCGGGTCGCCAAGGCAGCCGGCCCAGCGCAGCATCAGCGGCAGGTAGGCCTCGGTCCCGATCGAGAGCTGGGCGCCGTGCTCGAGCAGCGGGCGGATCGTGGCGCGCAGCTGGCTCTCCGACCCGAAGAACTGGCCGGAGCAGCTGACCTCCGGCGGACCGTTGCCGTTGGTGATCAGGTGGAAGATCGCGGTCAGCTCGTCGGTCGCACCGGGCAGCAGCCGCTGCCACGCCTCGAGCGCCTCGCTCGCCGCCGCCCACGGCCAGGTGATGTTGAACCAGCTGGCGCTGCGAGCGCGGTGGGTCTTGAACTGGAAGCCGGTGACGATGCCGAAGTTGCCGCCTCCGCCACCACGGCACGCCCAGAAGAGGTCGGGATTCGTGTTGCGGTCGACGCGGCGGATGCGGCCGTCGGCCGTGACGACTGTCAGCGCCGTCATGTTGTCGGACAGCAGGCCGAAGCGGCGGCCGGCAAGCCCCATGCCGCCGCCCAGGGCATGGCCACCGACGCCGACCGATGGGCAAGAGCCGGCGGGCACCGTGACGCCACGCCGCGCGAGGCCGGCATAGATGTCGATCAGTTGCGCGCCGGCGCCGACATTGGCGCGCGTGTTCGCGGCTTTCGGCGAGACACCGGCGATCCGGCGGAGGTCGACGACGACCCCGTTCGACAGCGTCGAGTAGCCCGCATAGGAGTGGCCGCCGCCCTTGGCGACGATGCGGGTGTTGAACTTCTGCGCCCAGCGCACGACCGCCTGGACGTCACGAACGTTGAGCGGCTCGACTACGGCCTGCGGACGGAGACCATCGAAGCGCTCGTTGTAGACGAGTCGCGCGCTGCCATAGCCACGGCTGCCGCGCGTCAGCACCGGGCCGTCAACGGCGGACCGCAGCGCACGCAGCGCACGGTTCGAGATCGATGCCTCGCCCGTCAGCAGGTCGGATGCCGTCGCGAGCGCGTCCAGAGGCAGCGCCGCGGCCGCCACGCCAGCGGCCGAGCTGGCGAGAAAGCGACGGCGGTCAAGAGCGGCCACGGCGCGATCCTAGCCCCCTCGACTGACGCCATGCCATCGACTAGGCGAAACGGCGCAACGCCACGCGGGCCAGCCCGCCGAAGGCGATTGCGAGGGCGGCGAGATGCAGCAGTGGGACGGCGAGCGCGCCGGAGTCGTTGAGGGCGGCGTCGAGGGCGTCGAGGGCGGGGCGGAAGGGGAACAGGGCGGAGACGGCGCGGGCTGCGTCGTAGACCGCCGGCTCGACGGAGCCGGATGGGACGAGCGCGAGGAAGGCGAGTGGGAGCGAGAGCATCACGCAGAGCAGCGACGCGGCGCGGACCTCACGCGTGACCGCCCCGACGGCAACGCCGAGCGCGCCGAACGCGAGCCCGCCGGCGCCGAGCGCGACCAGCCAGAGCGGCAATCGCGCCCAGTCGAGATCGACGAACAGACCGAGGCCGGCGAGCATCGCCAGGCAGATCGCGACCGAGCAGATCGCGGCGAGGCCCGCCTTCTCGACCAGCAGGCCGGTCCGCGAGACAAGCCCGCGCACGAGCCGCGCGAAGGCGTTCTCCTCGCGCTCCAAGGCCAGCGTCCCGGCGGCGAGCAGCAGCGTGACGAACATCAGCGAGACGGTCACCGCGAGCGCGACGGCGAACGCGCTCAGCGATGTGTTGCCACCGTTGAGCGCCACCTGCTCGACGCGGATTGGCTCGCGCAGCGAGCGGACCAACGGCTCCGAGAAGCCGAGGTTCTCGCGTGCGAGCTGCGAGAACCGGATCACGCGGTCGAGCTCGGCGCGCTGCGCGGGCGTCGCACCTGGGCGAGCCCGCCGCACGATCCGCTCGGCCTCGCGCAGCCCGAGGATCTCGACGCCGTCCGTGCCGGGCGCGCCGATCGTTCCGCCGTCGACGACTCGGTCGAGGTACGACAGGCCGGCCTCGGTGAAGCGGGTCGACAGCGCCAGGTTCGCCTCGCTCAGCCGGGCGCGCAGGGTGTCCTCGACGTAGGCGGCCTTGACCGGGTCGTCGGCGTTGTAGACGACCTTGATCGACGGTGGCCCCGAGAGCGCGAGCGTCTGCAAGCCGCCGAGCCTGGTCGCGAAGTCCTCCGGCACGATGACGGCGGCCAGGGCCTCGCCGGACTCGACCGTGTCGATCGCCGCCTGCTCGCACTGCAACGTGGTCTTGCCCTCGCAGTCGACCGGCACGCGGTCGATCGAATCGAACAGCGGCCCCTGGTAGCGCTCGAGGTCGACCCGCTCGCCACCTACCTCGACGGCCGACTGGCCGGGCGGGACGAGGCTGACGAACGCCACCTTCGGCTTGTCCGGTCCGGCCGACAGCGCGAAGCCGATCAGCACCGACAGCACGACCGGGTAGAGGACCAGCAGCGCGACCAGCCCCGGCGAGCGGCGCAGGATGCGCAGGTCCTTCAGCAGCAGCCAGCGCATCGAGCCTCAGTGGCCCCGGTGGCGGAGGAAGGCGACGAACGCCTCCTCGAAGTCGCTGTGGCTGCCGCCCTCGCGCTCGACCGCCTCGCCGAGCGCCACCGGCGAGCCCTCGAACAACACCTCGCCGTCGGCGAGGACGACGACGCGGTCGGCGTGACGGGCCGCCTCCTGGAGGTCGTGCGTCGAGTAGACGACCGCGGTGCCGCGCGCCGCAAGGCCGAGGACGAACTCCCAGACACGCTCCCGCTGGCGCGGGTCGAGCGCGGCGCTGGGCTCGTCGAGCAGCAACACGTCCTGGCGGCCCAACAGCCCGATCGCGATGTTGACGCGCTGGCGGTTGCCGCCCGACAGCTCGGCCGCCAGATCGTCCGCGCGCTCGTCGAGCCCGGTCAGCGCGAGCATCTCGGCGACGGCCGCGTCCGGATCCTCGAGCCGCTCGAGCCGGGCGAACAGGCGCAGGTTCTCGGCGACCGTCAGCTTGCCGTAGAGCGCCGCCTGCTGCGGGACCCAGCCGACCTCGTTCGGCTCGCGGTCGACGCTGCCGGCGTCGGGACGCTGGATCCCGGCGAGGATCGAGAGCAGGGTCGTCTTGCCCGCCCCGTTCGGACCGATGATCGCGACGAGCTCGCCCCGGTCGGCGCGGAGCGAGACGCCGCGCAGCGCCTCCCGCGCACCGAAGCGCTTGGCGATGCCATCGGCGACGAGTGCCTGCTTCGTCGCGGTCGCCATCGCTGCGCAACCTAGCTGAGTGACAGACTGCCCGGAATGAAGCTGCTGTTCGTCGGAGACGTGGTCGGCAAGCTCGGCCGTCAGACACTCGCCGCGCTGCTGCCGGATCTACGCGAACGGCACGTGCCCGACTTCGTCGTGGTCAACGGCGAGAACGCCGCCGGCGGCGTGGGCATCACGCGCCGGACCGCCAACGAACTGCTCGAGACCGGCGCCGACGCAATCACACTCGGCAACCACGCCTACCGCCACTCCGAGGTCTACGAGTACCTCGACAACGAGTCGCGGATCGTGCGGCCGGCCAACTACCCGAAGGGAAGCCCCGGCCGCGGCGTCACCGTCGTCGAGAACGGACCGCTGAGGCTCGGCGTGGTCAACCTCTCGGGCAGCCTGTTCGTCGAGGCGGCGCGCTCCGCGTTCCCTGAGGCCGACGTCGCGCTCGGCGAGCTGCGCGGCAAGGCCGACCACGTGCTGGTCGATATGCACGCCGAGGCGACGAGCGAGAAGGTCGCGATGGGCTGGCACGTCGACGGCCGCGCGACCGCCTGCCTCGGCACCCACACCCACGTGCCGACGGCCGACGCGCGCGTGCTGCCCGGCGGTACCGCCTACTGCACCGACGTCGGCATGACCGGCCCGCGCGGCGGCGTGATCGGCGTCAAGCGCGAGCTCGCGCTGAAGCGCTTCCTGACGATGACCCAGGTGCGCTTCGAGACCTCGTCAGAGGACCCGTGGCTGAACGGGGTGCTCGTCGAGGCCGACGGCGACGGGCGTGCCACGGGGATCACCCAGATCCTCGAACCGGCCAACATCTGAGTCCTCCTCGCGCTCGCCGGCGTGGAGGCCGAGCAGCGCGACCAGCGCAAGCGGGAAGAACCAGACGACGTAGAGGTAGAACCAGTGCGACGCGGCGAGCTGGACCGCGATCAGCACCGCGGCGCCCAACGCCGCCACCTGCAGCGGCGTCTTGCGGCGCGGGATGAACGCGACCGCGACGGCCAGCAGCAGCGCGACCCCGGTCATGATCGAGCGGTAGGTCTCGCCGTTGTCGAGCTGGCCCCAGACGCTGAACGGCGACCGTCGCGACGCCTGGTAGCCGAGCGTGCGGTCGTAGATCTCGCGCAGCCCGCCGTCGGGCATGAACGGCAGGAAGAACGCGACCAGCACGAGGGCGAGGACGGCCGTGAAGATCGCCAGGTTGCGCAGCGACATGCGTTTCGTCGGCCCGAGATCGGCGGTCGCGAACAGCGGCGCCAGCGCGAGCGGGCCGACCTTGGCGGCGGTGGCGAACGCGATGCTGGCGCCGCGTGCCGCCGCCGACAGGCCCCGCCGCGCTGGGGCGAGCGTCAGCGCGAGCATCGCCGCCACGGTCAGCAGGCCGACGAGCGTGTCGTTGGAGTTGGTCTGGAGCGCGAAGATCGCGTAGGGGTAGGTGACCCAGGCGTAGCCGAGCGCGACGCTCAGCTCCCTGCCCGCGGGGCCGGCACGCAGGCGCCGCCCGAGCACCAGCAACCCGAGCAGGGTCAGCAGGTCGAAGGCGATCGCCGCGCCGTGGGCGGCCGGCAGGTCATCCCAGGACCCGCTCCACGGCAGCACCTGCTCGAACGGGACGTAGCTCAGGTAGGTCAGTGGCCCATAGGTGTCGCCGTGCTCGACGTCGGGAGCGAAGCCCGGGCCGTAGATGCCGTCGCCGTCCGCCACCCGGTCGGCCCCGATCACGCCCGCGTAGCCGACGTCGATGACGTTGGAGTCGACGACGTTCAGCCCGACGCGGAACGCGACGAGGAAGACCAGCATGAAGGCGAGCCAGCTGACCGGGAGATACGGAACGAGTCGCTGCGGCCGCTCGCGGCCGCGCAGACCCGACCACAGCAGGCGCCCAAGCAGGTAGAGCAGGACCGGGTAGACCAGCGGCACCGACACGCCGATCTCGCCGCGGTTGAAGTAGAAGTGCGAAACGCCGAAGCCGAGCAGCACGAGCAGGTCGAGGTGGAGCAGGCGGAACGGCCGGCGCGGATCGACGAACGGCAGCAGGAAGAGGATGCAGAGCGGGATCCAGACGTAGGGCGCGTTGAGCTTGCGGCCGAAAGCGCCCTCGTATCCACGCGCCATCGACCACGCCACCTGGTGGCCGGTCCACGCCTCGAGCACGAGGTCGAGCTGGTCGTCGACGCGCGCCTGGGCGACCTCGCGATCGCCGTCGAACCAGCTGACCTGCCAGCGGCCGGGCCCGCGCGTGTAAGCGGCGGGACGGAAGTCGTCGTGGCGCTCGCGCTCGGCGCGGATCGTCTCGGACCGCGACGCGATCCGGATCGCCTGCTTGGCGGTCAGCTCGTAGCCCGGCGGCGCGACGGTCTGCGACTCGGGCGTCTTCAGCTCGGGCGCCGCCTGCGCCGGTGTCGCGAAGGCGAGCGACGCCAACACGAGCCCCAGCGCGAAGCGCATCGTCAGGCGCGCCAGTCGCCGGACCCGAAGCTCCACAGCTTGTTGCCGAGGAAGCTGAGCGGCGTCGCGACGACGATCGATATCGCCTGCGCCGGGATCTCGGCGATCCCAGCCTTGGTGACGAGCAGCTCGAGGACCGTCGCGGCGAAGACGAAGGCGACGACGCTGACGACCAGGAAGCGCGCCGCTTGAAAGCCGGCGTGGCCGTCGCGGGCGCTGAAGGTCCAGGAGCGGTTCCACCAGAAGTTGTTCGTAACGGCGACCAGGAAGGCGAGCGTCGCGGCGACGAGGTGGTGCAGGTCGCCGACCTCGACCGCGAGTGCGAACACGACGATGTTGACCGCGTAGCCGGAACCGCCGACCGCGCAGAACTTCGCCAGCTGCAGCCAGTTCTGCGGCTTGCGAACGCCGGCGCGCAGACGCGCGCCGGGGGCCAGCGGAGGAGCTGGGGCAGTCGCGGCGGCCGGGGGCTCGATACCGCGGGCGACCGTGGAGTCGGGCTGATCTCCCACGCTACGAGGTTAGCCCGAAGTGGGAGGCGATCATCGGGGTCACGTCGCGCAGATGCCGCTGCGCCGGCTCGGCCGGCATCGCGTCGACCCCACAGGTGAGCAGCACGCCAAGCGAGTCGCAGCGGTGCAGCGAGCCGTGGCTGCCGCCGCCGCGGTGGTGCGACCCGCCCCAGTCGACGAACTCGTAGCCGGGGGTGGCGGACAGCAGCACGTCGCCGGCGCGGGGGCACGCGAGCGCCGACCACAGCCGGCCGAGCGCGTCGGGGTAGTCGCCGAAGCCGATCGTGTCGCCGTCGTTCGAGAGGTCGAGCACCGACAGGTCGCCATCGAGCGTCCAGCGGGCGCCGCGGCCGTCGACCGGACCGTCGCCGGGACGGAAGCGCAGCTCTCCGACCACGCCGGCGACGACCGCCTCGTCGCCTTCGCGCCAGGCGGTCAGGTCGACGCCCTCGATGCCGCGGAGCTGGCGGATCAGGCGCGGCAGCATCCGCTCGCGCCGGCTGGCGTCCAGCACGTAGACCATCGCGGAGCGCGCCCCCGGGCAGACGGCCAGCTCGGCCTCCTCCGGTGCGCTGTCGCTCGGCGTCAGGACACGCCAGTCGCCGAGGTGTAGGGCGAGGTTGAGCGGCTGCTCGACGAGGCTCTGCGAGTGGTCCGACATCACGATCACCGCGTGGTCGTCGAGGAACTCGTCGACGCCGCCGGCGGCATGGAAGACGCGCTCGAGCGCACGGTCGGCCTCGGCGATCGAGGTCGGCTGAGCCTCGGGACCCGCGCGGTGGGAGTAGGTGTCGTTGTCGGGCAGCGACAGCAGCATGAAGTCGAATAGGTCGTGCTCGACGAGATATGAGCCGACGCACCCGGCGTGGCGGTCGCGCTGGCCCGGCATGCCGAGCGTCGACGAGCAGCCGGTGTGGCGCGAGTCGAAGAGGTCGGCGTAGAACAGCTCGCGCGCGGCCCAGGTCGGGTGGCGGAACTGCGCAGCCTCGGCGATCCGTCGGTAGCGCGAGTCGCCGGCCGGCTCGTGGCGATAACGGCCACGGTAGATCAGGTACGTCGTGCAGGCCGTCCGCAGCCCGGCGTCGTCGAGCTGCTCGAAGACCGTACGGCGGTCCTGGACGAGATGCGCCAGGTTCATGTTGTAGACGGTGTCCTGCAGCGAGCGGAAGATCCCGAACGCCCGCGTGGCGGGAAACGACGAGCCGTACTCGACGTAGCGTTCCTCACCGCGGTGGTACCAGTTCATCGACGGGATCAAGTGCTCGTCGGGACCGAGGCCGGTAGTGATCGCCGAGGCCGCGACCGGCGTCAGCGACGGGAACGTCGAGACGCAGTCACGCGAGTACTCCCCGCGCCGCACCAGCTCGGCGAGGACCGGGGCGCGTCCGTCGGCGATCGCGCGATCGAGCGCGGCGGGGCTGAGTGCGTCGATGACCGCGAGGACGAGCTTCTTCGGTGCGCCGCTCACCGCAAGATCCGCAGACCCGCGTACTTGCGGTCGGCGGCGGCGCGGCCCCTGACGAGCACCAGCGCGAAGGCGATCAGCGCCAGGAACGAGACGGGCGGCAGGAAGATCGCGACGGCCGCGAGGATCAGCGCCGCGGCATCCGCGTAGATCGTGAGGAAGCCCGCGGCCTCGCCGTCGAGGCGCCGGGCCGCGCGCGTCAGCAGGCTGAAGACCGCGACGTAGGCCAGCGCGGCGCAAGCCGCACCGGCGATCAGGCCTGGAATCCCGGAGTGGCCGCCCGCGGCCAGCGAGCCGGCGAACAGCAGCGCTCCGAGCGTCACGCTCAGCAGCAGACCCGCCCGCGCCATCACGCTTTGGTTCGCCCCCGAACGTTCGGCTATGTACCAAACGACCGCGAGCGCGAGGATCGCGAACAGGAACGGAGAGCTCTCGAGGAAGCTCCACTCGGTGCCGCTGAAGTCGATCCCGATGTCGCCACGCGCGAGGGCGCCGGTCAGCAGTGGCGGCAGGAACGGCCGCACGCCGACCGATCCGGCAAGGCCGGCGCCGGTTCCGATGTCCATGACGAGGCTGATTGGCTTGGGGCTGGGTTCGAGGGTCGGTACGCTGGAGCGCGTGACGATAGACGACCCGCCTCAGCGCTCGACGCGCCGCGACCTCGAGCGCTACGCCGGGCTCTTCTCCGCGCGCACGCGTGTGATGACGTCATCGGCGACGCGCGACCTGATGGCGATGAGCGATCGCGCCGACGTCATCTCGTTCGCCGGCGGCCTGCCGGACACCTCGAGCTTCCCGCCCGAGACCTTCGCGTCGATGACGGCGCGCATCGCCGACGAGTCGTGCGCCCGGGCGTTGCAGTACGGACCGACCGAGGGCCTCGCCGAGACCAAGGGCTGCATCGTCGACGTGATGGCCGCCGAGCAGATGACCGTCGACCCCGACGACATCCTCGTGACGACCGGCGGCCAGCAGGTGCTCGATCTCGTCACCAAGACGCTGATCGACCCGGGCGACACGATCGTCGCCGAGGGCCCCTCGTACCCCGGCGCGCTGAACGCCTTCCAGGCCTACCAGGCGAACGTGGTCCAGATCGACATGGACTCCGACGGGATGCGCGTCGACCTACTCGAGGAGACGCTCGATCGCCTCGATCGCGAGGGGACGCCGCCGAAGTTCATCTACACGGTGCCGAGCTTCCAGAACCCCGGCGGGGTCACGATGTCGCTGCCGCGCCGCAAGCGGCTCGTCGAGGTCGCACGCGAGCGCGAGCTGCTGGTGCTCGAGGACAACCCGTACGGGCTGCTGCGCTACGAGGGCGAGCCGCTGCCGACGCTGCACTCGCTCGACGGCGGCGTCTACGTGATGTACCTCGGCACGTTCTCGAAGATCTTCTCCCCCGGGCTGCGGCTCGGCTGGGTCGTCGCGCCGCCGCCGGTGCTGGCGCGAATCAACCTCGGCAAGCAACAGGCCGATCTCTGCACGTCGACGCTGTCGCAGATCCTCGTCCACGCCTACTTCGAGCACCACGACTGGCGTGAGTACGTCAGCTCGCTGACCGAGCTCTACCGCGCGCGGCGCGACACGATGCTCGACGCGCTCGCCGAGCACTTCCCGCCGCAGGCCGAATGGACGCGGCCCGGCGGCGGCCTGTTCATCTGGGCGACGCTGCCCGACTTCATCGACACCTCTGACCTGCTCGCCGCCGCGCTGCGCGACAACGTCGCCTTCGTGCCTGGTGAGGGTGCGTTTCTCGACGGCCGCGGCCGCAGCTCGATGCGGCTCAACTTCTCCGGCGCCAGTGAGGACCAGATCCGCGAGGGGATCCGCCGGATCGGCGAAGTGGTCAAGGAGCAGGTCGCGCTCTACGGCACGCTGACCGGCGAGCCGGCTCAGGCGCCGCCACGCCACGACGCGGTCGCCGACGCGGCCGAGACCCCCGCCGAGGATCAGGGAGCGCGGGTCGTCGAGCTGCCGCGACGCGGCGAGCGCGAGCGGCGCGCCGGCGGCTCGTGAGCAAGATCGCCGTCCTCGCGGGCGGCAGCTCGTTCGAGCGCCAGGTGTCGCTGCGCTCCGGGGCGCGCGTCGAGGACGCGCTCGAGCGGCTCGGACACGAGGTCCTCGCGATCGACGTCGGCCAGGACCTGATCCAGCGGCTGCGCGACGAGCAGCCCGATGCCGCGTTCGTCGCGATGCATGGCCGCGATGGCGAGGACGGCACGATCCAGGAGCTGCTCGAGATCCTGGGCCTGCCGTACACCGGGTCGGGCGTGCCGGCCTGCGCACGCGCGATGGACAAGGTGCTGACCAAGCACCTGCTCGACGAGCATGGCGTGCCGACGCCGCAGTTCTTCGCCTTCAACCAGACGGCGTTTCGCGAGCTCGGGGCCGCCGACGCGCTGCCGGCGATCGAGCAGCGGCTCGCCTTCCCGATCGTCGTCAAGCCCTCGAGCCAGGGCTCGGCGCTCGGGATCAAGTTCGCGCGGACGGCCGCTGACGTACCCGCGGCGCTGGTATCCGCGTTCTCCTACGACGCGAAGGTGCTGTTGGAGCGGCACATCGACGGCCGCGACCTGGCGGTGTCGGTGCTCGACGGCCCTGACGGGCCCGAAGCGCTTCCCGTGGTCGAGGCCGTTCCGACCGGCGGCAGCGACAGCGACTTCTACGACTTCCAGGCGCGCTACGAGATCGGGCGTACGGAGTTCATCTGCCCCGCCGAGCTGCCAGACGGCGTCACCGAACGCGCTCAGGAGCTCGCGCTGCGGACCTACGAGCTGCTCGGTTGCTTCGGCTTCGGCCGCATCGACCTGATGCTCGACACCGCCGGCGACCTCTACGTGCTCGAGGCTAACCCGATCCCCGGCCTCACCGAGACCAGCCTGCTCCCCCAGGCCGCCGAGGCGGCCGGCATCGGCTTCGACGACCTCGTCGGCCGCATCCTCGCCTCAGCCTTCAGCCGCTAGCTGTCCGCCTGGAAATCCTCGGGCGAGACGTTCTCGAGGAACTCCTTGAACTTGTCGACGACCTCCTCGGTGTCCTCGACCTCGTGCTCGAACTCGATCGCCGACTCGGTGATGACCTCGTCGGCCGCGAAGATCGAGGCGCCGGTGCGCACCGCGAGCGCCAGCGCGTCGGAGGGACGCGAGTCGATCTCCATCTCGCGACCGTTGAGCTGCAGCGTGATCGACGCGTAGAACGTGTTCTCGCGCAGCTCGGTCACCGAGACCTTCGTGCACTCGACGTCGAGCTCGCCGAGAACGTCGCTGATCAGGTCGTGGGTCATCGGCCGCGGGGTGTTCGCGCCCTGCAGCTTCATCAGGATCGCGGCGGCCTCCGGGTGGCCGATCCAGATCGGCAAAAACTTGTTCCCGTCGCGCGTCTTGAGGAGCACAATTGGCTGCTTGCCAACCATGTCGAAGCTGACGCCGTAGATGACCATCTCCTGCATGACGCGAAAGTCTAGGCTCTCGTCGCGCTGGCGGCGAAAGTGGGCGATCCTGGATTCGAACCAGGGACCTCGTCCTTATCAGAGACGCGCTCTAACCGACTGAGCTAATCGCCCGGGGTCGGCGAGTCTAGCGAGGTTTGCGCCGAGCCGGTCAGGCAGCGCGAATCGCTTCGCGACGAGCCTGCTCGACAAGGCGCTCCGCGAGCTCCTCCGCCTCGCTGGCGGTGTCGAAGTCGACCTCGACGCGGCAGCCGTCGCCCTTGGGCTTCGCACGCACCGGACGGCCCAGCGCTGACGTGAGCGCCTCCTCGACGGCGGCAACCGCGGCAGCCAGGTCGGGATGGACCTCCGCCGACTTGCGCTCCGGTGGTCCACCGGCCTCGAGCTCACGGGCGCGGCGCTCCGTCTCGCGGACCGACCAGCCGTGTGCGCGGGCGTCGCGTCCCAGGGCCTTTCGGTCCTCATGGTCCTTGCAGGTCAGGATCGCGCGGCCGTGGGCCTCGCTCAGCTCGCCGGTCTCGATCGGCTCCAGCACCTCGTCCGGAAGCTCGAGCAGCCGCACGAGGTTCGACACCGCGACGCGGCTCTTGCCGACCCGGCGGCCGACCTCGGCCTTCGACAGCCCCAGGTCGTCGACGAGCATCGAGCAGGCGCGCGCCTCCTCGATCGGGTTGAGATCGACCCGGGCCATGTTCTCCGCGAGCGCGAGGTCGAGACGCTCCCAGTCCTCCGTCTGCCGGACGACCGCCGGGATCGCTTCCAGCTCCGCCAGCCGCGAGGCGCGCAGCCGCCGCTCGCCGGCGATCAGCTCGTACTTCCCGCCCGGCAGCGGACGGACCACGACAGGCTGCAGGACGCCGCGTGAGCGGATCGACTCGGAAAGCGCCACGAGCGCCTCCTCGTCGAACTCGCGGCGCGGCTGGCGCGGGTTCGGCTCGATCAGTTCGACCGGCACTTCGCGCAGGCCGGTCTCGTCCTTCGCCGTCGGCAAGATGGCGGACAGGCCGCGGCCCATCCCTCGACGCCCAGCCTTAGGCTCAGGCTCACGGTCAAGCACGTGCTGCTACCTCCTTGGCAAGCTTGAAATAGGCGGCCGAGCCGGCACTCTGCGGGGCGTGCCGGACAACCGGCATCCCATAGCTCGGAGCCTCTCCCACTCTGACGTTGCGCGGGATGACGGTGTCGAAGACGAGGTCGGGAAAGTGCTCGCGAACCTCGCGCTCGACGTCCTGCGCGAGGCGAGTTCGGCCGTCGTGCATCGTCAGCACCATCCCCGCAACCGTAAGGCTCGGGTTCAGCTCTCGCTGGATCAAAGAGAGCGTGTCGAGCAGGCCCGCAAGGCCCTCGAGGGCGAAATACTCGGTCTGAACCGGCACGAGAACCCGATCGGCGGCCGCCAAAGCGTTGACGGTCAGCGGCCCGAGCGACGGCGGGCAGTCGAGAATCGTGAAGAGAAAGCGGTCCCTGACATCCCCCATCTGCTCCCGCAGCGTGGTCTCCGACCCCGTCAGGCGCGGCAGCTCGACCGTGGCGCCCGCCAGATCAGGGGTCGCGGGAACGGCTGAGAGGTTCTCGAATGGCGTCGGCTGGGCGGCCTCGGCGATCGTGAGCTCGCCGCTGAGGCAGCTGTAGGAGTTCGGCTCGAGATCCTTGGAGAGGCCTACGCCGACAGTGGCGTTGCACTGGGGGTCGAGATCGACGAGAAGCGTCTCGTAGCCGGCATCGGCGATGCTTGCGGCGACGTTGACGGCGGTCGTGGTCTTGCCCACGCCACCTTTCTGATTCGCTATCGCGAAGACGGTTCCCATCGGATTGAAGGTACCCCGGGATGCGGTCGGACGCGGGGTGCGGCGGGGACTCTAGTTCAAGGGCGAACGGGTTGGGGTCGACGGCAAGAGATCAGCCGTGCTTCCCGCGGGTCCTGTCTCCGATTTTGGTTTGAGTGCTCGTTCCTGCGCCTCAAACGCAAAATCGTCGCCACCCGCGGGGGCACAACGTTGGTTCCCGTACCACGCTGTCGGCCGCTCGTCGGGGCAATGGCCCCCAGGGTCGGAACGTTGTCAGCTGGCGAGCGGCCGCTTGGTTGCCATGCCTGCGCGGCGCGGGAAGCGGTCGGGGGTCGGTGCCGTCTTGGTGAAGATGTACAGATTGCGCTCTCTAGAGCCTTTGAAGGGGCGTACGGGGATGGGTGGGGCCGGCGTGAGGCCGAGTATTTGGGCGGCTTCGGCTCCAGCGCCCTCCTCCTCGGGATCGCGTGCACCCTTCCAGGCAACAAGAGCCCCGCCTAGGTCCAGTAGCGGCGCGGCGTACTCAGCGAGAACCGCGAGTGACGAGAGCGCCCTTGCTGTGACGATCTCGTACCGGCCAGCACCGTCTGCCGAGGCCCATTCCTCGGCGCGAGCGGGGATGGCGGTTGCGTTGTCGACGCCGGCGGTGACCGCTAGGCGGGCGATGACCTCGCACTTGCGAGCTGTGGACTCGATCAGATCTACGCGTGCGTTGGTGAGCGCGGCGGCGAGGACGAGGCCGGGGAAGCCGGCGCCGGCGCCGATGTCGGCAATTCGGGTGGCTTCGGGAAGTGGTGGGGCGTCCAGGCCTGAGAGGGAGTCGGCTATGTGGACGTCGACGGCCTCGGCGGGATCGGTGACGGTGGTTGGCGGCGATACCTCGGCCGCGAGGGCGGTGAGGAGGGTGGCCAGCTTGGCCGTCACTGCGGGCGGTAGGTCGCGCTGGGCTGCCTGGGTGGCGAGGCGGTCGGCGGCGCGGTGGGGTAGGCCGTGGTCGGCGGCGAGGGCCTGGACCGTTTCGCGTGAAACGGTCAGGGCGTGCGGTGGGCCGCGGGGGTGATGACGAGACGGCGGTCGGGCTCGTCGCCCTCGCTGTGGGTCTCGACGTCGGTGCGGTCGCGGATGTAGAGGTGGACGACCTTGCGCTCTAGTGCCCGCATCGGCTCGAGCTCGACGGGGCGGTCGTACTCCAGAGCCTCGGCGATGGCGCGGTCTGCCTGGCGGTGGAGCGCCTCCTCGCGTCGATCGCGGTAGCCGGCGGCGTCGATTACGACCTGCTTGGTGCGCTCGGAGTGCGGGAATGCGATCCGTACCGCCAGGTGCTGCAGGGCGTCGATCGTGGCGCCGTGCTTTCCGATCAGTAGACCAAGGTCGTCGCCGTTGACCGTCGCGCGAAGCTCTTCGTCGGTCTCGGTTATGTCGACCTCGGCGCGTAGGCCGAGCTCTTGGACGACACGGATCACCAGGGCGCGTAGGCGCTCGCCCGGCTCTTCCGGCAGCGTCGTTGCGACCTCGCGCCAGACGGCCTCGTCGACCTCACCCACTACGCGGGCGGGCCCATCCGCTCCGTCAGCGACCACGACGAAGTTGACGCACTCGGCCGTAATGCCTGGAAAGCGTGGCTCGAGCCGCTTCAGTGCATTCCATTTCGCCTCGCCGACGCCGTTTCCTTCTGCCTCGACATGAATGTCGATCTCCGTGCTGCGTTCGGCCGGCGTGTCCGCTCCATCCCCCATCGAGTGGGAGCCTACCGGCGGCGGCCGGAGCGCTTCTTCTTCTTGCGCGGCGAGGGCGGCGGCGCCTTCGCCGCTCCGTTGCCACTCGCGTCGCCCTTTGAGTCCGAGTCCTTGGACGACTTCCCCGTCAGAGCGGCGGCGCCAGCCGGCGAAGCCGCATCGTCAGCGAGATCCGGTCGCGGGTAGAGCTTGCGCACCACGAGCTGCTGGCCGATGGTCCAGACGTTGGTCGTGATCCAGTAGACGATCAGACCGGCCTCGAAGTTGATGATGAAGATGACGAAGACGAACGGCAGCGCCATCATGATCCGCTGCTGCGTCTTGTCGCCGCCGATCGACGTGATCATCGTCGCGATCAGCTGCGTCCCGACGTAGAGGACGATCATCACCGCGAGGACGACCGGTTGGCCCGTCAGCGGCTCGGCGAGATTGTCGATCGGCCCGAAGGCCGCGTTGCCGGCGATGTCAGCCTGGAAGGACTCGCTGCGCAGCAGCTCGAAGAGCGCGATGAAGAAGGGAATCTGCAGCAGCAGCGGGAGACAAGAGCCCAAGGGATTGACCTTGTTCTCCTGGTAGAACTTCATCATCTCCTGGTTCATGCGCTGCTTGTCGTCCTTGTAGCGCTCCTGGATCTTCTTCATCTCGGGCTGCAGAACCTGAAGCTTCTGCATCGACTTCACCGACTTGAAGGTCAGCGGCAGGATGAAGATCCGGATCGTGAACGTCAGCAGGATGATCGCCCAGCCCCAGCTGCCTCCGACGAGGTCATGCCAGAACGTGAGAATGTCCTCGAGGACAGTCAGGAACGGCTGGGGGATGATCGCGAAGTGGTGTTGCATGGAGGGTTAGGCGCGCGGGCGGAACAGCGTCTGGTCCTCGACGAAGTCGACCCCGCCGTGACTCCACGGGTTGCAGCGCAAGAGGCGCCAGGCCGAGAGGACCAGGCCGCGCAGTATGCCGTATCGGCGGATCGCGGTGACCGAGTACTGCGAACACGACGGGTGGTACTTGCAGCGCTGCGGGATCGCCGGCGAGATGAAGCGCTGGTAGAAGCGCACTGGCGCGACCGCCACTGAGCGGGCCGCGCTCACTTCTTCTCCCCCGCAATGCCGGCGCTCGCGAGCACCGCGCGCAGCTCCTCCTCGACGCCGGCAGCACCACGCTCGCTGGCTACGGCAGCCATCTCGGGGCGGGCCACAATTACGAAGTCGTGGGCGTCGGGCAGGCTGTCCCCACAGGCCCAGAAGGCGTCGCGCAGCATCCGCTTGACCTGGTTGCGCGCGACGGCGCCGCCGACCTTGCGGCCGACCGAGATACCAAGCCGCGGCTCCTCGCCACCCGCCCGCGGGAACGAGTAGACGACGAGAAAGCGGTTGGCGTGCGAGCGGCCGTCGCGGTAGACGCGATCGAAGTCGCCGCTGCGCGACAACCGCCGCCGCTTCTTGCGACGGCTACCGCCACGGCCCTCGGCCGCACCGCCCATCTCTAGACGGTGAGGCGGCGCCGGCCCTTGCTACGACGGCGCTTGAGGATCTCGCGACCGGCACGCGAGCTCATGCGCGCACGGAAACCGTGGGTACGGGCCCGCTTGCGCTTCTTCGGTTGATAAGTCCGCTTCATTCAGTGCTCCTCTCGAAGGCGATGAGTATAGGGAGGATGCGAGGGCCTCGGTCGAATTCCTCGCGATTTGCGGCAGTCGTCCGACGGCGCCGGTACACGCGGAGCGCGCGGATGTACACTCGCCAACGCCGAGGACGACGCTCACGCCGAGCCCTCTCCAACCCAAAAGTCTGCCGAACAGGTCCGGGAGGGCCGGATATTTCTGTGCGCGATCAGCTCGAGCCAATATGGGACCGCATCCGCACAGAGATGCGCCGCGACGTAGCGGACTTCAAGTTCCACATCTGGCTCGACCCGCTCGAGCTTGCCGGCGTCGAGGGCGACACGTTGTTCGTCCGCGCACCCGACCACATCCGGACCTGGGTCCGCGACCGCTACCTCCCCCTGGTTCGCACCGCCGCCGCCCGCGGCTACTCCCCGAACGCCGTCGTCCAGATTGTCGACGAGCAGTGGGAGCCAGCCGCGGCCGCCTCCGCGCCGGTTGACCAGACCCCCGCGGCCGCGGCCGGCAACCTCAATCCGAAGTACACCTTCGAGCAGTTCGTGATCGGCAAGGGGAGCCGCTTCGCCCACGCGGCGGCTCTATCGGTCGCCGAGATGCCGGGCCAGGCCTACAACCCGCTGTTCATCCACGGCCGCCCCGGACTCGGCAAGACCCACCTGCTGCACGCGATCGGCAACTACGTCCAGCGCTACGGCTCCGGTCTGACCGTCCGCTACGCAACCGTCGAGCAGTTCACCAACGAGTTCGTCGACGCGGTGCGCGCCCGCGACACCCAGTCGTTCAAGGAGCGCTTCCGCGGCGTCGACGTGCTGCTGCTCGACGACGTCCAGTTCCTCGCCGACAAGGCCCGCACCGAGGAGGAGCTGTTCCACACCTTCAACGAGCTGCACGACTCCGGCCGCCAGCTCGTCATGACGTCCGACCGCAGCCCGGCCGAGCTCAACGACATCGCCGACCGTCTCGGCGAGCGTTTCGGCTCCGGCCTCGTGGTTCCGATCGAACCGCCCGACTTCCATGTCCGCCGCGCCATCCTCGAGAAGCGGGCGCGGCTGGACTCCGTCGACGCGTCGCCCGACCTCGTGTCCGAGATCGCCGGCCGCGTGACGACAAGCGTGCGCGCGCTCGAGGCCGCGCTGATCCAGGTCGTCGCCTACGCGTCGCTGCGTGGCGAGCAGCCGACGCCGGACATCGCCCGCAAGCTGCTCGACAAGCTCGGCCCGGACCGTCGCTCCGCGAAGCCCAGCGTCGAGGACGTCCTGATGGCCACCGCCAGCCTCTACGGACTCACGTCGAAGGAGCTCATCGCCCGCGACCGCCGGCCGGTCGTCGCCCAGGCGCGCAAAGTCGCGATCTACCTGTCGCGCGAGCTCACCGGCAAGAGCCTTCCCGAGATCGGCCGTCGCCTCGGCGGGCGTGACCACAGCACGATCCTCGCCGCCGTTCGCAGCCTCTCAGGTGACATCGAACGTGACAGCGAGCTCGCGCAGGCTGTGGACAAGCTCAAGCGTCAACTCGCAACTCCGGCGTGATGACCGACGTTGCTGCAAGACTCCACGCTTCTCCACAGGCTGTCCAGCAGCCGTCTTCCGCTCTACCAAGCACCCTTCAGGACTTCATCAACATCTCCACAGCACCTACCCCTTCTATAAGTAGGTAGATCAGTTGAAGCTTGTTCTCTCACGTGAATCTTTTCTAGACCGTCTCGGCATCGTTGCCCGCGGCGTTTCGACGCGCAGCGCGATCCAGACCCTCTCGGGAGTTCTGATCAGCGTCGACGGTGGCTCCGCCGAGCTCCAGGCGACCGACACCGAGCTCGGCATCCGTGCCAGCGTCGACGCGCAGGTCGAGCGTGACGGCGCAGTCGTCGTGCCGGGCCGGCTGCTGCTCGATGTCGCGCGGTCACTGCCCGCCGATTCGATCTCGCTCGAGTACCGGGCGTCCGAGCAGGACGTCGAGGTCAAGTCCGGCTCCGCGACCTTCCACTTGCGCACGCTCCCGCTCGACGACTTCCCGAAGCTGCCGACGCCGGGATCCGACGCGACCGTGGCTGTCCCCGCGGCCGCCTTCATCGAGACGGTCGATCGCGTCGCCCGCTCCGCTTCGCGGGACGAGACGCGTCCGCACCTCACCGGCGTCCTCGTCACGGCGACCGGCAACACGCTGCGCATGGTCGCCACCGACTCCTACCGGCTGTCGGTCAAGGAGACCACGCTCGATCAGCAGCTCGGCGGCGAGCTCGAGGTGAACGTTCCGGCCCGAACCTTGCAGGAGCTGAGCCGGATCGCCTCCGCGGTCGAGGCTGCCGAGATCACCGTGACGGCGCTCGAGAACCAGGTCGTCTTCAGCGTCGGCGACATCGTCCTGTCCTCGCGACTGGTCGAAGGTCGATTCCCGAACTATCAGCAGCTGCTTCCCGAGGCGTACGAGCACGAGCTGCGCGTCGACCGCGGCGAGCTGCTCGAGGTCGTGCGCCGCGTCAGCCTGCTCGCGCAGAAGAACGCGCCGCTGCGACTCTCCTTTGCCGAGGGTCAGCTGGAGGTGTCGGCCCAGACGCCGGACATCGGCGAGGCGAGCGAGTCGCTGCCGATCCCGTTCAACGGCGAGCCGCTCGCGATCGGCTTCAACCCGGAGTTCTTCCGCGACGGCCTCGACAGCGCGGAGACCGACGAGATCGTCTTGAAGCTGATCAGCCCGCTGCGCCCAGGCCTGATCCAGTCCGGCGCCGACGGGGGATTCATCTACCTCGTCATGCCGATCCGCCTCAACGTCTAGCCGCCGCGCCGTGCGTGTCACGGGGCTGACAGCAAGCGACTTCCGCAACTACGAGCGCGCCG
>CAZVRI010000002.1:0-27317 GCA_964629855.1 uncultured Thermoleophilaceae bacterium
CGCGCGAGTTCCCGGTCGAGCGGATGGCGCGCGACGCCAAGATCTACACGATCTTCGAGGGCACCTCCGAGATCCAGCGAGTCGTGATCTCGCGCGCGATCTCGGGCATGAAGATCGCCTGAGCGGCCGGGGCGGCCACAGAGCCGGCGGCGGCGCGGCGGGTGATCGCGCCGCCGCCGCGCCTCCAGCGGAGGGCGCAGTCGGACCGGTCCAACAGCCGCGTGCCGCAGCTCGCAGGAGCGAGGTCCGGCGAGTACCGCAGCACTCGTCTTGAGATCATCGGGGCGACGATGGACGTCCCGAACGAGCTCGAGCAGGCCGAGGCGCACGACGAGTTGGTCCGGCGCCTGCGCGAGATGGGCCAGACCGAGCGGGCGATCGAGGCGGCCGAACGCGACGGGCGCCTGACGACGTTCGCGATCGAGGTCGCGCTCGGCGGCGATCGCAAGCACTCGCTAACTGCCGTGGCGCGCAAGTCCGGCCTTGACCGCGAGTTCCTGCGCAAGCTGCTGCAGGCAAACGGTCGCCCGTCCCCCGCGCCGCGCGAGCGCGCCTACACCGACGAGGACGTCGACCTCGCACGGCGGATCAAGCTGCTGCTCGATGCCGGCATCCCACGCGGAGGGATCCTCGAGACCGCGCGCGTAACCGGCCAGGCGATGAGCCAGACCGCCGACGCCGTCCGCCGCACGACGGTCAGCCCGCTCGTCCAGCCCGACGACACCGACATGACGCTCGCGCTGCGCTACGTCCAGGCCGCCGAGGTGCTCTCGCCGGAGGTCGCGGCGGTACTCGACCTGATGTTCCGCGCGCAGCTGCGCGACGGCATCCGCGGCAACCTCGTGGCCGAGGCCGAACGCGACGCCGGCGAGCTCGCCGGGACGCGTGAGATAGCGGTCGCGTTCGCCGACCTCGTCGGCTACACCAAGCTCGGCGAGCGGGTCCCGACCGAGCGCCTCGGCCAGGTCGCGACGCGGCTCGCCGAGCTGGCGACCGCCTCGATCCACCGCCCGACCCAGATCGTCAAGACGATCGGCGACGCGGTGATGCTCGTCTCCTGGGAGGTCGACCCGATGCTCGACACGCTCCAGGCGCTCGTCGCGGCGACCGAGGCCGAGGGCGAGGAGTTTCCACGGCTGCGCGTCGGGGTCACGTTCGGACCCGCCACCCCACGCGGCGGCGACTGGTTCGGCTCGACCGTCAACCTCGCGAGCCGCGTGACCGACAGCGGCAAGCCAAGCCGCAT
This sequence comes from uncultured Thermoleophilaceae bacterium, assembly GCA_964629855.1. Taxonomy (GTDB): domain Bacteria; phylum Actinomycetota; class Thermoleophilia; order Solirubrobacterales; family Thermoleophilaceae; genus JAAYBF01. The sequence continues at coordinate 1,247 of CAZVRI010000002.1, forward strand.
CTACGCCACCGAGCCCGTCGTCGAGCTCGCCGGCGACCGCTTCGTCTGGAAGCGGTCGCGGCGGCTCAACCTGAAGGGAATCGACGGCCGGACGCGACTGTCCGCGCTGCTGCCGGAGACCTCGCCGGCCGGGGACGGCTAGACGCGCGAGCGGCGCTTGCGCGGCGGGCGCGACGAGGCGACGTTGCCGGTCGCGGTTCCCGACGCGTTCGGGCGCGCCTTGGGGCGGTTGCCGCTGGAGCCGTCGCGCGACTCGCTGGCGCGGCCGCGGCCCCCCTGGCGGTCGTTCGACCGGCCACGGCCCTTGCCGCCGCCACCGGAGCGGCCGCGCTTCTGGCCACCCTGGCCGCGATGTCCGCCCCCGCCCTGGCCGCGATGTCCGCCGCCATGCGCGGCGCGGTCGCGCGGCGGACCGGTGACGTGCGCTGGCGCCTCGTGATCGAACTCGGCGGTCAGGCCGAGGTCGGTCGCGATCTGGCGCATGTCGCGCGCCTGGTCGGCGATCACGAAGCTGACTCCGGCCCCGGTCGCGCCCGCACGGCCGGTGCGGCCGACGCGGTGGACGTAGGTGTCGCGATCCTCGGGTGCGTCGTAGTTGAAGACGTGGGTGACGTCCGGGACGTCGATCCCGCGCGCCGCTACGTCGGTCGCGACGAGCGTGTCGACCTTGCCCGACTCGAAGCTCGCCAGCGCGCGCTGGCGCTGGTTCTGCGTCTTGTTGCCGTGCATCGCGACAGCCTTGATGTTGCTCTTGGCGAGCCGCTGGACGAGCCGGTCGGCGCCGCGCTTGGTGCGGACGAAGACCAGGGTCCGGCCACGCTCAGTCTCGTTGAGCTCGCGGATCAGCGCGTCGACCTTGTCGGCGTGCGCGAGGTGGACGAAGCGGTGCTTCACGTCCGCCTTGCGCTCAACCTTCGGCGTGTGGACATGACGCACGGCGTCGTGCGTGTAGGACTTGGCGACCTGGCCGGGTGCGCCGTCGAGCGTCGCCGAGAAGAACAGCGTCTGGCGGTCGTCCGGGGTCTGCTTGACGATCCGGTCGACGGCCGGCTTGAAGCCCATGTCGAGCATCCGGTCGGCCTCGTCGAGGACCATGACCTGGACGTTCTTCAGCGAAAGCTCGCGGCGCTGGATCAGGTCCTCGAGGCGACCGGGGGTCGCGACGACGATGTGCGCCTTGGCGGCCTTGCGGGCCTGGGCCTGGATGCCGACGCCGCCGTAGACCGGCGCGACCGACAGTGCCTTGGCGTGAGCGATCTCGTACAGCTCGTCGACGATCTGCACCGCCAGCTCGCGCGTCGGGGCGAGGACGAGGCCAGCGGGACGGCGCGACTCGGCCGCGATGCGGTCGATCAGCGGTACGCCGAACGCGAGCGTCTTGCCCGATCCGGTCGGGGACTGGGCGAGCACGTCACGGCCGGCGAGCACGTCCTCGATGACGAGGCGCTGCACGGCGAAGGGCTCGGTGATGCCGCGCTTCTCCAGCGCGGACAGCACGGGACTTGATACGCCGAGATCGGCGAAAGACTGCTCAGACATATGAACTGCGACTCCTTGAATGCGACGGGGAGATCCACTACCCCGGACGCGTTGAGACGCAGCAAGGACGGGCTCTCTCGGGCGCCACGGTTGGCGGCCGACCCGAAGGACGGTAGCAGGAAAGCGGAAAAGCCCTGCTAGCTGGGTGCTATCGGCCCAGCTCGCGGCGGTTGCCCGGACCGAGCCGGAGGCCCTCCGCGGCCGCGATGAACAGCACCGCCGCGCCGATCGCGCAAACGAAGCCGAGGAAGTTCAGCTCCCAGATCCCACCGGTACCGATCCACGACGCGAACAGCCCGCCGGCGATCGAGCCCAGCAGCCCCGCGAGGATCGTCATCAGCACACCGATCCGCTGGCGGCCGGGAATGATCAAGCGGGCGAAGATGCCGATGAAGATTCCGGCGACGATGAATCCGATCATGGGACCAGCCTAGCTTGCCCGTCGTCGACCTCGGCCGAGTGCAGCCGGCGGACCGACAGCTCGATCGGGGCCGGCGTCTCCAGCTCGGCGCCGTCGGGCGCGACGCCGTGCTCGTCGAACTTGCGCGCCGAGACCAGGACGCGGCTCTCGAGCGTGCCGACCGTGTCGTTGTAGGCCTTCACCGAGGAGTCGAGCCGGCGGCCGAGGGTGACGAAGCGGTCGCTGAGCACCGACAGCCGCTGGTAGAGCTCGCGGCCGAGCGCCGAGACCTCGCGTGCCGACTCCGCCATCTTCTCCTGGCGCCAGCCGTAGGCGACCGCCTTGAGCAGCGCGATCAGCGTCGTCGGCGTGGCGATCAGGACCGACTCCTCGACCGAGCGCTCGATCAGGTCGGGCATCCGCTCGAGCGCCGCCGAGTAGAAGACCTCGCCGGGCAGGAACATCACGACGAACTCTGGCGACGAGTCGAACTGGGCCGAGTAGGACTTCGCCGACAGCTTCTTGATGTGGTCGTTGACGTGGCGGGCGAACGTGTCGAGATGCATCTCACGCGTCGCCTCGTCCTTGGCCTCGATCGCGTCCAGGTAAGCGGCGAGCGGAGCCTTGGCGTCGACGACGACGTCCTTGCCGCCGGGCAGCTTGACTACGACGTCGGGACGCAGGACGCCGCTGTCGCCGGTGACGGTCTGCTGCTCGTAGAAGTCGCAGTAGGCGAGCATGCCGGCCATCTCGCAGACCCGCTTCAGCTGAACCTCGCCCCAACGGCCGCGGACGTGCGGAGCGCGTAGCGCCGTCACGAGATTCGCGGTCTCGGCATGGAGGCGCTGCTGGGTCTCGGTGACCTCGACGAGCTGACGGTTCAGCCCGCCGTAGGCCTGGGCGCGCTCCTTCTCCATCTCGCGCAGCACCTTGTTGACCGCCTCGAGCTTCTCCTCGACCGGCTTGACGAGCTGCTCCACCCCGCGCTTCTGCGCATCCAGCTCAGTCTTCCCGACGGCCTGCTGGGCTTTCATCCGCTCGTCGGCAAGCTGCAGGAAGCGCGCGTTGTTCTGCTCCAGCGCCGCCGTCGACAGCGCCGAGAACTGGTTCGACAGCTCATCGCGCGCCGCGGTGACCGTCTCGACCTTCTCAGCCGCCACCCGCCGCTCGTGCTCCACACGACCGCGCATCACGAAGTACACCGCCGCCGCACCGAGCGCCAGACCAATCAACAACCAGAGCTGTCCCACCGAATTCCCTTCGTCTCCATCCGAGTCACCCAGCGTTGCGCGCCGACAGGACGGAACGGGCGGGTCCGCCCGCACGTTGCGGGAAAGCGTTTGAGGCCCCGAGTGCGAGGGCAAGCGGATTGGATGACGGGAGAGCTGGAACGGGTGCGTCTTGGGCGCAGTGAGCTGATGGTTTCGCCGATCGCGTTCGGGACCTGGCAGCTCGGTGGCGAGTGGGGACAGTTCGACGAGCGGAGGGCGATCGAGGCGATCCGGCATGCGCGCGGATTGGGGATCAACTTCTTCGACACGGCGCAGGCGTACGGGTTCGGGGCGTCGGAGCGGCTGCTGGCGCAGGCGCTCGAGGACGAGCTGCTCGAAGCGCGCGACGAGGTGGTGATCGCAACCAAGGGCGGCCTGCGACCAGTTCCCGGCGGCGCCACGCGCGACTCGAGCCCGGAGCTCCTGCGCGACGGCGTCGAAAAGAGCCTGGATGCGCTCGACGTCGACTACATCGACCTCTACCAAGTGCACTGGCCCGATCCCGACACGCCGCTGGCCGAGACGGGCGCCGCGCTGGCGGAGCTGCGCGACGAGGGCAAGATCCGCCACATCGGGGTCTCGAACTACTCCGCCGATCAGCTGGAGGAGCTGTCGCAAGCCGTGCCGGTGGAGACGCTGCAGCCGCCGTACCACCTGTTCTCGCGCGAAGTCGAGGATGACGTGCTGCCGTGGTGCATGGACAACGACGTCGGCGTGCTTGTCTACGGACCGCTCGCGCACGGACTGTTGACCGGCGCGATCGACGAGGACACCGAGTTCGCCGACGACGACTGGCGATCCAGCAGCCCACAGTTCAGCGCGGCCAACCTGCGTCAGAACCTCGTGGTCGTCCGCCAGCTCACCGAGATCGCTGACGGGCTCGGCTGCACGCTCAGCCAGCTCGCGATCGCCTGGACGCTCGTCCACCCGGCGGTCGACGTGGCGATCGTCGGCTCGCGTAGCCCCGCCCACATCGAAGAGAGCGTCGGCGCGGTCGACGTCCAGCTCTCGGACAGCGACCTGCAGCAGATCGAGACGGTCATGCAGGGAGCGGTAACCGCCGCCGGGCCCTCGCCCGAGCTCAACAGCGACTGAGAAGGAGACCCGCGATGCCCGAGCTAACTGAAAGCAGCGCCGGCACCCTGACGCTCGGCGACATGACGGTCCGCCGGCTCGGCTTCGGATCGATGCGGCTCACCGGCGAGGGTGTCTGGGGGGCGCCCGACGACCCCGAAGCGGCGAAGGCGGTCCTGCGCCGCGCGGTCGAGCTGGGGATCGACCTGATCGACACGGCCGACTCCTACGGGCCCTATGTAGCCGAGAACCTGATCCGCGAGGCGCTCCACCCCTACCCCGACGGCCTCGTCATCGCGACCAAGGCCGGGCTCGAGCGGACCGGCCCCGGCGAGTGGCCGCGCAACGGGCATCCGGACCACCTGCGCAGCGCGGTACACGGCAGCCTGAAGCGGCTCGGGGTCGAGCGGATCGACCTGCTGCAGCTGCACGCCGTCGACGCCGAGGTCCCGTTCGAGGAGTCGCTCGGGACCCTGATCGAGCTGCGCGACGAGGGCAAGATCCGCCACCTCGGGGTGTCGAACGTCAGCGTCGAAGAACTCGACCGCGCTCAGGCGCTGACCGAGGTCGTATCGGTCCAGAACCGCTTCAACCTCCAGGACCGTCGCTCCGCGAACGTGCTCGACGCCTGCGCCGCTCGCGGCCTTGCCTTCATCCCCTGGTTCCCGCTCGCCGCCGGCCCGCTTGCCCGTGCCGGAGGCCCGCTCGACCGGATCGCCGAGCGCCACGGAGCCACCCCGAGCCAGATCGCACTCGCCTGGCTGCTCCACCGCTCGCCGGCGATGCTCCCGATTCCCGGCACCTCCTCGATCGAGCACCTCGAGGAGAACGTCGGCGCCGCCGAAATAGCGCTCACCGACGGCGACATGGCCGAGCTGAACGCCGCCGCGGACTAGAAGCGCAGCAGGGCGGCGATGCCGCCGTGGGCCTGGATGCGCGAGTCGTCGCTGAAGCGGACGGTCTCGGCGTTCTGGGTGAGGGCGAGCTCGACGATCCGCTCGCCTGGCTGATGCTCGCGCAGCCACGCCGCGTCGACCAGCAGCGTCGCGACGCGCTGCTCCTCGAGGCAACCGACGACGTCGTCGAGACCGACGGCGGCACGGCCGTCGGGACCGAGGCCCTCCTCGACACGGTCCAGCAGCTTCTCGCGGCTCCGGCGGTCGTGCTCGCGCATCAGTGGGGCGGCGGCGCGTGTGACCTCGGCCGCGCCGACGTGCTCGACGTCGACCGACAGCCGGCCGCAGAGCCGCTCGCGGGTCTCGTTGTCGAGCAGCGCGGCGAACTCGCTGTAGCTCTGCTCGGTGCCACCGACCAGCAGGTGGTCGAAGCCGCCGTCGCGGCGCAGCTCGCCGAGCCGCCTGGCGACGCGCGCGAGGTGCTTGTGGGCCTGGTCGTCGATGTGACGCTCGTAGCGCGACTGCGACAGCCCGCCCTGGTCGTGGCGGCCGGGGACGTCGTCGTCGAGCCGCTCCTCCTCGGCGAGGCGCAGCGGTCCCCCGTGCAGCAGGCGGGCGTCGCGACGGGTGACGAGCGCGACGCACCACGAGCCGTTCGAGTGTCCGACCAGCGGCGCGACGTACGGCGAGCCGTCGACGCAGACCCGGTTGGCGACCGAGTGCGGCAGGTGCAGCGGCTCGAACAGGTCGGCACCGGCCGCCGCGAAGATCGCCAGCCCGTGCGTCGAGTCGAAGTCCGCCTCCTTGGCGTAGTCGCGGATCCGGATCACGTCGTCGCGCAGCCGCAGGCGGGTGGTGTGCGAGAAGCCGCGCGCCTCGTCCTCGACCGCCCGCGACGCCTCGTCCGCGGCGGAGGTCAACGCGCTCGAGCGCGCCGGCCCGGTCGCGAACTCGCTCGGGTCGAGATCGACGTAGACGCTGAGCACGCACCCGTCATTGACGCTCAGCTGAGCCAGGCGGCGCAACTGATCGCGGCCCGGCTGGACGACTGTCCCCACACTGGCAGCCTTCCCCCGGGGCCGAAGATCAAACCGTCGAAAACCACTCGGCGCGCGCGGCGTTGTACCCTCTCCGACCCATGTCTAGGAGGGAAGACATACGTAACGTCGCGATAGTCGCGCACGTCGACCACGGAAAGACGACGTTGGTCGACGCGATGCTGTGGCAATCGGGCGCATTCCGAGCCAACCAGGACGTCGACGTCCGGGTCATGGACTCGATGGATCTTGAGCGCGAGAAGGGCATCACGATCCTCGCGAAGAACACCGCCGTCCGTTACGGCGACGTCAAGCTGAACATCATCGACACGCCGGGCCACGCCGACTTCGGCGGCGAGGTCGAGCGCGGACTGACGATGGTCGACGGAGTGGTGCTGCTCGTCGACTCCTCCGAGGGACCGCTGCCGCAGACCCGCTTCGTGCTGCGCAAGGCGCTCGCCGCGCGCCTCCCCGTGATCCTCGTCGTCAACAAGGTCGACCGGCCCGACGCGCGGATCTCCGAGGTCGTCGACGAGGTCTACGAGCTGTTCCTCGAGCTCGATGCCGACGAGGAGCAGATCGAGTTCCCGATCGTCTACACGAACGCCAAGGACGGCTGGGCATCGCTCGAGGAGGGCGTCGAGGGCACCGACCAGCTGAAGCCGCTGATGGACCTGATCGTCAGCTACATCCCGGCGCCCGAGCACGAGGACGGCCATCCGCTGCAGGCGCACGTGACGAACCTCGACGCCTCCCCATACGTCGGCCGGCTCGCGCTCTGCCGCGTCCGCCACGGGACGATCCGCCAGGGTGAGGAAGTCGCCTGGTGCCGCTCCGACGGCAGCGTTGAAAAGGCGACGATCACCAATCTCTACGTGACCGAGGCGCTTGAACGGGTCGAGGCCGCCGAGGCGGGGCCAGGCGAGATCATCGCCGTCGCCGGCATGCCGGAGATCACGATCGGCGAGACGCTGACCGACCGCGAGGACCCGCGCGCGCTGCCGCTGATCGAGATCGACGAGCCGTCGCTGTCGGTGACGATCGGCGTGAACACGTCGCCGCTCGCCGGCCAGTCCGGCGACAAGCTGACCGCGCGCCAGATCGAAGCGCGGCTGGAGCGCGAGCTGGTCGGCAACGTCTCGATCCGCGTCAACCCAACCGAGCGCCCCGACGCCTGGGAGGTCCAGGGCCGCGGTGAGCTGCAGCTCGGCGTGCTGGTTGAGACGATGCGCCGCGAGGGGTTCGAGCTGACCGTCGGCCAGCCGCACGTCGTCACGCGCCAGGTCAAGGGCCGCACCCACGAGCCCGTCGAGCGGCTGACGATCGACACGCCCGAGGAGCACGTCGGCTCGATCACCCAGCTGCTCGCCAACCGCAAGGGGCGGATGGACAACATGGCCAACCACGGCACCGGCTGGGTGCGGATGGACTACCTGATCCCGGCGCGCGGGCTGATCGGCTTCCGCACCGAATTCCTGACGCTGACCCGCGGCAGCGGCGTGATGAGCCATGTGCTCGACCGCTGGGAGCCGTGGGCCGGCGAGATGCGCACCCGCTCGACGGGTTCGCTGGTCGCCGACCGTCCCGGTCCGACCGCAAGCTTCGCGCTGATCAACCTCGAGGAGCGCGGCACGCTGTTCGTCGGCCCCGGCGAGGAGGTCTACGAGGGCATGATCGTCGGCGAGAACTCGCGCCCCGAGGATCTCAACGTCAACGCCGTCAAGGAGAAGCACCTCACCAACATGCGCTCCTCGACCGCCGACGTGCTGGTGCGGCTGTCGCCGAAGCGCGAGCTGTCGCTCGACGAGGCGCTCGAGCACGTCCGCGCCGACGAGTGCGTCGAGGTCACCCCGGCGGTCGTCCGGATGCGCAAGGCCGAACTCAGCGCCACCGACCGCGTGCGCACCGCGCGGCGGGCGGCGAAAGCCGGCTGAGCCCCCCTACCCGTCGGTGAGCGCGAGCCGCCCGGCTTCGAGCCAGTGGCGCTCCAGATCGTCGCACTAACGCTCGGCGCGGGCAAGCAGGGCATCGAAGTCAAAAGCCGATAGGCGCGGGTCCGCGAGCTCGCGCAGCATCCGCCAGAGGCAGGCCTTGCCCTCGACGCCGAGCCGCAGCCCCTCCAGCTCGACCACGCGACTTAGCGGCGAGTAGCCGAGCAGGCTTCCGTTGAGCTTGAGGCGGCCGAGCTTCTCGCCCGCCCAGGCGCCCGTGACCTTGAGCCGGTCACGGCCGGCGCCGGCCGCCTCCATCACCTCCAGGAGAGTGTCGCGGTCCTCGTCGATCTCGACGGCGAGAGTGGTGAGGAACTCGCCGAGCGGGGTGCCCTCGTTGGAGCCACGCGCGCGACGTGCGAGCTCGACTCCGACGGTCGAGCCGGCGAGATGGTCGTTGAGGTAGATGGCAAGCAAATTCGACACAGCCAGCGGCTACCCCCGATTGGAGGGGATTACTCCTCCAAACTTGTCGGCATTGGTTTGGCGTGGCTAGGCTCATTCCATGCCGCTGACCAAGACAGGTCCGCTGCGGAGGGAGATCGAACGGGCAATCCCCGAGCGCCCGTTCACGGTCGATCTCTGGGACGGATCGACAATCCCAAGCACTGGCAACGGCGACGGCGAGGGACCGCGCTTTACGGTCAACTCGCCGCGCGCGCTCGCCCACCTCGTTCGCGCCCCGGGCCAGCTCGGCCTCGGCCGCGCGTATGTGAGCGGCGACCTCGACGTCGACGACCTGATGGCAGTGATGGGAATCGTCGACCACTGGGAGCCGCCGGCGATCGACGCCCGCGCGCGCGCCAAGCTGACGCTCGCCGCCGCACGGGCGATGGGTGTCACGCGCCCGCCGCGGGTCCCGAAGTCGGAGCTGCGACCACACGGCAAGCTGCACAGCCGCGAGCGCGACGCGCGCGCGGTCCGCCACCACTACGACGTCGGCAACGAGTTCTTCGCACTCTTCCTCGACGACTCGATGACCTACAGCTGCGCGATCTTCTCGCGCGGTGCCCAGACGCTCGAGGAGGCGCAGGACACCAAGCGCGAGCTGGTCTGCACGAAGCTCGCGCTGTCGGAGGGCGACACGCTGCTCGACGTCGGCTGCGGCTGGGGCGCGTTCGCGATCCACGCCGCCTCACGGCACGGCGCCCGGGTCGTGGGGATCACCCTCTCGCCCGCCCAGGCCGAGGAGGCGCGCAAGCGGGTCGCGGACGCCGGGCTGTCCGACCGTGTCGAGATCCGGGTGATGGACTACCGCGACATCGGCGGCGAGCAGTTCGACGCGATCGCCAGCATCGGGATGGTCGAGCACGTCGGCGAGAACAAGATCGACCTCTACGCCCGCCAGCTCGCCGAGCTGCTGAAGCCGGGCGGGCGGCTGCTCAACCACGGCATCGCGCGGCTGCGGCACAGCGACCCGGACGCGGGCTCGTTCAACCACCGCTACGTCTTCCCGGACGGCGAGACGCTTCAGCTCTCGCGCGTCCAGCTCGCACTCGAGCGTGCCGGCTTCGAAACCCACCACGTCGAGGGCTTCCGCGAGGACTACGCCGAGACGCTGCGCCACTGGTACGAGAACCTCGACCGCGACCTCGTCACCGCCGAGCGCCTCGCCGGCCCCGAGCGCCTACGCGTCTGGCGCCTCTACCTCCGCGCCGCCCGCAACGCCTTCCTCAACCACACGATCTCCGTCTACCAAGTCCGCGCCACCCTGCCCGGCTAACGACGCCGGCCAGCCCGAAGCCGCCTTTGACCCCCTATATCGGGGTCAAACACAGTTTCGCCGCCGGCGGACGGGTCAAACGCAGTTTCGGCGCTCATGCGCCGATGGCATGGGCGCCGCCGTCCACGTGGAGTATCTCTCCAGTGATCGCGCGCGCGGCGTCGGAGAGCAGGAAGCAGACGGCTGAGGCGATCGGGGCGGGGTCGTCGACGTCCCAGGCGAGCGGGGCGCGGTCGCCCCAGAGCGCGGCGAGCTCGTCGAAGCCCGGGATGCCGCCGGCCGCAGCCGTCCGGATCGGGCCCGCTGAGACGAGGTTGACGCGCACGCCCGCAGGACCGAGATCGCGGGCGAGGTAGCGCGATACAGACTCCAAAGCCGCCTTCGCCACCCCCATCCAGTCATACGACGGCCACGCCACGCTGGCGTCGAAGTCGAGGCCGACGATCCCGGCGTCCTTGGCTAACAGTGGCCGCAAGGCCGCGGCAAGCGCGCTGAGCGAATAGGCGCTCGTACGAAACGCCGCCTCGGCGCTCTCGGGAGGCGTGTCCAGAAAGTCTCCCCCCAAAGCATCCCCCGGCGCATTCGCAATCGCGTGCAGCACGCCGTCGACCCGCCCCCAGCGCCGCTCCAACTCAGCCCCCAACGCCGCCAGATCCTCAGCGCTGTTGACATCCAGCTCCAACACGTCCGGAACCTCCGGCAGCCGCTTCGCCGCGCGCTCGGTCAGTCGGCGCGCCCGTCCGAAGCTGGTCAGCAGTACCTCGCCTCCCTGGCGCTGGACCTCCTCGGCAACCGCGAAGGCGATGCTGCGGTGGGTGATCACTCCCGTGATCAGCACGCGGCGTCCGGCGAGCATCAGAGCGGTATCGGGATGAAGTCGTCGTCGATCGGCGGGGGCGGCGACGAGCTGCCGGCCACGTCGTCCGTCTCGCGCCAGACCAGCTCGATCGTCGCTCGCACGACCAGGCGACCGTCCTGGTTGAGGACCCGCCAGCCGCAGGAGACCAGTGCGTGCTGGGCGTCGAGGCGCTCGACGGCCTCGACCGCCGACTCGACGTGGATCGTGTCGCCGATCTTGACCGGCCGCTTGAAGACGGCGTTCGACACGCGCCGCAGCGCGACGACCCGGTCGGGGTCGAAGTCGACCAGCCCTACCGCGTAGGAGAGGACGAGCATCCCGTGCGCGACACGCTCGCCGAAGCGGCTGCCGGCCGACCAGACGGCGTCGGTGTGCTGGGGGTGCATGTCGCCGGTCAGCGCGGCGAACTGGGCGACGTCGGACTCGGTGATCGTCCGCCCGCGACTGACGCTGCGGACACCAGGGCTGGTGGGATCGAGCCGGCCCGTCACACCGCGTCCTTGCCGGGAACGCAGGGCCCGATCGCCGCCGTCAGGCCCTCGACGAACGCGGCGGCGGCGCGCCGATGGCCCTCGGCCGACGGGTGGAAGCGGTCGTCGGCGAAGTTCTCCGCTTCGTCGACGCCCGGGTGGCCGGCCCATTCGAGGCAGGTCAGCCGGCGCCGCGCGGCGATCTCGCGAATCGCTCCGTTGATCGCCTCCATCCCACTCTCGATCCGCGCGCTCGTCCGCTCGCGGACCGGCAGCAGCGAGTCGATCCGCGGGTAGGTGGCCGTGACGATCAGCGCGTCGGGCAGCCGCCGTCGCAGCGAGTCGACGATCCCGTCGAAGACCGCCGTGAACACCTCCGGGTCGGGCCGCACCGACAGCAGCACGTCGTTGGCGCCGCAGATCAGCGAGATCAGATCGGGACGGAACTCGACCGTCTGCTGGAGCTGCCAGATCGCGACGTCGGTGCTCGTCGCGCCGGCGGCCGCGAAGTTGCTGAACGCCAGCTCGGGACCGTCGCCCGCAAGCGCGCGCGCCGCGTGCTCGGGCCACGGGATCGCCGTGTCGCCCTCGGCGCCGGCGCTGAGGCTGTCGCCGAGCGCGGCGTAGCGGCGGAAGCACAGCCCGCTCACAGCGGAACGTTCCCGCGGTCGACGCCACGCCGGTCGTTCGCGCCGATCGTCTTCAGCGCCCAGCGCAGCCGACTGCGCGTCTGTGCCGGCGCGACTACCTCGTCGACGAAGCCGCTGCCGGCCGCGACGGCCGCTGTCAGATGACGCTCGCCGTAGTCGGAAGCGAGCCGAGCGCGCTCCTCCTGCGGGTCGTCGGCCGCGGCGATCTCACGCCGGGCGAGGATCCCAACCGCCTGCTCGGCGCCGACGACGCCGATCTGGGCTCCGGGCCAGGCGAGCACCAGGTCGGCCCCGAGGCCATGCGAGTTCATCGTGATGTAGCCGCCGCCGTAGGCCTTGCGCAGGACCACGGTGAAGCGCGGCACCGTCGCCTCCGAGAAGGCATAGAGCAGCTTCGCCCCGTGGCGGATCACGCCGTTGGCCTCCTGGCGGGTGCCGGGCAGGAACCCGGGCGTGTCGACCAGCACCACGAGCGGCAGCCCGAAGCTGTTGCAGGTGCGGACGAAGCGGGCCGCTTTCTGCGCGGCGTCGCTGTCGATCGCCCCGCCGAAGTGGCGTGGCTGGTTGGCGACGAAGCCGACCGGGCGGCCGTCGATGCGGCCGAACGCGGTCACCATGTTGCGCGCCCAGCGCGGCGCGATCTCGAGCGTCTCGCCACCGTCGGCGAGCGCTTCGATCACCCCGCGCACGTCGTAGACCTTGCGGCCGTCGGTCGGCACGACGCTCGACGGGTCGAGCGTCGTCTCCTGGCGCGCGGCGGTCGAAGGCGCACTCCCGGGGGACGGGGCCAGATAGCCGAGCAGCGCCTGCGCCAGCCCGACGGCGTGGCCGTCGCCCTCGGCGACCAGGTGGCAGACGCCGTTGCGGCTCTGGACGTCCGGACCGCCGAGCTCGGCCGCCGTCACGTCCTCGCCCATCACCTCGCGCACCACGCCGGGACCGGTCAGGAAGAGCTGCGAGTCGGGCGTCATCACGACGAAGTCGCTGAGCGCCGGCGAGTAGGCGCCGCCGCCCGCGGACGCCCCGCAGACGACCGCGATCTGCGGCACCCAGCCCGAGAGCTGGACCTGCTCGCGGAAGATCTGGCCGTAGCCGGCGAGCGCCGCGATGCCCTCGTCGATGCGGGCGCCGCCGGACTCGACGAACGCGACGATCGGGGCGTTCGCCGACGCCGCCATCCGCATCACGCGGACGATCGAGTCGGCCTGCGCCGCGCCCAGCGATCCGCCGGCGAAGCGGGCGTCCTGGGCGAAGCAGAAGACCGGCTGCCCGGCGACGGTCCCGGCGCCGGCGATGACGCCATCGCCCGGCTGCGAGCGCCGCTCGGAGCGCGAGTCGACCTCCGATCGGATGATCTCCAGCGAGCCGGGGTCGCAGAGTGCCTCCAACCGAGCGCGCGCGTCGAGCCGCACCGACTCCTCGGCGGGCGCGCCGTCGACAACCGCCAGCCGCGCGGTCATGCCGCCTCCAGGCAGAGCACGGCGTTGTGTCCGCCGAAGCCGAACGAGTTCGACAGCGCGACCGGTGCGTGGCCGTTGCGCTCGATCCCGCGTCCCTTGTCGGGGACGTAGTCGAGGTCGAGATCGTCCTCGCGCTGTTCCCAGCCGACGGTCGGGGGCACGACTCCGCGCTGCAGCGCGAGCGCGGTCGCGACCGCCTCGACGGCGCCGGCCGCGCCGAGCAGATGCCCGATCGCCGACTTCGTCGAGGAGACCGGGATGCGCGTCGCGTGCTCGCCGAGCGCGCTCTTGATCGCGGCGGTCTCCGAGCGGTCGTTGAGCGGCGTCGAAGTCCCGTGGGCGTTGACGTAGTCGACGTCGGCGGGCGCCCTGCCGGCGTCCGCGAGCGCGGCGCGCATCGCGCGGGCGGCGCCGTCGCCGGACGGCTCGGGGGCAGTGATGTGGTGGGCGTCGGCGGTCGCGCCGTAGCCGGACAGCACCGCAAGCGGAGTCGCCCCGCGCACCCGCGCGGCGTTCTCGGCCTCGAGGATCAGCACGCCCGCGCCCTCGCCCATCACGAAGCCGTCACGGCGCGCGTCGAACGGCCGCGAGACGCCGGTCGGCGAGGTCGCCGCCATCGCCGAGAACGCCGCCTTGGCGAGCGGCGTCAGCGCCGACTCGGCGCCGCCGACGAGGCAGGCGTCGGCGTCGCCGTGCTGGATCATCCGCAGCCCCGCGCCGATCGCGTGGGCGCCGGCGGCACAGGCCGAGACAGTTCCGTAGCACTGGCCCTTGAGCCCGTGGCGCATCGCGACGGCGCCGCTGGCCGCATTCGCCATCAGCAGCGGAACGCCGAGCGCGCTGACCGAACCGGCGCCGCGGTCGCGCAGGATGTCGTGCTGGTCCTCGATCGTCCCGATGCCGCCGATCCCGGTGCCAACCACACAGCCGGCGCGCTCGGCCGGAACGGGCAGCGCGTCGTCCCAGCCGGCCTGTGCCAGCGCCTCCGCGGCGGCGACGAGCGCGAGCTGGGTGAAGCGGTCGGAGCGGCGCGCCGCGCGCCGGTCGAGCAGCGCGGCCGGGTCGAAGTCGGTGCAGGTGCCGAGACCGTCGACGATCCCGCACTCGCCTGCCGTCCAGCGCTCGATCAGCGCCTCGGCGCCGATGCCGAGCGGTGTGACGGCGCCAACGCCGGTGATGACGACGCGACGACTCACCCGGCGCGCTCCGCGATCAGGTCGATCGCCTGGCCGACGGTCTCGATCCGCTTCAGGTCGTCGGTCTTGAGCTCGACGCCGTAGTCGTCCTCGGCGATCTGGGCGAGCTCAACGAGATCGAGCGAGTCGATGTCGAGCGCCTCGAAGCGGGCATCGGGCGTGATCGCATCGGCGTCGGCGCCAAACTCGACGAGCGCCTCGTTGACGCGCTGGGCGATGTCCTCCTTGGTGGCGATCGGCATCTGTATCTCCTTGGCTTGCTGGTTCGGGGTCAGGCGGTCAGGCCGCCATCGACGGTCAGGACGGAGCCGGTGACATACGCGGCGGCGGGCGAGGCGAGGAAGCGCACGCAGGCCGCCACCTCGTCCGGGGTACCGGGTCGGCGGGCGGGAATGGCGTTGAGCATCTGGTCGTCGAGCCCGGCGGTCATGTCGGTCTCGATCAGGCCCGGGGCGACGGCGTTCACCGTCACCGAACGGCGCGCGACCTCGGCCGCGACCGTCTTGGTGAAGGCGATCAGGCCGGCCTTCGAGGCGGCGTAGTTCGCCTGGCCGGGATTGGCGCGCTGCCCGACGATCGAGCCGACGTTGACGATCCGCCCGAAGCGGGCGCGCAGCATCGGCCGCAGCGCCTGACGGGTCAGCCGGAAGGCGGCGGACAGGTTGGTGTCGAGCACCGTCTGCCAGTCGGCGTCGCTGATCTGTGGCGAGAGGGCGTCGGCGCGCACCCCGGCGTTGTTGACGAGCACCAGCACCGGCAGGCCGAGCTCGCGCTCGGCGCCCGCGCAAAGCTGCTCGGCCGCCGCCGGGTCGGCCACATCGGCGGCAAGCGTCGTCGCCTCGCCACCGGCCGCGCGAATCTGATCGGCGACCGCCGCCGCGTGCCCCGAGCTGCCGCGGTAGCCGACGGCGACCCGCCAGCCGTCGGCGGCCAAGCCGCGCGCGATCGCCGCGCCGATGCCACGTGAGCCGCCCGTCACCAGCGCGCAGCCGCGCGCCGTCTGGTCCACCGTCGTGGCCTCGGGAGCGGCTACCGGCGCGACGGCGCTCATGCGCTCCCCCACTCGACGACGGTCGCGCCCCAAGTGAGCCCGGAGCCGAACGCGCCGACCAGCACGCGCGCGCCGGCGAACAGCCGCCCATCGGAGCCTGCCTCGCAGAGCGCGATCGGCACCGTCGCCGCCGACGTGTTGCCGTAGCGGGCGATGCAGTCGACGACGCGGTCCTGTTCGAGGCCGAGCCGCTCGCCAACGGCGCGCAGGATCCGGCCGTTGGCCTGGTGGAAGACGAACAGGTCGATGTCGGCGAGGCCGACGCCCGCCAGCTCGGCGGCTTCGAGGCTTGCCTCGCTGAGGCTGGTGACGGCCCGGCGGAAGGTGTCCTGGCCGTGCATCCGCATGACCCCGTCGGCGCGCGGGATGGTGACCAGGTCGCCCGCGGAGCCGTCGCTGCGCAGCACCGACGGACCGATGCGACCGTGTCCGGCCGCGGCGGTTACGACGGCAGCACCGGCACCGTCGCCGAACAGGATGCTGGTGTTGCGGTCGCCGGGATCGACGACCCGGCTCATCAGGTCGGCGCCGACGACGAGCGCGTTGCGGGAGCGGCCGGACTCGACCTGGCCGGCGGCGGCGCCGAGCGCCGCGACGAAGCCGGTGCACGCGGCCCCGAGGTCAAAGGCGCCGGCCGCGGGAATGCCGATCGCGTGGGCGACCAGCGGCGCGGCGTTCGGCAGCAGGTCGTCGGGGGTCGTCGTCGCGACGATGACGAGATCGACCTCGGTGGGCCCCAATCCAGCTCGGCGCAGCGCCCGCAATCCGGCGCTCGCGGCGAGGTCGACGAGGCGCTCGCCGGCCAGGGCGTGGCGGCGCTCGACGATGCCCGTGCGGCTCTCGATCCACTCCTCGCGGACGTCGAGGCGGGCCGCGATCGCGGCGTTGTCGACCACGCGGCTCGGCGTCGCCATCGCGATCGCCGCGATCCCCGCCGGCCGCGGGGCCCGGCTGTCCTCGCGCGCGGCCTCGGTGTCCACCACCGGCCGGTGGTGGACACCGGCAACGCGTCGACGACCGCCACGCTACGCACGGGCCGTCTCCACGACGTCGACCGTCACCGCGTCGGCACCGGGCACGGTCCGCCGCACGAGCTTGGTCAGCACGCGTCCGGGGCCGGCCTCGACGAAGCGGTCGATTCCACGCCACTCGAGCGCGCTCAGGACCGCGACCCAGCGCACCGGCCGGGTCAGCGCCGCGACCAGCTCCGCGCGGGGATCGGTGAACGGCATCGCCGTCATGCCCGAGAGGACGGGGATCTCGGGGCGGCGCGGCGGCAGCTGCGCCAGCGCCTCGCGCAGCGGCGCGGCTGCCGGCGTCATCGCCGCCGAGTGGAAGGCGCCGCTGACCGGCAGGCGAACGCTGCGCAGGCTGCGCTCGCGGCAGATCTCCTCGGCCCGTTCCAGCGCGGCGAGCGGACCGGCGAGCACGACCTGGTCCGGCGAGTTCTCGTTCGCGATCGCCATGCCCGCCTGGCGCGCGATCTCCGCCGACGTCGCCGCATCGGCACGCAGGGCGAGCATCCCCCCGGGCGGGCCCTTGCGCGCCGCGTCGTCCATCACCGCACCGCGTAGGACGACTATCCGCAGCGCGTCCAGCTCGGACAGCGCGCCCGCCGCCGCTAGGGCCGCGAACTCTCCTAGTGAGTGCCCGGCGAGCACGGACGGCGATTCGGCTCGCGCGCGCTCCCAGCCGGCGAGGCTGGCGCAGAAGATCGCGGGCTGCTGATAGCGGGTGCCCTCGTCGATCCGCTCGAACGGATCGCAGCCACACGCATCGGTGGCCAGCTCGAGCAGATCGGGCCGCAACTCGGCGACGAGCGCGCGCATCTCCGGCGTGTGGCTCCCCTGTCCGGGGAACAGCACGGCGGTCGTCGAGGCGGGGTGCCGATCCGTCATCTAGACGACCTTTCACGGCTCCCCACCGCAAGCGACAGCGCGAAACGCGACTACCCCCCGACCGGGGGACAAGCCGCGCACTTTCGGGGGGGTGAATTCTCTGCTGCGGTACTCGCCGGACCTCGCTCCCGCCAGCTCCGACACGTTGCCGTAGGACCGGTCCGGCTGCGCCCTCCGCCTTCTCTCCTACTTAGCTGGTCAGGCCGAGGCGGGCGGCGCGGCGGACCGCCTCGCTGCGATTGCGGACGTCGAGCTTGCGGTAGAGCGCGCTGGCGTGGTCCTTGACGGTGTGCGGCGAGAGGGCGAGCGCGGTGGCGATCTCCTGGTTGGTCGCCCCACGGGCGATCAGGTCGAGGACCTCCTGCTCGCGGCTGGAGAGCGGCTGGGCGATCGGCGCGTCGGGCGCGCCGAAGACGGTCATCCCGTTCGCCACCATCCGCACCGCCATGACGACGTCGGACGCCGGCCAGTCCTTCGGGACGAAGCCCGTCGCCCCGGTCGCCTGAGCGGCCGGTGCGGAGATCCGCCCCGCGCCGGACATCAACAGCATCCGCGTACGTGGCGACACCTCGCGCAGCGCCAGGCACAGCTCTGCGCCAGACTCGGTGCCGACGAACAGGTCGACCAGAGCGACGTCCGGCTCGTGGACACGGGCCTGCTCGAGCGCCTCGTCGGCAGTCGCCGCCATCAGACACTGGCCGACCCAACGCTGGCGATCGAGCAGAATCTGCAAACCCCAGCGAACGACCTCGTGATCGTCGACCACGAGTACGTCCAAACGGGGGGCTTGTGTCGAGAGAGCCTTCAAAAAACAGCCAGCAAGCGCTTTATTGGCCAGACCAAATCTCCCGAAGGAGCACTATGACAGAGCAGTACGCAAGTCAGACGATCGCCGTCGCGGGCGCTGGGCTGATGGGCTCGGGGATCGCCGAGACGGCCGCTGCCGCGGGGCTCGACGTCATCGCCTACGAGCCGGAGCGCTCGGCCTTGCACCACGCGATCGAGCGGATCGAGAGCTCGACCGGGCGCGCCGAGGAACGCGGCAAACTGACCGCCGAGGAGCGGGAGCTGCTGCTGGCGCGGGTCAACTACACGACCGATCTCGGCGACATCGGCGGCGCCGACTTCGTCGTCGAGGCGATCGTCGAGGACGAGCGCGCCAAGCGCGATCTCTTCGCCCAGCTCGACGCGGCCGTGCCCGACGAGACCGTGCTCGCGTCCAACACGTCGAGCATCCCGATCGCACAGCTCGCGGCCGCCACCGCCCGCCCCGACCGCGTCGTCGGCCTGCACTTCTTCTCGCCGGTTCCCGTCATGCCGCTGGTCGAGATCGTCCACCCACTCGACGCCAGCGACGCGACGCTGACGGCCGCCGAGCAGCTCGTCGTCGGACTCGGCAAGACGCCGATCCACACCAAGGACCGCTCCGGCTTCGTGGTCAACATGCTGCTCGTGCCGTTCCTGATGTCCGCCGTCCGGATGTACGAGGACGGCTTCGCCACGCGCGACGACATCGACGAGGGGATGCGGCTCGGCTGCGGCCATCCGATGGGCCCGCTCGCGCTCTGCGACTTCATCGGCCTCGACGTCTTGTACTCCGTCTGCGAGTCGCTCTACGACGAGTTCAAGGAGCCCGTCTACGCCCCGCCGCCGTTGCTGAAGCGGATGGTCGTCAGCGGCCGGCTCGGCCGCAAGAGCGGGCGCGGCTTCTACGAGTACGGCTAGCGCGCGACCGCTACAGGCCGCGCGTGGTGGCGCGAGCGCTCTGCGAGCGCGCCACCTCGGCGAGCTCGCGCACGGCGGGCGTCTCCGAAGCCGGCCGCCAGGCGAGCACGAGCGGCGACGGGTCGATGCCGTCGACGACGACGAAGCGCACCTTCGGCGCCGTCGGGACGAGCTGCGCGGCGATCGAAGCTGGAACGATCCCGATCGCCTTGCCGGCCGCGACCAGCGCGAGCAGGTCCTCCCAGCCGCGTGGGCGGCCGCCGATCCGCGGCGGGCGCCCGTAGCGGTGGTCCTCGAGCAGCCAGAACGACTCGGCGACCCGATCTGACGATCCGACCCAAGCCCAGGTCTCCCCCATCAGCTCGCTCGGCTCGACGCTCTTGCGGTCGGCGAGCGCGTGGCTGGCCGGGAGCGCAACCAGGCGCGGCTCGGTGAGCAGCGTGACGGTCGAAAAGCGGTTGACCCCGCGGAACGGCGGCCGCACGAACGCGACCGCGGCAGGCGGGCCGCCGCCCTCCTCGAGCAGCGCCTGCGGCGGCAGCAGATCGCTGACGCCGACGGCGATCTCCGGGAAGTCGCGCGCGAACCGCTCGAGGATCGCCGTGCCGACGGCGCCGGCCTCCGCGACCCCCGCGACCGCGATCGCGTTCGCCGCGTCGGCGGCAGACCGGCGCACCGCCTCGACGCCCGCGTCGACGGCGGCGAGCGCGGCACGTGCATGGGGCAGCAGCGCCTCGCCCGCGGGTGTCAGCGACACCCGGCGCGTCGTCCGCTTGAAGACCTTCGCGTCAAGGCGGCTCTCGAGCTGGCGGATCTGGGCGGAGAGCGCCTGCTGCGCCAAGCCCATCCGCTCGGCGGCGCGCGAGAAGCTCAGCTCCTCGGCGACCGCGACGAAGGCGCGCAGCAGCCTGGGATCGAGATCGGCCACGCCCGAAAGCTACCCGTCCTACGCGGAGGCGAGAATCGCCGCTCTACCACCTACCCGAGGGGGAATCGATGGAGGCATCTGGAATGCCGCGTACTGGCAGAGGCTGGGCGGGCTTCGCCGGCACGATGATCTTGGTCGTCGGAACGTTCAACCTGATCTGGGGCTTCGTAGCCCTCGTTCAGGACACCTACTTCGCATCCGACGAGCTGCTGATGTGGAGCCTCAACTCGTGGGGCGCGATCCACATCGTGATCGGCTGTCTGCAGCTGTTGACCGCGCTGCTGATCTTCAGCGGCAGCGGAGCCGGCGCCGTGCTCGGCATCGTGTTCTCGTTCTTCAGCGCAGTCGGGGCACTGGTGTCGATCGGGGCCTACCCGATCTGGTCGATCATCATCATCGTGATCGACGGCCTGATCATCTACGCGCTGACGGTCTACGGGGATGCGTTCATGACCGACTAGGTGCCGTAGCGGCGCCGCTGCATCGTGGCCCCGACTAGGCCCAGCGGCAGCGGCAGCCAGTACTGGAACAGGCGGTAGGCGAAAGTCGCCAGGACGGCCGCGCCCGCTCCGACCCCGGCGAGGGCGAGCGTGGCCGTCAAGCCCGCCTCGACGAAGCCCAGCCCGCCCGGCGTGACCGGGATCTGGGCGAGCACCTGAGCGGCACAGAAGGCGAGCAGGACGAGCGCCGGTCGCGGCGTCGATCCGACCGCCGCGAGCGCGGCGAGCAGCGTGCCGTAGTCGAACGCCCAGCGGCCGACCGTCGCGAGCAGCGCCCGCTTCCAGCGCGGACCGAGCGTCGCCAGGATGCGGTCGCGCTCGAGCAGCAGCCGGTCCGGTAGCGCCGCGATCGGCGGCGACCCGCGGCGCAGCCTGTTGCGCAGCCGCTGCGCCATCAGCCCGACCCAGGCCAGCGGCCCGTCGGTCGCCAGCAGCAGCGCGCTGACCGCGAACAGCGCGGTGAAGACCACGAGGCCGACCACAGCGGCCTCGACGAGGCTGCTGTCGACGCCTCCGCGCAGGAGCACCGGGACAGTCAGCACCGGCAGCGCGAGCACGACGCCGAGCGTCAGCAGGTTCGCCGCGGTCAACCCGGCGACGGCGCGGCCCCGCTCGATCCCGGCCTGGACGAGCATCTTGTACTGGAGTGCCGCTCCGACGGCGCCACCGCCGGGCGCCACCTTCGAGAGCGCGTTGCCGGCGAGCTGCGAGGCGATCACCGGATGCCAGCGGCGGGTGTGGATCGCCAACCGCTGCACCTCCCACAGGCAGGCCAGAGACGCGAACTGCAGGACGGCCATCGCCGCCAGCCACGCGGGCGCGAGCCGGTCGACGTCGCTCCACGAGCCGAGCACCTCGAGCAGGCTCGGCGCGACGAGGTAGAGCGAGACCGCGGTGATCGTGAGCCAGACGAGGGTCTGGCGCAGGCTGCGCCCTGCCGGCTGCTCGGCCTCCCCACGCTCGATCTCGTGCTCGACGTCGGCGCGCTGCCCGACGGCATGCTCGATCCGGTCGCCGATCCGTCGGTTGCCGGCCACGGGGACGCAGGTTACGGCCGTGACAGGCGGCCCCTATCTTTCGCGGCTGCGAATGGCAGGCATCGACCCCACGATCGATCCGCGCGGCGCGCGCTGGGAGGAGCGTCTTCGCCGGCCCGTGATGGGCGCCGCGCTGCTCGCGCTGCCGACCGTCTTCCTCTACTTCTCGAAGCTCGAAGGCTGGGTCGCGATCCTCGCCGTGACGCTCGCCTGGTCGATCTGGTTCGTCTTCGTCGCCGAGGCGGTGATCATGCTGACCGTCGTCAGGGACCGCTGGGCGTGGGTCCGCGGGCACTGGTTCGGGCTGGCGATCATCGTCGCGACTTTCCCGGCACTGACGTCGATCCTCGAGGGGCTGCTCGCGGCGCGCGCGCTGTCGAGCCTCCAGGCGACGCGCGTCCTCCAGGTGCTCTACCTCGCGAAGGCGGGCAAGCTGATCAAGTCGGCGCTGATCCTGCGCAAGGACGGGTCGATCATGCGCCACCCCGTGATCAGCAGCCTCGTGGTGCTCGCGCTGGCAATCGTGCTGGTCGGCATCGGCCACCGTGTCATCAGCGGCGAGAAGCACCCGACCCCGATCCACAACGCGATCGACGTCGTAGACGGCGACGACGGCGGCTGACGTCTACTCGGCGCGGCGGTAGGTCGCGACCGTTACCGACAGCGTGACCGCGAGCGGGTCGGGCAGCGCCGCGACCCGCTCCGCCACCTGCTTCCCGTCCAGGTGACGCGCGCTCGGCCCCATCGCGACGAGCGCCCCCACATCGGCGTGGTCGAGCACCAGCGTGCGCTCGACGGCCGTCTCGCCGACCGCCTTGAACAGCGTCCCGAGCTTGCCCTCCAGCCGCTCGCGCTTGCGCTCCTGGACGGTCAGCATGCCGACTGCCGCGACGAGCTCGGACAGGTGACCGCGGTTCGGCGTGACGACGACCAGCGCGCCGCCGGGGGCCAGGACGCGCGCCAGCTCGGCCGGGTCGCGCGGGGCGAAGACGTTGATCGCGAGTGCCGCCGCCGCGTCGCGCACCGGCAGTCCCGCCCAGGCGTCGCAGCCGACCGCACCGATGCGCGGATGGGCGCGTGCCGCCGCCCGCAGCGCGTGCTTGGAGACGTCGAGCGCCAGCCCGCGCGCCGCCGGCAGCCGCTCCAGGACCGCCGCCAGGTAGTAGCCGGTCCCGGCGCCGAGGTCGATCGCGTCGCCGCCGGGCGACGCCGCCACGGCCGCGTCGGCCACCGCCTCGGCGATCGGCGCGTAGTTGCCGCTGGCCAGGAAGTCCACCCGCGCCCGCACCATCGCCGCCGTGTCCGCCGTCCCCGTCCGGGCGTTGCCTGGCAGCAGGTTGAGGTAGCCCTGCCGTGCCACGTCGAAGGAGTGGCCCGCGGCGCAGCGCGCCGTCCCTTCACCTAGTTCTAGGTCGCCGCCGCAGTGCGGGCAGCGCAGCATGTGGACGACGTCGGCGAGCACGGCCGCCACCCTACGGTGGCAGCACCTCGACCGGCCGGCCGCGCGTTCCGCTGTCGTGGTCGACCCAGTAGACGTGGCCGTTGGCGAAGTCCTCGGGCGGGCGCGCCAGGAGCCAGAAGCGGCCAGGGACGCCGGCCGGCGGGGCGATCGTCTCGGTCGAGACCGTCTTGCCACCCGCGGCGACCTCGACGGCGTCGGCATTGGCCGGTGCGCGGCCGTACATGACCACTTCACTCCGCTTGCCGGTGGAGCTGAAAATCGTCGTCTGACCGCGCGTGAATCCCGGTGTCTTGGGCTGCAACCCGCAGTTCCCGCTGCGCTGCTTCGGTGGACCGAGGAGATGCAGCTCGAGGCACGGCAAACCCTCCGGCGAGTAGACGTCGCCCCTGTTCGCGAGCCGCCGGCTCTCGTATGCGATCAGTCGCCAGCGGCCGGCCGCGGGGGCCCTGCCGGTGGCGACCACCGTCCGCGCCGACGGTCCGGCGAAACGGTGAGACACGTCGAGCTGCCCACCGGGCCGGCCGCCGCGATCGAGCCAGGCGACCTCCGCCCTGTCGAGGCCGGCGGGTGCGGCCAGCACCCAGTAGCGCTCGAGCGCCGACGGAGCCGCATGCGTCTTTGCCGTGACCCGCACGCCGTGTGTCCCGGTCAGCCGCACCGTCCGCGCCCGGGCCGGAGCGGTACCGAACAGCAGCACCTCGCCGCGCTTCGCCGCGGCGGCACGGCGGCCGTGCCCGAACTCGGAGAAGGGCGCGATCCCGCCGCAATAGCCGCTCGCCGCCGGCCCCGGCGCCCTGCGTCCGCGTGGGTCGAGCAGCGTCAGCTTCATGCAGTGGACGCCACGCTTCGTCTGGAACGTCGTGATCCGCCATTTGCCGACCTCCTTGGCGGTGCCGGTCGCCTCGACCGTCTCCTTGACGACGGGCCGGCTGTCGCCCTCGAAGCCCTCGCCGCGGATCACCCCGCCGACCGGGAGCAGGCCTGTCGCCGCCGCGGCCGCGGTTGCGGCGAGCAGCAGCGCGGGCACGGTGATGGCGACCGCACGCCCGCCGCGCGACAGCCGCCGGCGACGGCGGGCCGCCACCGCGTCAATGACCGGGGCGAGCTCGTCGTCGGTCGGCTCCAGGCTCCGTGCCGGCTCCAGCGCCGCGTAGATCCACCTGTCGCGATCGTCGGTCATCTCGGTCCTCCGGTCGCGGTCTGGGGAGCCAGGTCTGCCAGCTTGGGGTCGTCGCGCAACGTGGCTCGTCCGCGCGACAGCAGGGCGTGTGCGGTGCCGACCTTGCAGCCGAGCGCACGGGCGATCTCGGCGTCGGAAAGGTCGTGGACGTAACGCAGCGCGAGCGCGACCCGCTGCCGCGCCGGAAGGTTGGTCAGGCTGGCCGCGAGCGCGTCGCGGGCGGTGAGCAGCGCCACCCGATCCGGCCCTTCCGGCGCCGCTGGCTCGTCACTCTCGGCGATGAGCGCGAGCGGCGTCTCCGCACCGCGCGCCCTGTGCCGCCGCCGCAGCGTGCGCATCGCATGGCGGACCGTGATCCGGTGCACCCAGGCGTCGAACGCCTCCGGCTCGCGCAGCTTCTCGAGCGATCCCAGCACGTCGATTGCCACGTCCTGGGAGATATCCGCTGCCTCCTCGCGACTCCGCACGATCACCGCGGCGGTCCGCAACGCGAGCCGGCAGGCACGCCGCGCCAGCGCCGCCGTAGCGTCGGCGTCGCCGGCCTTGAAGCGGGCAAGCTGATCTGTGAGGTCTGTCGACGCGGTCATCGAATCGGTCTCACCGGCCTAGTGCCGCAAGGCCCACGAAAACCTTGCACTTTGGTTGAGATGCGCCGGCGCGGGTAACGGATGGCCACCCCACCAGCCCCACCGAAGGAGACCTAGATGTACATCGGTATCGGAACCGCGATCGTCATCATCATCCTGCTGATCATCCTGCTCTGACGGGGTTCTGTCCGCGCCGCGATCCGTCAGGCGGTGCGACGGCGGAGCGTAAGCGCACCGAGGGCTAGAGCGGCGAACGCGAAGGCGGCGACGGCGATGACGTCGCCGACGAGTGCGCCGTCGAGCGGGGCCGGGTCGGTTGCACGGGCGAGCGCGTGGTAGGCGTACGTCAACGGCAGCGCCCACGAGACCGCGTCGAGCAGGGGCGCCATGTCGTCGCGGGCGACGAACAGGCCGCAGAGCAGGAGCTGGGGAAAGATGAAGGCGGGCATGAACTGGACCGCCTGGAACTCCGTCTGGGCGAACGCACTGACGAACAGGCCGAGCGCCATGCCGAGCAGCGCGTTGGCGACCGCGAGCACCCCGACCAGCACCGCCCCGTGCGGCGCGTCGAGCCCGAGCGCCGCGAAGCCGACCAGGCAGACGGCGACGGCCTGAGCGATCGCCAGCACCCCGAAGGCGATTGCGTAGCCGGCGAGCAGGTCGAGCTTCGCCATCGGCATCGTCATCAGCCGCTCGAGCGTCCCGGTCGTCCGCTCGCGCAGCATCGTGATCGACGTGATCAGGAACATCACGATGAACGGGAACAGGCCACAGAGCGGCGCGCCGATCTGCTGAAACACTTGCGGCGCGCCATCGAAGACGTAACGCATCAGCACCAGCAGCAGACAGGGGACGACGATCAGCAGCGCGATCGTGCGCGGGTCGTGGCGGATCTGCAACAGGACCCGCTGCGCGGTCGCGAAGGTCACCCGTGCGCTCACGTCGCCCCCGCCCGCTGCGCGTCCTCGATCACGCGCAGGAACGCCCGGCCGAGATCCCGCTCGCCCGTCCGCTCGCGCAGCGCCGCCGGCGTGCACTGGTCGAGCAGCGCCCCATCGCGCATCAGCAGCAGCTCATCGCACTCGGCCGCCTCGTCCATCACGTGGCTGGAGACGAGCAGCGTCGCGCCACGCTCGG
>CAZVRI010000002.1:27327-32830 GCA_964629855.1 uncultured Thermoleophilaceae bacterium
GTCTTCCAGAGCTCGGCGCGCAGCACGGGATCGAGCCCGACCGTCGGCTCGTCGAGCACCAGCAGCTCCGGCTCGTGCAGCAGCGCGCTCGCCAGCGACACCCGCGCCCGCTGGCCGCCCGACAGTGAGCCCGTGATCTGGCCCTCGCGCCCGCGGAGCCCGACGATCTCGATCACGGCGTCGACACGCTCCAGCCCAACGCCTACGACGCGCGCGAAGTAGCGCAGGTTCTCCGCCACGGTCAGGTCGCTGTAGACCGACGGCGCCTGGGTCACATAGCCGACGCGCGATCGCAGCGCCGCCGCGCCGGCAGCATCCCCGAGCACGGTCACTTCGCCCCCGGCGACGATCTGAACGCCGACGATCGACCGCATCAGCGTCGTCTTGCCACAGCCGCTCGGTCCTAGCAAACCGGTGACCGACCCTCTTCGGACCGCGAGCGTGATGTCGTGGAGCACCTCGTTGCCGCCGCGAACGACGCGCAACCGCTGGACGTCGATCGCCGCATCCACGCCGGGGAGGATTACCTATCTGCTCCGTCTGGGCAAAGAGGAGTGGTGAATGGACGACCTTCCGCGGGCGAACCGGTGCCGAGCCTCGGTGTCGGGATGCTCGGTCACGGCTTTATGGGCCGTGCCCACGTCCACGCGCTGCGGACGATCTCCTACATGGCCTGGCCACCGCCGTTGCGGCCGCGGCTGGTCGAGTTAGTCGGCCACCGTCCCGAGGCCGTCGCCGAGCTGGCTCGCCGCTACGGCTTCGAGCGTGCGACGACCGACTGGCGCGTGCTGGTCGAGGACCCCGACATCACGCTGTTCGACAACGTCGGCCCGAACGACCTCCATTCCGCGCCGACGCTCGCCGCGCTGAGCGCCGGCAAGCACGTGCTGTGCGAGAAGCCGCTCGGCCGCACGGCACCGGAGAGCCACGAGCTGTGGCAGACCGCCGAGGCCGCGGGCGTCGTCCACATGTGTGGCTTCAACTACCGCTTCGTGCCGGCTGTCCGCCTCGCGCGGGAGATGATCGCCGCGGGTGAGATCGGAGAGGTCCACAGCTTCCGCGGCGCCTACCTGCAGGACTGGCTCGCCGACCCCGAGTCGCCGTATGTGTGGCGGCTCGACCGCCAGCGCGCCGGTTCGGGCGCGCTCGGCGACATCGGCGCCCATGTCATCGACCTGGCGCGCTTCCTCGTCGGCGAGATCGCGGCTGTCAACGGCCGCGTCCGGACCGTCTTCCCCGAGCGGCCCGGCGGCCTCGTCGACGTCGACGACACAGTCGAGGCGACGGTCGAGTTCGAGCACGGCGCGGGCGGCTCGATCGCTGCATCCCGGCTCTGCCACGGCCGCCGCAACTCGCTGACCTTCGAGGTCAGCGGGACGAAGGGCTCGCTGGCGTTCGACCTCGAGCGGATGAACGAGCTCCAGGTCTACGTCGACGACACGCGCCCCGGTGCCGACGCTCAGGGCTTCCGCCGCGTACTCGTCACCGGTCCGGGCGGCACCCATGTCGAGCAGTGGTGGCCGCCCGGCCACCTGCTGAGCTGGTCGGACATCTTCGTCAACGAGATTCACCACCTGCTGCGGGCGATCGCCGGCGAGTGCGACGTCGCGCCCTACGGCGCGACCTTCGAGGACGGCTACCGCGCCGCTGAGATCTGCGACGCCATCCTGCGCTCGAGCGAGCAGCGCGCCTGCCAGCGCATCGACTACCGGCCGGCGCGGAACATCACGTCGTCCACGTAGCAGTAGAACCAGTCCTCGCCTGGCTCGGCGGACTGGATGATCGGATGAGAGGAACCGGCGGCGTGCTTGCTCGCGTGACGGTTCGGCGACGAGTCACAGCAGCCGACGTGCCCGCAAGTGGTGCAGAGCCGCAGGTGCACCCAGCTCGCGCCGATTTTCAGACAGTCCTCACAGCCGCCGACACTCTCCGGCCGCTCGACATGGATCTGGTCGAGATGTGTGCACCGTGCGCTCATCCGCTCTTCGTATAGCAGCTAAGCTCGCGCTGAAACAGGTCCGACGGAGGGAAGGACGCTGATGGCCAAGGTTCTATGTGTGCTGTACGACGATCCCGTCGACGGCTACCCACCCGACTACGCACGAGACAGCGTGCCCCGAATCGACGGGTATCCGGACGGGCAGACGACGCCGACTCCGAGCGCGATCGACTTCACGCCCGGTGAGCTCGTCGGCAGCGTCTCCGGCGAGCTGGGGCTGCGCGAGTTCCTCGAGGCGGCCGGCCACGAGCTCGTCGTCACGTCCGACAAGGAGGGGGCCGACTCGGCGTTCGAGCGCGAGCTGCCCGATGCCGACGTCGTCATCTCGCAGCCCTTCTGGCCGGCGTATCTGACCGCTGAGCGGATCGCCAAGGCACCGAAGCTCAAGCTCGCGATTACCGCCGGCATCGGCTCCGACCATGTCGACCTCGATGCGGCGATCGCCAACGACATCACGGTCGCCGAGGTCACCTACAGCAACAGCATCAGCGTCGCCGAGCATGTGGTGATGATGATCCTGGGGCTGGTGCGCAACTACATCCCGTCCTACCAGCAGGTCGTCGACGGCGGCTGGAACATCGCGGACTGCGTGGCGCGCTCCTACGACGTCGAGGGCATGCAGGTCGGAACCGTCGCCGCCGGGCGGATCGGCACGGCGGTGCTGCGCCGCCTCGCGCCGTTCGACGTCGGGTTGCACTACACCGACCGTCATCGGCTGCCCAGCGAGGTCGAGCGTGAGCTGGGCCTGACCTTCCACGAGTCGGCCGAGGCGATGGTCCCAGTCTGCGATGTCGTGACGATCAACGCGCCGCTGCATCCGGAGACCGAGCACCTCTTCGACGACGAGCTGCTCGGCAAGATGCGCCGTGGCGCCTATCTCGTCAATACGGCGCGCGGCAAGATCTGCGACCGCGACGCGATCGTCCGCGCCCTGGAGAGCGGCCAGCTCGCGGGCTACGCGGGCGACGTCTGGTTCCCACAGCCCGCGCCGCCGGACCACCCGTGGCGGACCATGCCCCACCACGGCATGACCCCCCACATCTCGGGCTCGTCGCTGTCTGCCCAAGCACGCTACGCGGCCGGCACGCGCGAGATCCTCGAGTGCTTCCTCGACGGCAGGCCGATCCGCGACGAGTACCTGATCGTCGACGGCGGCGGCCTCGCGGGAACGGGCGCGCACTCCTACAGCGCGGGCGGTTAGCGGTCACACTGCACCAATGAGGGTTCTCGTCACCGGGGCGAGCGGCTTCGTCGGCAACTACACCTGCCGCGAGCTGCTCGAGCGCGGGCACGCCGTGAGCGCGCTCGTGCGCCGGGCTGGGTCGGCGCCCGCCGGTGTGTCGGAGGTTCGCGGCGACCTCGGCGTGGGCGACGGCGCCGCGCTAACGGCGGCGGTTGCCGGCGCCGCGCCGGACTGCGTTATCCATCTTGCGGCCGAGATCGCGTCGCAGCGCAGCTCACAGCGGATCCAGGCGGTCAACGTCGACGGGACGCGGCGGCTGATCGAGGCGTGCCGGGCGACGGGCTCGCCGCGCTTCGTCTTCGCCTCGACGGTCGTCACCGGCGACGCCCACGGCGCCGTCCTGACCGAGCAGTCGCAGCTGCCTGTGCAGACCGCCTACGGCCGGTCGAAGCAGGAGGGCGAGCGGCTGGTACGCGAGTCCGGACTTCCGGCGGCGATCGTCCGTCCGTCACACGTCTACGGCGCCGGCGGCTGGTACGTCGAGGAGTTCGTCGCGCGCCTGCGCCAGCCGGGCCGCTTCGCGGTCATCGGCCGCGGCGACAACTGGTGGGATGTCGTCCGCGTCGAGGACGTGGCGACGGCGCTCTGCGACGTCGCCGAGCGGGCCCCGGCGGGCGCGATCTACCACGTGGCCGACGACGAGCCGATCACCTTCCGCGACTTCATCGGCCTGACCGCGCAAGCGCTCGGCGTCGGTCCGCCACGGTCAATCCCGGCGCCGATCGCACGGCTCGTCGGCGGCCGCGATCCGGTGCTGGCCGTCACCCGCTCGGCCCGCTCCAGCAACGCGCTGATCAAGCGCGATCTCGGCTGGTCGCCGCGCTTCGCTACGGCGCGCGTCGGCGTTCCCGACGCGATCGCACAGCTGAACGGCTGACCCGGCCGTCTACACAGCGACAGCGCTGGCCCGCGTAGAGCGGTTGCGGCCACCGTTCTTGGCCGCGTAGAGCGCACGATCGGCTGTCTCGAGCAGCGACCCGGCGGTCGTGCCGTCAACCGGGAAGGCGACCGTCCCAAAGCTGGCTGTGAGCGGGATCGGCTCGTCGGCGAAGGTCCGCTCCAGCGCCACCCGGGCACGCTCGGCGAGCTCGAAGGCCATCTCCGCGTCGGCGTCGGGAACGATGAAGACGAACTCCTCGCCGCCGATCCGGGCGACCGTGTCGCCGCGCCGCCCGATCCCCTCGAACACTCCCGCGATGCGCAGCAGCACCGCGTCGCCAGCCGGGTGGCCGAGCCGGTCGTTGACGGTCT
This sequence comes from uncultured Thermoleophilaceae bacterium, assembly GCA_964629855.1. Classification (GTDB taxonomy): domain Bacteria; phylum Actinomycetota; class Thermoleophilia; order Solirubrobacterales; family Thermoleophilaceae; genus JAAYBF01. The sequence continues at coordinate 31,821 of CAZVRI010000002.1, forward strand.
TGAAGTTGTCGACGTCGCCGAGGATCAACGCCACCGGACGCTCGGCGCGGGTCGCGCGCGCCAGTTCGGCGTCGAGCCGCTCCTCGAAGCCACGGCGGTTGAGCAGCCCTGTCAGCACATCGCGTCGCGCCGACTCGGAGAGCCGCCCGACGAGCTCTCCAACACGCGCCTGGAGCCGACTGATCAGGCCACCGACACCGATCAGCATCGTCACGACGATCAGCCAGCGGGTCACTGCGATCGAGCCGGGGTCGACGAGCGCAAGCGCTACCGCGTAACAGCCGGCGACGAAAAGAAGCTCGCCGATCAGCGCTCGGACCGGGAAGTAGTAGGCGGCAAAGATGACGGGCCAGACGTAGTAGACCTCGTTGAGCGCGGCCGCCCCGCCGTCACGCTCGCCGTTGATGTAGATGCCGGACGAGATCATCACCGTCCCGAGCGCGACGCCGACGTACAGCGCCCAGTGCGGCAGGCGATCGCGGCCGAGCCAGTAGACGGCGGCGATGACCGCGCTGCAGAAGGTGACAACCCAGGCGCCGGCGATGTCGGCGTTGGGTGAGTGCGGCGCAACGGTCGCGACCAGCGTCAGCAGCGATCCGCCCGCGAAGAGCCCGGCCGCGAGCGTCATCGCGTGTCGCTGCGCGCCCAAGGTCTCGGAAGCGTTCATCGACGGTTCCATCGGCCGGACAGCCAATCGGCTGAAACCTGCAAAAAGCCCCCCGGCCTATTGGAGGGAGGGCCGGGGGGCGGCTCACCAGGTGAGCAATTAGATGGTACACCGAATTACTCAGAACTAAACCATTCTGATGAACACGTTCAGGCTGTAGATCAAACACGACTGGGCTGCGACCTTTGGCCCGCGATGGCCGAGCCGTCAACTCTTCTCGTCGGTCTGGGCCATGTGATCCGCGAAGCCCGTAGCGACAGCCGCATCTCCCAGGAGGAGCTTGGCCTGCGCACGGGCGTCCACCGCAACTACATCGGCGGCATCGAGCGCGGCGAGCGCAACC
>CAZVRI010000002.1:32840-84016 GCA_964629855.1 uncultured Thermoleophilaceae bacterium
CGTCGGTCTCGACGGTCGCCGTGCTCGCCGAGGAGCTCGGCGTGAAGATGTCCGAGCTGTTCGCTCGCGCCGAGAACTGATCGGTGGACCGGCCCCGCGCCGAGGCGCGGGACCGAGACCATCCGTCCTTGCTCTACGGAACGAGCGCCATGTTGGGCTCGCCCTGGCCGTTCAGGCCATTGCTGGACCGCACACAGCTGCCACCAACAGGCGAACCGCCGTTGAAGGCCAGCCGCAGGCAGTTGCGCATCGCCTTCTGCCCCCAGTAGCTGGCGTGCAGGCTCTCCTGGACTTGGTACGGACCGAACACGGTCGTCAGCGTGCGGATCTGAGCGACCCACTCGGTGTTGTCGACCGCGCCGGAACTGGTCCAGTTCGCGAGCCCCTCCTCCTCGAGCAGACCAACCGTGTTCTCACACAGCCGCCGCCCGTTGAGCGCCGTTGCCATATCGAGCACCAGCGTGTTGGTAAGGCCACTCGCCGTGAGCGCGTTGCGCATCGTGTTGCCGAGCGCCGGGACGATCACGTCGTTGGCCCAGTTTGCGTCGGTGTTCCAGGTGCCACAACCGCCCGTCGTCTGGCGCGAGTAGCCGGACTCCGGGTAGCGGAACTGATTGCCGCGCGGAAGCGGCGACCAGTAGGTCTGGCCGATGATCTTGTACTGGCCCGACGTGTAGCCGGCATTGGTCATCGCCGTCGCGACGCGCAGCAGCGCGTTCTTGACGTTGGTCGTCTGCGTCGCCTGCGCGGCCGGCGTGAACCTCGACACCATGTCCGCGTCATCCGAGCAGTAGTTCTTCCACCATGTCGGCGACGTAGCCCAGTTGAGCACGCACCGCTGCACGACATCCGCGAAGCCGTAGTTGTTGGCTCCGATCATCACCACGACCGCCTTGACGTTGTGCGTCGCGGCGTACTCCTGCAGCAACTGCGCCTGGCCCTTGCGGCCGGACCCGTCGGTGTAGAAGTCGATGCCAGGCTTGAAGTCCTCGCCTGACCCGGTGCCCGTCGTGCTCGTCTGGGCGCCCGAGCACGCGAAGTTCTTGCTCGTCACGCCACCGCCGATGTGCGCCTGAGCGCTCTGCGACCGATGGCACCCCGGAATCGACTCCGCTCCCGGAACGTCGTGGTACGCAGTCGAGCCAAGCGCGTCGTGGTTCGCCGACGACCCGTTGGTGTTACCCGCCCAGCGCCCGGCCTCGCCGGAGATCGCCGAGTCACCGAGTGTGACGACCGTGGCCGTGCCGACACCTGGCCCGTCCGCGGATGCTGCCACCGGCAGTGCGGTGGCGGCGAGCGCCACGGCTGCCAGTCCTACAAGCACGCCTCGACGGCGTGCACGATTCACCCTCTCCATCTGAACCCTCCCAATCGTTTGTCTTCACGCCAGCCCCCGCTGGCGCCAAGCGATTGTTTCAGTGACGAGAGACAGACCTATCTAAGACTCGCGCGGTCGCCGGCCCAACCGGCCGTCACGCTCCTCGTTCTCCAGGTCCGCCAGACGTTGACGCTGGGCCGGCTCGTCGCCGACGTTGACGGTCATCCGGTAGACGCGCACCTTTTCGGTCACCTGCTGGGAGAGGACGCCGATCCGGATCGCGTCGATCCCGCCCATGCCCTCGTCGCCCCGTATGAAGAGCTCGAGGTCATGAATCGCGGCGAGCGCTTCCAGGCGCGCTTCGCGCCGGGCGTCGTCGATCGCGTCTTGGTCTGGCACCGTCCCCTCCGCCATACCCCGGACTTATAAGCCTTTCTGGCCCGTTTGTCCAGCCTGAGCGTGTTATTTCGCTGGAAATACGGTTCTAGGACTGCTGGTCCGGCCAGTGTCCGTGCTCGTCGAAGTACTCGCGAGCGCGCTCCTCACGATCGCGATCGTGATCTCCCTCGACGCCCATCCGATACAGGACGTTGAGCAGCAGCACCGAGACACCAGCGCCCGTGAACATCGCCCACGTCTCGCCACCAGTCCCCTCGTGGTTGACCACCGCGAAGACGATGCCCGCGACGACGAGCACCAGCGGTATCCCATAGCGAACCGCGTTGAGCCACATGGGAACGAGGTTAGTCGCGCAGGCGCGGACGCAGGACGATCTCGCCGATGAACGACCCGATCGGCCCACCGGTCACCAGCACGACCGCCGGGAACCACCAGCCCCACTGATCGTCGACCGCGCCACGCCCGGTCAGGCCGAGCAGCAGCAGATAGCCGATCCCGTGGATCGGCCCGAGCACGCTGACCGCGGCATCGCTGCGATCGACGAACGCGAAGTAGAGGAGCACCACCAGCAGCAGCGCGTCGAGGATGCCGACGATCAGCACCGCGTTGAGCAGACGCCGCTCGGGGCGCTTGTGGCCGTGGAGCTTCGGATCGGTGGCGGGTGCGCCGGTCACCGGCCGGATGATGACGGATCGGGCCGGTCGAGCTCGTCGAGCAGCGCCCGCGACTCTTCGAGGTTGGAGCCGATGATCTCGCGCGCGACCTCGAGCAGCTGGAACGTACGGGGGTCGCGAATGCGGTAGTAGACGCTCGTGCTCTCGCGGCGGCTGTCGAGGACGCCATGCCGGCGCAGGACGCCGAGATGCTGCGAGGTGCCGCTCGAGTCGAGGCCGAGTAGGTGCTGGAGATCGCCGACCGTCCGCTCACCGTCGCGCAGCAGCTCGAGTATTCGCACGCGAACGGGATGGCCAAGGACGCGGAACAGCTCGGCCTTGACCTCGTAGACGGGATGACCCTGGACGCGCCGGACCTCAGGCGCTGCGGCGCGGCGGCTCACCGCTCGTCCTTTCGCGCGGCGGCGGCTCGGCCTCGATCGCTGGCGGAGTCCATCTCGGCGGTTGAGTATGCCCCACCGCCCGGCGCGGCGAGCAGACCCAGCAGCGCGTCGGCGATTCGTTGCGGCGTCGGCGGACAGCCGGGAATACGCAGGTCGACCGGCAGGATGCGCTCCAGCGGCCCGGCGATCTCCGGCGCGTCGGCAAGCGGGCAGCGGCCGAGCGCACAGTCCCCGAGCGCCGCCACGCGGCGCGGCGCGGGCATCGCGTCGTAGGCGGCACGTAGCGGCTCGGCCATCCGCGTCGTCACCGCGCCGGTGACCAGCAGCACATCGGCATGGCGCGGCGAGGCCACGACCGACAGGCCGTGGCGCGAGAGGTCGTAGTGGGGCCCAGCGGTCGCTGACAGCTCGTGCTCACAGGCGTTGCAGGAGCCCGCGTCGACATGGCGCAACGCCAGCGAGCCGGTCGTTGTGGAGGCGGGAAGCGCGATCTCACGACGCAGTTGCCTGAGGCGACGGAACAGGACGTACACGGCTCAGCAATCCACGCAGGCGTAGCAGAGCTCGAAGCTCTTGTTGATCAGCGGGAACTCTGGCAGCAGCTCGCCGATCGCCCCGTGGGCGAGCACGGGCCAGTTCGCATACGAACCGGTGCGCAGCCACAGCCGGCCGATCCGATCGCCCTCGAGACGGACGGCGCATACGGTCTCGCCGCGTGGCGACTCGACCCGTGCCACGCCCAGCTTCCGCCCATCGGGCTCGCGCGACCGCTCCGCGGCGCCACTCCCGATCCCGCCGTCGAGCAGCGTACGCAGCAGCTCGACCGACTGGCCGATCTCGAGCGCCCGCTGCTCGGCGCGTGCGGCCACGTCGCCGACGGCGCCCGCCGCGGTGACCGCCCGGAAGCCGGGGTACTCGAGCCGCGGGCTCTCGCCGCGGACGTCGATGCGGACGCCCGCCGCGCGCGCCGCGGGTCCGACGCAGCCGAGCCTCGCCGCCGCCTCGGTGTCGACTATGCCAACGCCAGCGAGCCGCTCACGCAGCGACGGAGTGAAGCGGAGCTGACGCCAGCCGGCGCGGTGCTCGCCGAGCAGCGCGCCGAGCTCGTCCAGCGCGGCGCGCGCGGCGTCCGCCCCGATCTCGACGCCATTGCGCGCGACGGCGACCGTGTCGAACAGGAAGCGGTGGCCGGTCAAGCGCTCGTTGAGCTGTTGCGCGCGCTCCTTGAGCGCGGCGTAGAGCATCGCTCCAGGCGCGAAGCCAACTCCGGCACAGATCGCGCCGACGTCGTTGAGGTGGTTGTAGAGCCGCTCCAGCTCGAGCAGCACGGTCCGCGCTCGCCGCAGCTCGCGGTCGGGCATCAGCCCGAGCGCCGTCTCGACCGCCTGCGCGGCCGCCACGGAGTTCGTCACGGCGCAGGCGCCGCAGGCCTGGCGCGCGATCCGCGGTGCCTCGGTGAGCGACCGACCAGCGGCGGCCTGCTCGATGCCGCGCCGCTTGTAGAAGAGGCGCAGGTCGAGGTGCAGTATCCGCTCGCCGACGACGTGGAAGCGGAAGTGGCCGGATTCGATCACACCGGCGTGGATCGGCCCGACGGCGACCTGGTGGACGTCGCGTCCCTCGACAGGCGTCGCCGATGCTCCCAGCGGCGTGTCGTGGTCGATCAGCGGAGACGACGGCTCGGCGCCGGCGAAGCGGACCCCGTGGACCTCGCTGGCCTCACGCTCGTCCCAGGCGACCGGCCTGGTCAGCTCGGCAATCGAGTCGAGGATCCCGGCGCGGGGCTCCGTGCTGAGCAGACGAGTGGCGCCGCGAGTCGCGAATACCGCCCGAACGGATCCGGTGGGTCCGCGCCCGTCGGCGAACAGCCCGCAGATCCGTCCGCCGTCAGCGAGCTCGGCGGCGCAGGCGTCGCGCCACCGGGCGGGTGCCACACACTCGACGGCAAAGCTCATCGCAGTCCCGCCATCGCCGTCTCGACCAGCGTCGACCCCGGCAGCAACCCCGCCGCGACCGTGACGCCGGCCAGGCCTGCCACCGTCACGGCCGTCAGACGCGCGGTCCAGCGGCCTGACCGCCCGCGGCCCCAGCGGCGGACGTGCGGCTCGCCGGCGAGCGCCTCGATCGCGCTATGCGCGATCCCGAGAAAGCCGAGCGCAAGCAGCAGCGCCGCGACCGCCACGACCGCGACCTCCCCCGCGGCGATGCCGCCGGCGAGCACGAACAGCTCGCTGACGAAGAGCGGCGACGGCGGCAGGCCGCTGAGCGCGCCGAGACTGGCACCGACCGCGCCCGCCGTCGCGGGGCTGCTCGCCGCGAGCCCGCGCGGCGGACGGCGGGCGCTGCGCGGATCGTGGCGCAGCAGCGGCACCGCGGCGTAGAAGCCGAGCGATTTGGCGAGCGCGTGTCCGGCGACGTGGACGATGACCCCGGCGATCGCCAGCCGGGTGCCGAAGCCGATCCCGAGCGCGATCACGCCCATGTGCTCGAGGCTCGAGTAGGCGAGCAGGCGCTTGTAGGCCAGCGGCCGCCAGAGGAACGGCACGGCCACGGCGAGCGACGCCAGTCCGAAGCCGATGAAGAATCCACCGGCAACGCCCGGCGGCAGGCCGGGATCGAGCGCCAGCGCGGCCCGCCAGGCGACGAGCATCACCGCCGGTAGCAGCGCCGCCGACAGCAGGGCGCTGACCGGCGGCGGCGCCTCGCTGTGCGCGTCCGGCAACCAGTTGTGGACCGGCGCCCAGCCGATCTTCGCCGCCAGCCCAGCGACGATCAGGACGAAGGCGAGCAGCGCCGTCTCGGGCGGCAGAGTGGCGGCGCCGGCGCGTATCGCCCGCCAGTCGAGCTCGGCGAGCCCGCCATCGCCTTGCAGAGCCCCCGCGAGCACGACGATCCCGAGCAGCGCGAACGCGAGCCCGAACGTCGTCAGCACGAGGTACTTCCAGCCGGCCTCGAGCGCGCGCGGCCCGCCGCTGAAGGCGACGAGCACGGCCGATGCGACGGTCGTCGCCTCGATCAGCAGCCACGCCAGGCCCAGGTTTCCGACGAGCGGCGTCGCCAACAGCGCCGCCCAGAAGAGGTAGAGCGCCAGGTAGTAGCGGGCGCGGCCGGCAGCGGCGCCGAACAGCCCGCGGCCGGCACCGGCGAGCTGCAGTGGCGAGGCGAGCGCGCTCAGCAGCCCGACGATCGCGATGACGATCAGGAACGCGCCACCGGCGCCGTCGAGCATGAACCATCGGCCGGAGTAGGGAGCCGATCCGAGCGTCAGCGCGTAGGCGCCGAGCGCCGTCGCGGCTGTCGCGACCACGACCGCCGCGACGCGGTTGACGCGATCGACGGCCAGCGGTCGCCGCGGGATCTGCGTGCCCAGCGCCCCGGCGAGCGCCAGCGCGGGCACGGTGGCGACCGCGAGATCAGTCACGCAACACTCGCAATCCGGTCGTGTCGGCGGTGCCGTGATGCTCGTGCAACTTCGAGCTGAAAGCCGCGGCGACAGCGACGACGAGCGCCAGGTCGACCGCGATGCCGAGCTCTACGAGCAGCGAGAGCCCACCCGGGACAGACAGTGCCGCGAGATAGACGCCGTTCTCGGCGACCATGAAGCCGAGCGCCTGGAAGACGGCGCCGCCGCGCAGCGCGGCGATCCCCGCCCCGAGCGCGACCAGTGCCACCGTCGCGTCGCCGACGACGGCGGGCGTCAGGCCGAGCGGCGGGGTCAGCGCCACGGCGACGCCGGCGAGCGCGGCGGCGGCGGCGAGCCGTCCGAGCGCCGTCCTGTCACTCGGCGGCGGCGCTTCCTCACGGGTACGCCTGACGGTGTCCACCAACAGCAGCGGCAGCGCGAGCGCCTTGACCGCCAGCACGATGCCCGCGACGGCGAGGCCGACCGAGTCGCCCCAGCCCTCGGACAGGGCGACCGCGCCGAGCACCAGCGACTGGGCCGCCACCAGCAGGATCGCCAGTGAGCGCCGGCGCACAGTCGCCGTCGCAAGCGCGAGCCCGGCCAGCAGCCAGGCGACCGCGGTCACGGCGCGCCGCCGATCGCATGGAAGGCGAGGCCGATCAGGCAGACCGCGGCGCCTGCCCCCGCCCAGCGCGGAACCCGCAGGATGCGCATCTTCGCCTGCGCCGTCTCCGACCAGGCGAGTGCGGCACAGAGTGCGGCCAGCGCGATCGCCAGGAACGCGAGGCGCACAGCCCACGGTCCGCCGACCGGCGCGAACAGCCCGACGCCGAGCACCAGCACGATCCACTGCCGCACGGCCGCGGCCCACTGCAGCAGCGCCTGGTCGCGGCCGGCGTACTCGAGCAGCGGCCCCTCGTGGATCATCGTCAGCTCCAGATGGGTGTCGGGGTTGTCGAACGGCCGCCGCCCGGACTCCGCCACCACGACGAGTGCGAACGCGACCGCCGCGATCCACTGCTCGGGCCCGAACGGCGACCGTCGCGCGGCCTCGGCGATCGCCACCAGATCGGTGGTCCCGGCCCCGAGCGCGACGAGCACCAGTACGAGCGCCAGCAGCCCCTCGACGAAGATCGCGAAGGTCAGGTCGCGCGCCGCGCCCATCAGCGCGAAGCCACTGCCGGTGTCCCAGGCCGCGAGACCGAGCGCCGCGCGACCGAGGACCAGCAGGCCAGCGAGTGCCAGCGCGTCGTTTCCGAGCCCCCAGCCGGGCGCAACGCCGGCGATCGGCAGCAGCAGCGCGGCGACCAGGGTCGCTCCGGCGACGACCGGCGGGGCGAGCAGGTAGGCGGCGCCGTGCGGCTCTGGCGCAACACCGCTCTTGCCCCATAGCCGGCGCAGCTCGCGGTAGGGCTGGAGCGGCGAGGGACCCCGCCGGCCCTGCAGCCGGGCCTCCAACGAGGCGATCGCACCCGGGATCAGCGGCGCCAGCAGGAGAGCGCCCGTCACCTGGACCACGGCGGCGCCGACGGTCGCCGCGGTCATCCGAGCGCCCCGGTTCGCACCAAGGCGAGCAGGCCGGCGACCAACGCCAGCAGGTAGGTCAGGTAGGCGCGCAGCGATCCTGATTGCAGGCGGCGCGCGCCCGCGGCGGCCGCGAGCGCCGCGCGCACGATCGGCGCGTAGAGCGCACCATCGAGTAGCCGCGGGACGTCAGTGCTGTGCGAGACGCGCCGGACGGCGCCCGTCCGCTCGCTCCGCTCCACGACCAACTCGCGCCGCGGGCGCAGCAGCGCGGCGGCGGTCAACGTCAGCAGCTTCGTGAAGCCGCCCGGCGTCCAGGCGAGCTCCGGGCCGACCGGCTGACCGCAGGCCCAGGCTGGGGCGGACACCGCGCGGCGCCCACGACTCGCGAGCAGACTGAAGGCCGCGACGGCGGCGAGCAGCGCCAGCGTCACTGCGACGACCGGCAGCCCGCCGGTCCCGGGCAGGTCGAGGCCGAGCGCGACGGCCGGCGCGTCCCCGGGTCCGAGCTCGGCTAGCTGGCCGAGTAGAGGGCCGGCGACGAGCGCGAGCGCGACGGAGCAGGCCGCCAGGGCCGCCAACGCGGCACGGGTGGCCGCCGGCGCCTCGCGCGCGGAGGCGCACTCCGGCCGGCGCGGCGGGCCGAGCAACACGAGCCCGATCGCCTTTACGAAGCAGAGCAACGCGATCGCCGCGGTCGCGGCCAGTCCGGCGACCGCCATCGCCCCGGGCAGCACCATCCAGCCCGGACCGGCAAGCGCGACGTGGAGCAGCGACTGCAGCAGTGTCCACTCGGCGACGAAGCCGGCGAGTGGCGGCGCGCCGGCGATCGCCAGCGCCGCAAGCGCAAATGCGCCGCCGGTCCAGGGCATCCGCCCTCCCAGTCCGCCGAGCGCGCCGAGGTCGAGCGACCCGACTGCGCCGGCGAACGTCCCAGCACAGAGGAACAGCAGTCCCTTGACGAGCGCGTGGCTGAGCAGGCAGAGCAGGGAGGCGGCGAAGGCGATCGCGCTCCAGGTGGGATCGCCGGCCCTCTCGAGCAGCAGTGCCGCGCCCAACCCGAGCGTCGCGATGCCCATGTTCTCGATCGTGCTCAGCGCGAGCATCCGCTTCAGGTCGCGCTGGACGACTGCGTGCAGGATCCCCGCGAGCGCCGAGACCAGGCCGGCCACGAGCAGCAGCGCGCCGACCCAGGCCGGCGGCGCGGCGACCCATTCGAACAGCACGCGGATCAGGCCGTAGAGGGCGATCGCGACCATCGCGCCCGACATCAGCGCCGAGACGTGGCCCGGCGCCAGTGGATGGGCGCGCGGCAGCCAGGCGTGCAGCGGGACCAGGCCGGACTTCGTCGCGAACCCGATCGTCGCCGCGATCAGCACCAGCGTCGCCGTGCCGCCCGCCGGCACCGGAGTGCCATCCAGCGCGCCATGCTCCGCCAGCAGGAGCAGCGCCAACCAGACGCCGGCCCCGCCGACGTGGGTGATCGCGAGATAGACGAACACCGTCCTCCGCCCCTCAGCGTCGTGGCGGGCGATCAGGATCGCCGCCGCGGGCGCCAGCGTCATCAGCTCCCAGGCGCCGAGGAAGGTGACGACGTCCCGTGCGACGACGACTCCGGCGAGCGCCGTCACGAAGAGAGCGGTAAGACCGCCGAGCGCCGCGCCGCGACCGCTGCGGGCAAGCGCGTCACTCGCGCAGATACACGCCGGCACCGCCACGAGCGCGAGCAGGAGGAGAAAGAAGCCGCTCAGCGAGTCGACGCCGATCGCCGGCGTCAGTGCGCCGCGAAAGCTCGCACCGAAGGCGTCGGCTCCGAGTAGAACCGCCCCACCGGAGAGCCCGATCGCGGCGCCGCCTGCAGCCTGGAGCGCGAGCCCGAGCCGTAGCCGGTCGGGAATTGCGCAGGCAACGCCCCCCGCCGCGAGCAGGCCGAGGCCGAGGACGGCGAGATGCTGGGGAGGGAGCAAGCCGCTCCCGAGTCTTACATAGTCTCGTTATCTTCGAAGATTTGAAGGTAATGATCTACAGCAGCTACTCGCGCTCAGGCGACGGCCGCAGCAGCAGCCACGACAGCCAGGCCGCGACCGCGAACAGCGGCGCGCCCATCGCCACCCGCGCCACGCCGAGCGCGACGACCGCGCCCGAGAGGTAGAGCGGCAGCTGGACGGCCAGCCGCAGCAGGAACATCGCCACCCAGATCCAGCTTGCGCGCGAGTAGGCCCGTACCTGGTCTGGGTCATCTCGCCACGTCATGCCCTGGCCGGTGATCGCGCCGACGAAGACGCCGAGCAGCGGCCAGCGGACCAGGATCGAGATCAGGTAGGCGAGCGCGTAGCCGGCGTTCATCAGCAGGCCAGGCAGGAAGAAGTCCTCGGCGCGCCCGGTCCGCGACACGATGAAGGCGGCCAGCGCGACGCCCGCGAGGCCCGAGAGCGCGAAGCGGACCGTCTGGCGGCGGGCGAGTCGCGCGATCGCCAGCGCGACGCCGATCGCCAGCGCGATGACCGCCGAGAGCGTCGCGTCCTGCCCGGTCGCCGTATAGGCCGTCACGTAGGCGATCGCGGGCAGGCCCGACTCGATGATCCCGAGGCGGCCGCCGAGCGACTCGGCGATCGTCGGGCCGTCGGCTCCTCCAGCCGTCGCCGGCACCCAGCTCTTGCCCTCCGTGCTCACTCCCCCATCGTCGCAGTGTGGCGGCCGTGCGGTCGAACTGATTTGATCCGCACCGTGGAGGCACGCCATGAGGAGGGTCGATTCGAGGGGGTCGGCGGCCTGGAGATCTACTGGCAGGCGTGGCTGCCCGAGGGCGCTCCACGGGCGGTCGTCACGATCGCCCACGGTGGCGCCGAGCACAGCGGCCGCTATGCCTGGACCGCCGGCCAGCTGACCGCGCGCGGCTACGCCGTCTACGCGCTCGACCACCGCGGGCACGGCCGTTCGGGTGGACCGCGCGCCTACGTAGACCGGATCGACAACGCCGTCACCGACCTTCACACGCTCTGCGATCTCGCACGCGATCGCCACCCCGGCCTGCCGGTCGTCCTGCTCGGCCACAGCATGGGCGGCCTGATCTCGCTCGCCTTCGCGCTGCGCTTCCAGGACGAGCTGAGCGGGCTGGTGCTGTCGGCGCCGCTGGCGGTGCTGGAGGCCAACCCGGTCGCGCGGACCGCTGTACGCGGTCTGTCGGCGGTCGCACCGCGCCTGCCGATCTACAAGATTGACGGCACCACCGTCAGCCGCGATCCCGAGGTCGTGCGCGCCTACGACGCCGATCCGCTCAACCACCGCGGGATGCTGCCGGCGCGCACCGTCGGCGAGATCGCCGCGACGGTCGCGACCTTCGACGCGCGCCTGCCCGAGCTGACGCTGCCGATCCTCACCGTCTACGGCAGTGGCGACCGGCTCGTCGATAACGCGGGCAGCAAGCTCGTCGACGCGCGCTCCACGAGCGACGACAGCACGCTGATCGCCTACGAGGGCCTCTACCACGAGGTTCTCAACGAGCCGGAGCGCGACCAGGTGATCGCCGACGTCGCCAACTGGATCGATGCGCACGTGCCAGTGGCGGCCGACCGCCGCTAACCGAACATAAGCCCTGCTCCCGCGAATAGACTGGCTCCGCGACCAGGACAGCTAGTCAAAAGGGAGACTTGGTGGAAAGCATGACCGTGCCGGCAGCATCAACGGAGACGACCCCGACCGGGATCGCCGACCTGCTGCCGCGGGCGGCCGCCAAGCACGGCTCGAGCCCCGCCGTGATGTTCAACGACGGCGGCTGGAAGACGCGCAGCTTCACCGAGGTCGGCGACACGGTGCGCGAGCTCGCCAAGGGCCTGATGGCGCTCGGCGTCGCAAAGGGCGACAAGGTCTCGATCCTCTCCAACACCCGCCCCGAGTGGAGCTACTACGACTTCGCGGCGCTGTCCGCCGGCGCGACCGTCGTGCCGATCTACCAGACCAACTCGCCCGAAGAGTGCCAGTACGTCCTCGAGGACTCCGACGCCAAGGTCGTCATCGTCGAGGACGAGGCGCAGCTGGAGAAGGTCCGCGCGGTGCGCGACACGCTGCCGAAGCTCGAGCACGTGATCCTGATGGTCGGCACCGCTGGCGACGCGATCTCCAGCGACGACGTGGTCGAGCGCGGCAAGGCGGTCACCGACGGCGACTGGGTCGCCCGCTATGAGTCGGTCACCGGCGACGACATCTGCACCTTCATCTACACGTCGGGGACCACCGGCCCGCCGAAGGGCTGCGTCATCTCGCACGCCAACTACCGCGCGATGGTCGACATGGTGGTCAAGGAGGACGTCGTCGCCTCGGGTGACGTCGTCTACCTGTTCCTGCCGCTCGCTCACTCGTTCGCGCTGCTGATCCAGTTCGCCGTGCTGGAGCTCGGCTCGAGCATCGCCTACTGGTCGCGCGACCCGAAGCTGATCATCGACGACGTCGCCGCCGTCAAGCCGAGCTACCTGCCGTCGGTGCCGCGGATCTTCGAGAAGATCTACACCAAGGCGACGGCCGCCGAGGGCGCCAAGAAGAAGATCCTCGACTGGTCGATCGCGACCGGCCGCAAGTACCGCGAGGCCGAGCGCGACGGGCGCAACCCGGGCTTCCTGCTCGAGCGCCAGTACGCGATCGCCGACAAGCTCGCGCTCGGCAAGATCCGCGCGCTGTTCGGCGGCAACGTCCGCCTCTGCGTCACGGGCGCAGCACCGATCAGCCAGGAGATCCTCGAGTTCTTCTGGGCCGCCGACGTGCTGATCCTCGAGGGCTACGGTATGACCGAGACCTCGACCGCCGCGTCGATCAACCGTCCCGACAACTTCAAGTTCGGCACCGTCGGGCTGCCGTTCCCCGGAGTCGAGGTGAAGATCGCCGACGACGGCGAGATCTGCATCGCCGGCCCAAACATCTTCCAGGGCTACCACAAGAAGGACGACGCGACGGCCGAGACGCTCGTCGACGGCTGGCTGCACACCGGCGACCTCGGCGAGGTCGACAGCGACGGCTTCGTCAAGATCACCGGCCGCAAGAAGGACATCATCATCACCGCCGGTGGCAAGAACATCACCCCGGCGAACTTCGAGGGCGACATGAAGCAGCACGCCCTCGTCAGCCAGTGCGTGATGGTCGGCGACCGCCTTCCCTACCTGACCGCCCTGGTCACGCTCGATCCGGAGGAGGCTCCGGAGTACGCCAAGGCGCACGACCTCCCGACCGACCTCTCAGCGCTGATCGCGAGCCCGGATGTCATGGCCGAGCTGGAGCGTCACATGGGCGAGGTCAACAAGAAGTACGCCCAGGTCGAGCAGGTCAAAAAGCTGACGATCCTGTCGCAGGACCTCTCCCAGGAGACGGGCGAGCTGACCCCCACGCTGAAGGTCAAGCGCGCCGTCGTCGTCGACAAGTACGCCGGCGAGATCGAGGCGATGTACTCGAAGTAGGCCGGCGCTAGGCTCGGCCCATGGCCTCCTTTCTCCACACCTGCTACCGGATCGGCGACATCGATCGGTCGGTGGCGTTCTACGAGAAGCTGGGGTTCGAGGAGCGGCGGCGGATGCCGATCGGCGACGAGGCGATCAACGTCTTCATGGGCCTGCCCGGCGAGGACTCGCGGCTCGAGCTGACCTACAACCACGGCGTCGACTCCTACGACCTCGGCGCGGGCTACAACCACATCGCGCTGCTCGTCGACGACCTCGACGACACGTTGGCCGGCCTCGCCCAGTCCGGCATCCAGCCCGAGAAGCCGCCCTACCGCCCCGGCGGCCGCACCACCGGCTCCCTGATCTGCTTCGTCCGCGACCCGGACGGGTACAGAATCGAGCTGATCGAGCGGCAGCCCGCCTAGGACACGCTGATCAGCTTGAACTCCTCGTGGTGGCCCTTGACGACCCGCTCCGCGATCTCGCCGACGCCGGGCGCGTAGTACTTGCGCTCGACCTGCGGCTCGAGGGGGCTGCGCTCGCTCGTGACCAGGAGGCGCCGGAACGCGCCGTACGGCACTGACAGGCTCCCGTCGAGGCGGACGACGCGGGCCTCGTCGAGCGCCTCGCCGGAGGGGTAGTACTCCTGGCGGTAGGCGTCGCCGGGGCGCGGCTGCGCCGGCATGATGATCCCTGGGCGAGCTCCGTCGACGCCTGACTTCCACGAGTCGCTCGCCTTCGCGAAGCGGCCGTGCTGACGCTCGAACGAGTTCTCGCCCATGTACCAGACGTTGCCCTGCCGGTCCTGTGCGTAGAAGTCGTAAGTGAGCTCGACCGCGCGCCCGTGCTCGGAGACGGTGTCGCGCACGACCGTGCAGCGCACTCCGAGGATCCTGACCGTTCGGCGCAACACGACCTCGTCATCGGTCTGGGGCGTCGTCCCGCGCACACCCTCGAAGTGGATCCTGGTGCCGGGCTCGAATGGGAGGTAGCGGTTGTCGATCCGCCTGACGAAGTTCGCCGTGTCGATCGGGGGCGCGTATCTCCCATGAATCGGCGCGAGCTCGTCGGGCCGCTGAGAACTCGACTCGTCCCCCGAACCACAGCCGCCCGACAGCACGATCACCGCCCCCACCGCTAGCGCGGATGCGAGCACTGGCAGTCGGCCGCTCATCGTGACGCTCCTTCGAACCGTGTAGTCCTTCTGGTCTAGCAGACGATTACCGGCTGCGACAGCATCGTGACGGCTCCGTAACAGGAGGCGTACTACGCCGCTCAGCGTGCTCGCATGGGCCGAGCGGCCTGACACGATGGGCGGATGACCTCCTCCGCCCCGCCTCAGGCGTTTGCCGACACGGCCCTGGATCGACTGCGTGCGCTGACTGGCGTCGAGGCGGCGGAGTTCAGACCGGATCAGCTGGAGGCGATCCGGGACGTCGTCGAGGATCGGGCGCGGGTGCTGTGCGTGCAGCGGACGGGCTGGGGCAAGTCGGCGGTGTACTTCGTGGCGACGGCGCTGCTGCGCGAGGCGGGCGCCGGGCCGACGCTGATCGTCAGCCCACTGCTGGCGCTGATGCGCAACCAGATCGCCGCGGCCGAGCGGCTGGGGTTGCGGGCCCACACCGTCAACAGCACCAATCGGGACGAGTGGGAGGACGTGCGGCGGATGCTCGCGGAGGGCACCGTCGACCTGCTGCTGATCAGCCCGGAGCGGCTGAACAACCCGCGCTTTCGCGACGACATGCTGCCGCTGTTCGCCGCGTCGGTCGGACTGCTGGTGATCGACGAGGCGCACTGCATCTCCGACTGGGGCCACGACTTCCGGCCTGACTATCGGCGCGTCAAGGACATGCTCGACGCGCTGGCGCCGGACGTGGCCGTGCTCGGGACGACTGCGACGGCGAACGACCGTGTCGTGGCGGACGTCATGGAGCAGCTGGCGGGCGGGAGCGGCGCGCAAGCGGGCGACCTGCGCTCCTACCGCGGCCCGCTGGCGCGGACGAGCCTGCGGCTGGAGACGCTCGACCTGCCGCGGCCGGCGGAGCGGCTGGCCTGGCTGGTCGAGAACCTGCCGCGGCTCGACGGATCGGGAATCGTCTACACGCTGACCAAGCGCGACGCCGAGCAGGTGGCGAGCTTCCTGACCGCGCAGGGCGTCCCCGCACTCGCCTACAGCGGCGAGCAGGACACCGAGCAGCGGATCGCGACCGAGGAGCGGCTGCTGCGTAACGAGGTCAAGGCAGTCGTCGCAACCAGCGCACTCGGGATGGGGTACGACAAGTCAGACCTGACGTTCGTCGTCCACTTCCAGGCACCGGGATCGGTCGTCTCCTATTACCAGCAGGTCGGCCGTGCGGGACGCGGCGTCGACCACGCGGACGTCGTGCTGCTGCGCGGCGGCGAGGACCGCAAGATCCAGGACTTCTTCATCGAGCAGGCGTTCCCGTCCGAGGAGCGCGTGCGGGCGGTGCTCGCCGAGCTGGGCGGCGCAGGCGCCGACGGCCGCTCGACGCGCGAGCTGATGGCCGTAGTCAACCTCGGGATGGGCCGGATCGAGGCGATGCTGAAGATCCTCGATGTCGAGGGCGCCGTGCGCCGCTCCGGCCGGAGCTGGCAGCTGGTCTCCGGCAGCGACTGGGTCTACGACGCCACCCGCTACGAGCAGGTGACCGCGCTGCGCCGTGCCGAGCAGGAGGCGATGGCCGCCTACGGCGCCGACGGCCGCTGCCTGATGCGCGTGCTCCAGGAGGAGCTCGACGACCCGGACCCGAGGGACTGCGGCCGCTGCTCGGTCTGCACCGCGCCACGCTTCGCGACGCCGCCGGACTCGGCGCTGGTCGAGCTGGCGCAGCGCCACCTGCGCTCACGGCCGATCGAGCTCGACCCGAAGAAGATGGCGCCCGACCCCGAGACCGGCGCGATGCGCAAGATCCCCGAGGACGCTCGCACCGAGCCCGGCTGGGCGCTGGCGCGAGTCGGCGACGGCGGCTGGTGGCCGGCGATCGAGCGTGGTCTCGCAGCCGGCGAGCTGGGTGACGAGATCGCCGTCGCCCTCGCAGATGTCGTCCGCGGAGCTGGCGTGAGGCCGGGCTGGGTGACCGCCGTGCCTGCCGCGCGACTCGCCGGCGGCGTGCTCGACCGGCTCGCGGAGCGGGTCGCCGCCGAGCTCGGCGTGCCGTATACCGAGTTGATCGAGCGAACGGGGACCCGCCCGCCCCAGCGCGACATGGCCAACGCCGTCCAGCAGGCCGCGAACGTGCGTGGGGCGTTCCGGATCGCGCACAGGCCGCCACCCGGCACCGGCATCCTGATCGACGACCGCCGCCTGTCCGGCTGGACGATGGCGATGGTCGGCGGCCAGCTGCGCCGCCAGGGCGCCGAGGCAGTCGTACCCCTCGCCCTGGCGACGCTGAACTAGCTACTGGGCGGCTACCGCCGACTCCTCGAGATCGACCGGCGGAGTGCCGGAGAAGATCAGCCGGTGAACGACTGCGGCCAGGATGCCTCCGACGAGTGGCGCGACTATGAACAGCCACAACTGCTCGATCGCCCAGTCACCGACGAACAGCGCCGGCCCGATGCTGCGCGCCGGGTTGACCGACGTGTTGTCGATCGGAATGCCGACCAGGTGGATCAGCACCAGGACGAGCCCGATCGGGATACCGGCGAACGCGACGCTGGCGATCCGGTCGGTCGCAGCCAGAACCGTGAACACCAGGAACGCGGTCAGCAGCACCTCAGCCGTGAATACCGCGCCCCAGGGATAGCCGTCGGGCGAGTGGGCGCCGTAGCCGTTGGCGCCGAGGCCCTCGACACCGGCGTCGTAACCCGCCTTGCGTGCGGAGACGATCGCCAGCAGCAGGCCAGCCGCCGCGATCGCCCCGAGGATCTGTGCGGCCCAGTAGCGCACCGACTCACCGATGTCGATCCGTCCGGACACCAACAGACCCATCGTCACCGCTGGATTGATGTGACAACCCGACACAGGACCGATCGCATAGGCCATCGCAAGCAGCGACAGACCAAACGCGAACGCTATGCCGAGAAACCCGATCTGCTCACCGGCGATCACCGCCGCGCCCACGCCACCGAACACCAACACGAAAGTACCGAGGAACTCCGCTCCAGCCCGCCTCATAGACATCAACCGCTCCCATCACGAGAAGTACAGGACGTGTGGGGCAGCATCGCAGGCCCAGCGGAGCGCTCCGGCAAACCGAGCCGTTTACGTCTGAGAACGTAAAAGCCCCCGACCGCAATTGGAGGGAGCGGCCGGGGGCGCTGATCCCTAGGGATCGCTTGCAAGTATGGCACACGCTGGGGTTGCTTGCATCACTTCGCGCAAACAGCCGTGCATGAACCCGCAAGCACCGTAAAAATCTCGCCGTTCCGCCCTACAAAGCGGTAGCGGATCCGCTAGTCGTCCCGCGGCGGCGGGCGGAAGACGATTCGCTTGACGTCACCGACAGAACCCGGCCCCAAACGCAGCGCGGTGTTGAACCCCTCCGCTCCGAGATCTCCCGCATCGAGTGCCGTGCGCAGCTTGTTGAGCGCCGGCCGGTCGTCCTCCTCGACCCGGTCTCGCGCCGGCTCGACCAGGATCATGTGACAGGGACGCTTCTGGGTGGATGCCGGCCGGACCAGTCGCTCGCGCGCGTCGGCGCCGAGCTCGGCGGTCACGACGACCACGCTCTCCCTGGCCTCGATCCGCTTCAGCGCGGCCGCCTCGATCAGCTCGGCGGCACGGGCGTCGATCTCGTCGTCGGCGACACGTCCGGCAAGCAGGCCGCGCACCTTGCCCGGCGACAGCAGCGCGCCGCGCTCCTCGATCAGCCGCTCGGCGAAGCGCTCGCCCTCCTCGACCGCCGGCGCGACGACGATCACCAGGCTGCCAGGCGAGTAGCGCAGCTGGTCGATCGGGCGCAGCACCCGGCAGCGCACCGACAGGTCGGCCGGCCGCGGCGGCGCCCCGTCACGGCGCGGGCGGTCCGAGGACCAGCCCCCGCGCTCGTCCTGGTCGATCTTGACGCTGCGTCCGCTGGGAGGAGTGGGCATCCCCACATCCTGCCTGAAACGATTCGCCGGAACCCCGTGGCCAGCCACCAACCCGACAACAGCGCCCGCCAGCGCGTGGTCGACGCGGTCCGGGCGATCCCCGAGGGCTTCGTCCGCACCTACGGCGACATCAGTCCCGGCGCGCCGCGCTTCACCGGCACGGTCCTGCGCACCACCGACGCCGAACTGCCCTGGTGGCGCGTCGTGCGCGCCGACGGATCGCTCGCCAAAGGGGAGCGCCAGCGTGCGCTGCTCGACGCGGAGGGCGTCCCATTTCTGGAGACCCCGGCGCCGCGCGTCGATCTACGCGTCTGCCGGATTCCGCACGACGCCTGAGGCGGCCGCGGCCTCGGCGGCCGTCGCCCAGTCGATTGTGACTCGGTCGGGGCGCTTTGGGTCGACGGCGACCGGTAGGCGGCAGCCGACACGAGCGAGCAGGTCCGCATAGGGCGGGATCAGCTCGCGCTTCAGCACGACGGTGCGCGGTCCGGAGCCGTCGTCGACGCGTAGGTCGAGCCGCCGGTTCTCGGTCGGCATGCCCATCACCACCATCGGCTCGCTGGCGAGGATCTCGGCCTCGGCGGGCGTTCCGTCGCGCAGCCGCCGCTTGTCGACGCCGTTGTCGTCGATGCCCGGCTCGAGCGGGCTCTTGAGCGTCTTGCCGGCGATCAGCGTCGCCTGGTGCTCGACGCCCGCCTCGTCGAGTGTGGCGGGCCAATCGATCGCGACCTTCCCGTCGAGATGTCGCGCGCGGACCCGCGCACCGAGCGGAGCCCGCCACGGATCGGGGATCAGCTGCTGACGCACCGAGGCGCGCAACGGACCGCCGCGGGTGACCATGTCGAGGCCGTAGTACCACTGGTCGGCGGTGTCGACCTTGCGGATGACGCGGATCGCGTAGATCGTCGCCGGAACCAGCTCGCCCTCCTCGGCCAGCCGCTGCAGCTTCTTGTCGGTCCTGGCGCCGGTGAAGAGGTTGTCGAGCGCGCCACCGAGGAGATCGTCGAGCAGACCCACGTGGCGGAGGCTACCCCTGGCGGGGATGGCATAGGCCATCCGGCCGCGCCGTGAGGCTTCGCCTCATGCACTCCACGCCACGGTCCGATCCCGCCCAGATGCGTTCGCTCACAGCCGTCATCTCCGTCCTGCTCGCCAGCCTGGCGGTGGCCGTGCCCGCCGCTGACGCGCAGGCCCCCGACGGCGTCGTGCCGACGTCGCCTTCGCTCGACCTGCTGCTGGGGCTCAAGCGCCAGCAGGGCGACCTCGCACGGCTGGCCCGCGCGGTCTCCGATCCACAGTCCGCTTACTACCGCCGCTACCTCGGCGTGCGCGAGATCTCGCGCCGCTTCGGCGCCAACCCGGACACGAGGCGTTCGGTGAAGCGCTTCTTCGCCAGGCGCGGCGCGGCCGCGAAGGTCGACCCGAGCGGCGCGTTCGCGACCGTCAGCCTGAGCCCGGCACAGCTGCGCGCAACCTTCGGGGTCGGCGCAGGCGCCGCCGCGTCCGGCAAGACGCCCCCAGCGGTGCCCGACGGTCTACGCGGCTCGGTCACCGGCATCTCGGTCCCGGCCGCCGGGCCCGAGCCGGAGCCGGCCCAGCAGCTGCCGCCCGGCATCAGCCTCGAGCGCACCGGCACGCCGCGCGGCTGCGCGGCGGGACTCAACGCCAAGGGCATCCCGGCACTGCCGAGCGGTGGCTTCACGCCGAACCAGATGGCCACCGCGCACGGCTTCGCGCCGCTGCACCGGCGTGGGCTGCGCGGCCAGGGACGGCGGATCGCCCTGCTCGAGTACGACGGCGGCTTCGAGCGCGGCGACATGGATGTCTTCGCGCGCTGCTTCGGGCTGCCGAAGCCGAAGCTCGCGGTACGCGCGATCAATGGCAAGGTCCCGATGCCCGGCTCGGCGCGCAACAGCGACGAGGTCACGCTCGACATCCAGGTCGTCATGGGCCTGGCGCCGCGCGCGGCGATCGACGTCTACGAGGGCAACGCGACCGCCAGCTTCGGCATGGGCTTCGCAGCCGCGCTGGCGCCGCGCAAAGGGCAGGGACTGCCCGACGTGATCTCACTCAGCTACGGCGCCTGCGAGCTCTTCCTGACCGACCTCGCGGCAAAGTCACAGCGGCGGATCGACCGCTACATGATTGATGTCGCGACAGTCGCCGGCGTGCCGATCCTGGCGGCGTCGATGGACCACGGCTCGTCCGGCTGTGCGGAGTTCCCGATCCCGAGCATGGAGAAGCGGGTCGAGACGAGCTATCCGTCGACCGCGCAGTACGTGACGGCGGTCGGCGGCACGAGCTTCGTGTTGCGACCCGACAACTCGATCCTCAGCCAGCGCGTCTGGAACGACCGCGTGCTCGGCGAATACGACATCTCGCACGGCGCGGGCGGCGGCGGGGTCAGCAAGCTGATCTCGCGGCCGTGGTTCCAGCGCGACGCCGGCCTGCGGCGCGGCAAGGGCCGCCTGGTCCCGGACCTGTCGCTCTACTCCGACCCGATCCCCGGCTGGGCGATCTACTGCAGCGTCAGCTCCTGCGGGAACCTTGGCTGGCTGGCGGTCGGCGGCACGAGTGCGGCGACGCCCGCGTTCGCGGCCGGGATCGCGCTCGTCAACCAGGACGCCAAGCGGCACCGCCAGCCGCGCGTCGGCGCCGTCAACCCGCTGCTCTACGAGCTCGCCCGCTCGCCGCGCTCGCCGTTCCGCGACGTGGTGCTCGGCGACAACGACGTCTACGACGTCGGCTGCTGCAAGGCCCACCGCGGCTTCGACCGCGCGAGCGGCTGGGGCAGCCTCGACATGGCGCGGTTCTCGGCGGCGGCACGCCGGGCGTATGCGCAGCGCTGATTAGCTTGCGCACATGCGAGCGGTAGTCCAGCGCGTCAGCGAGGCGTCGGTAGCGGTCGATGGAACGGTCGTCGGGCAGATCGGCGCCGGGCTGATGGTGCTGCTCGGCGTACAGCGCGACGACACGGAGCAGCAGGCCGACCGAATGGCGGAGAAGCTGCTGGCGCTACGGGTGTTCCAGGACGGCGAGGGACGGATGAACCGCTCCGTCGTCGACACCGGCGGCGAGATCCTCTGCGTCAGCCAGTTCACGCTCTACGGCGACACCCGCAAGGGGACGCGGCCGAGTTTCGGGCAGGCCGCGCCCGGCGATGCTGCCGAGCCGCTGTACGAGCGGGTGCGCGCAAAGCTCGGTGCCGCCGGCGGGGTGTTCGGCGCCCACATGAATGTTTCGCTTGTCAACGACGGTCCGGTTACGCTGGTGGTTGAGGTCTAGCGAGGGAGTTTCGGTGAACGCAGCGGATGAGTTCAAGCAGCGCCAGCGAGCGATGTGGGCCGCGGGCGACTTCCCGCAGATGGCGACGACGATCCAGGACGCCTCTGACGTCACGATCGCCAGGCTCGAGGTCGAGCCCGGCCACGACCTGCTCGACGTCGCGACCGGCACGGGCAATGCCGCCATCCCCGCCGCCCAGCGCGGCGCGCACGTCGTTGGGCTCGACCAGGTTCCGGAGCTGCTGGCGGCAGCACGAGTGCGCGCCGCCGAGGCAGGTGTCGAGATCCAGTGGGTCGAGGGCGACGCCGAGGCGCTGCCGTTCGACAGCGCCCTGTTCGACCGCGTCAGCTCGGTCTTCGGAGTGATATTCGCGCCACGTCATCAGCAGGCCGCCGACGAGCTCGTCCGCGTCACCCGCGCCGGTGGGCGGATCGCTGTCGCGGCGTGGACCGCCGAGGGTCTCAACGGCCAGATGTTCAAGACGGTCGGCGCGCACCTCCCGCCACCGCCGCCGGAGCTGAAGCCGCTGGTGCTGTGGGGCGACGAGGAGTACGTACGCGACCTCTTCTCCGATTCGCACCTCGAGCTGAGCTTTGAGCGGCACACGCTGTCTGTCACCTGGGACTCGATCGACGCCTGGATCGCCCACTGCGAGGAGAAGCTCGGTCCGGTGGTCCTCGCCAAGGCCGCGCTCGAGCCGCAGGGCAAGTGGGACGCTGCCCGTGCCGACCTGGTCGCGCTCTACGAGCGCTACAACGAGGCCACCGACGGGACCCTCGACGCGCCTGCCGAGTACCTCCTGTCGGTAGTCGACGTCGGCGCCGCCTAGCGGAGCGGCCTAGCTCGCGTCAGGCCAGGCGATGTCGGCGCGCTCGCCGTCGCCGCCCTCGGGCTTTGGGCCGCCGACGGCAATCACCTCGAGCCCGTCCGGACCGGCGGCGAAGGCTCGCACCGTCTCGGGCGCGACGCGGACGACGTCCCACATGGACAGCTCGACCACCTCTCCGTCGAGCAGGATCTCGCCAGAGCCGCCGACGACGACGTAGGCCTCTTCCTGCTCGCGGTGGCGGTGGCCGGCGGACGGGCGGTAGCCGGGGGCGTAGCTGAAGTGGCTGACTCCGAGGTCGCGCGAGTCGAGGAACTTGCGGCTGAAGCGGCCGGTGATCCCCTCCATCTCGGCCGGCGTGCCGTCCTCGATCTCGAGCAGGTTGACGTGGGCGAAGTTCGACATGGCCTCGAGACTAGTCGCGGGCGATCAGCTTCTTGTAGGTCATGCGGTGCGGGTGGTCGGCGGCGTCGCCGAGCTGCTCGCGCCGCCAGGCCTCGTAGGCCTCGAAGTTGCCCTCGAACCAGGTGACCTTGGAGTCGCCCTCGAAGGCGAGCACGTGGGTCGCGACGCGGTCGAGGAACCAGCGATCGTGCGACACGACGACGGCACAGCCCGGGAACGAGAGCAGCGCCTCCTCGAGCGCGCGCAGCGTGTCGACGTCTAGATCGTTGGACGGCTCGTCGAGCAACAGCAGGTTGCCGGCGGTGCGCAGCAGCTTCGCCATGTGGAGGCGGTTGCGCTCGCCACCGGAGAGCGAGCCGACCTTCTTCTGCTGGTCGGAGCCCTTGAAGTTGAACGACGAGACGTAGCGGCGTGAGTTGACCGTCTGGTCGCCGATCGTCAGCACATCGTCGCCGCCGGAGATCTCCTCCCAGACGTTCTTGTCCGGGTCGAGCGCGTCGCGCGACTGGTCGACGTAGGACAGCTCGACGGTCTCGCCAACGCGCAGGGTGCCCGAGTCGGGCTGCTCCTCGCCGGTGATCATCCGCAGCAGCGTCGTCTTGCCGGCGCCGTTGCCGCCGATGATTCCGACGATCCCCGCCGGCGGCAACTTGAACGACAGGCCGTCGATCAGCACGCGGTCGCCGTAGCTCTTGGTCAGGTTCTCCGCTTCGACGACGACGTCGCCGAGCCGCTGACCGGCCGGGATGTGGATCTCGACGTTGTCGAGCTTGACGTTGCGCTCCTCGGCGAGCAGCGCGTCGTAGCGGGCGAGCCGGGCCTTGTTCTTGGTCAGCCGCGAGGAGGCGTTCATCCGCACCCACTCGAGCTCGGAGGCGAGCGTGCGCTGGCGGGCGGACTCCTCCTTCTCCTCCTGCTGGAGGCGGGCCTGCTTCTGCTCCAGCCACGAGGAATAATTGCCCTCGAACGGCAGCGCGCGGCCGCGGTCGAGCTCGAGAATCCAGCCGGCGACGTTGTCGAGGAAGTAGCGGTCGTGGGTCACGGCGACGATCGCGCCGGGGTAGTCGGCGAGGTGGCGCTCGAGCCACGAGACGGACTCGGCGTCGAGGTGGTTGGTCGGCTCGTCGAGCAGCAGCAGGTCGGGGCGGCCGAGCAGGAGCCGACAGAGCGCAACGCGGCGGCGCTCGCCGCCGGAGAGGTTCTCGACGCTGGCGTCGCCGGGCGGGCAGCGCAGCGCGTCCATCGCAGTGTCGAGCAGCGTGTCGAGGTTCCAGGCGTCGGCGGCGTCGATCTCCTTCTGCAGCCGCGCGAACTCGTCCGCGGTCTCGTCGGAGTAGTTGGCGGCCAGCTCGTTGAAGCGGTCGAGCAGGTCACGCAGCTCGCGCACGCCGTCCTCGACGTTGCCGCGCACGTCCTTGGACGGGTCGAGTACCGGCTCCTGCTCGAGCAGGCCGACCGTCGCGCCGTCGGCGAGCTGCGCGTCGCCGCGGAACTCGGTGTCGACGCCGGCCATGATCCGCAGCAGCGTCGACTTGCCCGCGCCATTCGGTCCCAGCACGCCGATCTTCGCCCCGCGCAGGTACGCGAGCGTGACGTCCTTGAGGACCTCTTTGTCCGGCGGGTGGACCTTCGTCAGCTCCCGCATCGTGTAGATGAACTCAGCCATCGCGACCGACGAAGCTAGCGAAGGCGTCGCTCAAGCGCCCCGCCCGGCTGGCCGATGGACAGGCCTATGAGCCGAACGACGACGATCCTCGCCCTGGTGGCAGTGCTTGCCATCGCGATCAGCGCACCTGCCCTTGGCAACGGAGAGAGCCTGGTCGACCGGGCGTTCGCAATGGCGCAGTCGGCCCGCCAGGACGCCGGGGTCGCGAAGCGCCAGGCGGCGAAGGCCAAGCGCCAGGCCGCGGTCGCAAAGCGGATGGCACGCCAGAGCCAGCAGCTTGCCCGGCGCAAGGCGGCGCGCGGACCGGCCGGCCCAGCGGGGCCGACCGGCGCGACAGGACCGGCGGGACCGGCTGGCGCGGGAACGGCGATCGCGTTCGCCGAGCAGGCCGCGAGCGTCTCGACGGACTCCAACGACTACGTAGCCCTCGGCGGCCCTTCAGTCGAGGTCGACGTCCCCGCATCGGGCCTGATCGAGGTGGCCTCGCAAGCGACGCTCCCGGACGGCTCCGACGACGGCGCAGTGGCGCTGTTCGAGGACGGCAACCTCCTCCCCGGCCAAGCCACCGACTGTGGCCCGGCGGGCAGCGACGCGCTGTTCTCGCTCTCGTCCTACGGCGAGGACACGGTCGGCGGAACGCCCGCCACCCTGCCGATGTGCGCGACGCTCGGCGCCCCGGCGGCGGTCCGCTTCGTTACGACACCGGGACGCCACACCTACGAGCTGCGCTACGCCCTCTGTTGCAGCGGCACCGCGACCTTCGAGAACCGCCGGCTGTGGGTAACGCCGCTCCCCTAGACCGCGTTACATCTCTCCAAGTACCGACAGGACGTTGCCGGCCGGGTCCTTGAACCACGCGATGTCGGGGCCCATGCCGCGCGCAATGCCCTTGTCGTCCTGGTCGAAGCCGTCGTAGCGCTCCATCTCAACGCCGCGCTCCACCAGCCCGTCGACGGCGGCGTCGACGTCTGAGACCGGGAAGTTGAGGATCGTGTAGGTCGCCGGAACGAAGTCCTCCTTCTCGTAGACGATCGTGTCGCGATCGCCCGCAAGCTGGAGCGTCAACAGCGGCATCTCCTCCATCCGCGAGGTTTTCAGCCCGAGCGTCTCGCCGTAGAACTTCTCGGCCGCGTCGAGGTCGTCGACCGCGAACCCGCTGAACGCTTTCGTGTCGCCGAACATCGTCTGCTCCTCTCGTCGCCTGTTCGTGCTTACCCATCTAGCCACATGACCCTCGAAACGCCAAGGACTCATCGCAGCGCGAACGGCGGTGGCTAGCTTGAGCGGGATGGGCATCCGCCGAGTTCTCGCCGTTGTCTGCGTGGCATTGGCCACGGCCGCGGCCGCGGTTGGGGCGAGCGCGGTCTTCGAGCTCGATCGCGACCTGTCGACCGGCACGGTCCGGATCTCTGTTGAGCCCGGGCGAGCTGGCGCGCTCGACTTGTATGTGCCGCTGGTCGACTGGGGTGTGCGGTTCCCCGGCGCCGTGCGGCTGCCGGCGCGGTTGTCGGTCGACCTGCGCACCGTCGACCGGGCGGCCGCCGGACGGATCGCCGGCGGTGACATCCCTGAGCTCGCGCACGTCCGCTCGGAAGCGCGCGACGCGATCGCCGACTACATCCGGCTGCTGATCGCGGTCGTCGCGCTGGCGGCGCTGGCGATCGGCGGGCTGGTCGCGCTCGCGCTGCGTGGCCGGGCGGTCGGGTTGGTGCCACTGCTGGCGACCGCCGGCGCGGTCACCGTGGTCTGCTGCGTGGCGATCGCACTGCTGCTGCCACCGCGCGGCGATCTCGGCGACCCGGAGTACTACGCCCACGGACCTGACATCCCGGCGGCGCTGCGCGCGGTCGAGCAGGCGACCCGCTCGTCACAGGTCCTCTCCGAGGAGCTCGACGCTCAGCTCGTCGGCCTCGCGCGACTCGTCGCGGCACCGTCGAACCGCGTCCCGGCCGGAGCGCCGCGCCGCCTGACGCTCGCCTCCGACCTGCACAACAACCTGCTCGCGCTGCCGATGCTCGAGCGCGCCGTCGCGGGCGGACCGCTGTTCTTCGCCGGCGACCTGACCGCGAACGGATCGCCGTTCGAGATCGCGCTGGTCCGCCGCGTCGCGCGGATCGGCAGCCGGCTCGTGTTCGTCACCGGCAACCACGACTCCGACACGCTCGCCCGCCGCCTCGCCGCGGCGGGCGCGGTGGTGCTGACTGAGCGCGGCCGGCTGCGACCCGACGGCAGCCATGGAGCGGTCGTCACACGCGTCGCCGGCCTGCGCGTCGCCGGCTACTCAGACCCAGACGAGCGCCGCCGCGCCGAGAACTACCGCAACCGATATGCGGACCGGCGCGACGGTGCCCAGCGCCGGCGCCGCTTCGCCGACTGGCTGCAACCCCTCGTCGGCAAGGTGGACGTGGTGATGGTCCACCAGCCCGCGCTCACCCGCGCGGCGCTCGCCGAGCTGCGCGCCGACCCGCCCCCCACGCCGTTGGTGCTGCTGACCGGCCACACCCACCGACCCGCCGTGCGGATCTCCGACGACCTCGTCGAGCTCAACGGCGGGACGATCGGCGGTGGAGGCGCCGGCAACTTCGACGAGGGCCAGCCGTTCGGGCTGGCGGTGCTGACCTATTCGACCGCCGGCGGCTTCACGCCGCTGACCGCCGACACCGTCGAGATCGACCAGCGCAGCGGCGCCGCCAGCGCCGAGCGCACGCCGATCCCGACGACGCCAGGAGGCTAGACCGGGCTCGCTACCGGGACCCCCTTCTCGGTATCCACGGCATCGGGTGCAGAGATCAGGATCGCGCCCTCGCCGGTGACGTAGGCCTCCTCTCCGTGCTGGACGATGTCCATGCCGAGCGCCTCCTCGTGCTCGGATGCGCGCAGCGGCATCACGGCGCCGATCAACTTCAGCAGGACGAAGGTGACGCCGAAGGCGTAGGCCGGAACGGCGGCCGCGGCGATCACCTGCCACAGGAACTGGTCGGCGTTGCCGTAGAGCAGGCCGTCGGAGACGCCGTTCCAGGACTCCTGGGCGACCAGGCCGAGCAGCAGGATGCCGGTGAAGCCGGCGACACCGTGCGCTGCCAGCACGTCGAGCGTCTCGTCGACCCGCGTACGCGGCCGCCAGACGATCATCGCGTAGCACGGGAATGCGGCCAGAGCGCCGAGCCCCATCGCCCAACCGGGGCTTACGTAACCGCCGGCCGGGGTGATGACGACGCAGCCGACGATGACCGCTGTCGCGGCGCCGATCGCGGTCACCTTGCGGCCGCGCATCAGGTCGAGCACGAACCAGACGACGAGCGTGCAGGCGGGCGCCAGCAGCGTGTTGGTGAACGCAAGGATGCTCGCCTCGCCGACGCCGAAGCCGCTGCCGCCGTTGAAGCCGAACCAGCCGAACCACAGCAGCCCGGCGCCCAGCACCACGTACATCGCGTTGTGCGGCAGCAGCGCCTGGCGGCCGTAGTCCTTGCGCGCTCCGACGACCAGCGCCGCGGCGAGTGCCGCGAAGCCCGACCCCATCTCGACCGCGATGCCGCCGGCGAAGTCGAGCGTGCCGTTGGCCATCAGCCAGCCGCCGCCGAAACCCCAGTGGGCGAGGACCGCGTAGACGAGCACCGACCACAGCGCCGCGAAGACGAGATAGGCGCCGAAGCGCATCCGCTCGACGACCGCGCCCGAGACGAGCGCCACGGTGATGATGCAGAAGGTCGCCTGGAAGGCGAAGAAGACGAGGTGCGGGATCGTCGTGCCGTCACGCGGCGCGAAGTCGACGCCCTGCAGGAAGGCGTTGCCGAAGCCGCCGATGATCGCCCCGTCGCCGTCGAAGGCGAGCGAGTAGCCGACGGCCGCCCAAGTCACCGTCGCGACCGCCATCGCGGCGATGCACATCATGAAGGTGTTGAGCGTGTTCTTCGAGCGGACGAGCCCCGAGTAGAAGAGCCCGAGCCCGACCGTCATCAGGATCACCAGCGCGGTCGCCGTCAGCATCCACGCGGTATCGCCGGGATCGATCGCCGCCGCGGCGATCGTGTCGAGCGCACCCATTACTTCGCCACCGGCGTCACGGCACCGTGGTCGATCTCGCCGGTGCGGATCCGCACCGCCTGGTCGAGCGGCATCACGAAGATCTTGCCGTCGCCGACCTCACCAGTCCGCGCGCCCTCACAGAGCGCGTTGACCGCCGCGTCGACGAAGTCGTCGGACACCGCGATCTCGAAGCGGAGCTTCTCCGAGAGCCCCATCTTCACCGTCGTGCCACGGTAGGTCTCGACCCTGTCGAGCTCCCCTCCGTGCCCCTGCACGCGGCTGAGTGTGACGCCACGCACTTCCGCGCGGTAGAGCGCCTCCAACACGTCATTGGCCTTCTCAGGCCGGACGATGCCGATCACCAGCTTCATGTCACGTTCCCCTCGACGCGCGGGAGCTCCCCTCCCGCTGAGCGCGCGCGAGCCTAACGGGACCACCGGAGGCCAGGCAAGTCGGCGGCTTCGCGGAGAGATCGCCGCGCCGAAAGGACTAGGCTCCCGCGCGTGGATGTGATCGACGAGCTCGTCGCGAACAACCAGGCGTTCGCGGACTCGCTGCCGGAGCAGCACCTCGATGTCCGTCCGCGCCGCAAGCTGGCGATCGTCACCTGCATGGACTCGCGGCTCGACGTCTTCGCCGCGCTCGGGCTCGGCCACGGCGAGGCGCACGTGCTGCGTAACGCCGGCGGCGTCATCACCGACGACGTGATCCGTTCGCTGGCGATCTCGCAGCGCAAGCTGGAGACGCGCGAGGTGATGCTGATCCACCACACCAACTGCGGCATGCAGACCCTGACCGACGACGGCTTCCGCGCCGAGCTGCAGGAGGCGACCGGTGTCGCGCCCGCGTTCGCGATCGAGTCGTTCTCGGACGCCGACGCCGACGTGCGCCAGTCGATCCTGCGCGTCCGGCGCTCCGCCTTTGTTCCGCACCGCGACGTCGTGCGCGGCTTCGTCTACGACGTAGACAGCCACCGCCTGCACGAGGTCCGGGTCGACGAAGACGACTAGCGCCGTTCCTCCAGGAGCTCGGCGAGCTCGTGGCGCTGGCGTTTGCGACGACTGGCTTCGAGCAGCATGCGCTTGTGCTCGCGCTGCTCGGTCGCGTCGAGGACCGTTAGCCGGACGGCCGCCGGAGCGTGCGCGGCGTCGCGGCGCAGCGTCGCGCTGACCAGCACCGGCAGCCGGCTTCCGTCGTCCCGTACGAGGTCCAACGCAACGTCGCGGACCGCGTCCCGCGTGTGCAGGAGCGGCACGTAGTGGGTCTCGTGGTAGATCCGGCTGGCGGGGCTGAGCAGGTCGGCGAAGCGGCGGCCGACGAGATGCTCGGAGGACTGCCCGAGCCAGCCCAACAGCACGTCGTTGGCGCACAGGATCATCCCGTCCGGCCGGGTGGACAGGAGCCCCTGGGAGGTCATCCGTCCTCCGAGAGGAAAGCCTCGATCGCGGCCACGGTCTCCGCCGGCGCGCTGAGGTTCGGGCAGTGCCCGGTCGCGGCGAGCTGGACGAAGTCGCTGTCGGGAAGGTGGCGGTGGACGTACTCGCCGACGATCGTCGGCGCGATCGGATCCTCGGAGCACTGGAGGACGAGCGCCGGGACCGGCACGAGCGGCAGGTCGGCCCGGTTGTCGGACAGGAAGGTGACGCGCGCGAACTGGCGGGAGATGTCGGGGTCGGTCGCGCAGAAGCTCTCGGTCAGCTCCTCGCCCAACTCGGGACGGTCGGGGTTGCCCATGATCGTCGGGGCCATCGCCGCCGACCAGCCGAGGTAGTCGCTGTCGAGCGCGTCGAGCAGCTCGTCGATGTCGGCGCGCGAGAACCCACCGACGTAGTCGCCCTCGTCGACGTAGCAGGGCGAGGGTCCGACCAGGACGAGCTTCGCGAAGCGGTCCGGCTCGCGGATCGCCGCCAGCACGCCGATCATCGCGCTGACCGAGTGGCCGACGAAGACCGCGTCGCGCAGGTCGAGCGCGGCGCAGAGCTCGAGCACGTCGTCGGCGTAGCCGTCGAGCGAGGAGTAGCGCTGGCGGTCGTAGGCCGCCAGATCGGAGCCGCCGGCGCCGACGTGGTCGAACAGGACGATCCGGTAGCGGTCCTCGAAGGCGGGCACGACGTAGCGCCACATCGTCTGGTCGCAGCCGAAGCCGTGGGCGAGCACGATCGCCGGCCCCTCCTGGCGGCCCTCCAGCCTGACGTTGCCCCTCCGAAGCACGTCCACGGGATCGATCGTAGCCAGCCGGAGGGGTGTCGGGAACGCCACTGCCAGGGGGCTCATGCCGCCTGTCAGAGCCCGATCAGCTCGGTGCGGCGACAGCCTCGTCGTCGGGCTCGACGACTGCCTCGACGCGGTCCTTCGGCAGCCAGAGATGCGCGACGACGAACGTGACGACCATGATGCCGGCCATCACGTAGAAGACCGTCTGCGTCGACTGGGCGAAGTCGTGCTGGACCGCCTCGAAGGCCCGCTGCGCCGCGCGGCCGGTGGCGTCGCCGAACGAGCCCGACTGAGAGCCGGCGCTGGACTGCGAGAGCGCGTCGGCGACCTGGTCGGCGCGCTCCTTCGGCACACCGAGCGCACCAAGCGAGCCCTCGATGTTCGACTTGTTCTGGTTGATCAGGATCGTGCCGAGCACGGCGAGGCCGATGCTCGCGCCAAAGTTGCGCAGCGTCTGGTTGATCCCGGTCGCCTCGCCGTAGCGGTTGCTCGCGACGCGGTTGAGCGCGTCGGTGCTCGCCGGCCCGAGCACGAAGCCGACGCCCGCGCCGGCCATCACGATGTAGATCCACTGGTCGCCGAGGCTGAAGTCGTCGAGGCTGCCGGCCCAGAGGTAGAAGCCGACGGCGGCCAGGGCGCAACCGGGAATCACCGCGGCACGCACTCCCTTGGAGTCGTAGATCCGGCCGCTCCACTGCGACGCGACGCCAAAGCCGCCGAAGAAGACCAGCAGGTAGAGGCCCGCGGTCGAAGCGTCCTCGCCGAGCGAGATCTGCGCGTACATGCTCGTGAAGAAGAAGACGGGCAGGAAGACCATCATCAGCAGGAACAGCACTCCGTTCGCGGCCGAGAAGCCGCGGTTGCGGAAGATGCGCATGTCGATCAGCGGATGCTCGGCACCCATCTCGTAACGCACGAACGCGACGAGCAGCAGCAGTCCGCCGACGATGCAGCCGATCGTCGCGACGCTTGCCCAGCCCCACTGGCTCGCCTGCTGCAGGCCGAGCACCGAGAGCCCCATGCCCGCCGCGATCAGTCCGGTTCCGGCCCAGTCGATCGGCGCCGGGCTACGGGTATCGGACGGCTTCGCGCGCGCCGTCAGGATCAGCGCGATGATCGCGACCGGGACGTTGACCCAGAAGATCGAGCGCCAGGTCCACTCGGTCAGGTAGCCGCCGGCGAGCGGGCCGACCGCGGTCAGCGCGCCGGTGATGCCGAAGAAGAGCGCGAGCGCCTTGCCGCGCTCACCGATCGGGAAGGACGAGACGACGATCGCCAGCGCCGCTGGGATCATCATCGCCGCGCCCGCGCCCTGGACGACGCGGAAGAAGATCATCCACGCCTCGGCGATGTCTCCGGTCGGCGTCGCGCCGCAGAGCGCGCTCGCGCCGGCAAAGGTGACGACGCCGACGATCACCATCCGGCGGTGTCCGGCGATGTCGGCCAGCCGCCCGCCGAACGCGAACAGCGCCGACAGCGACAGCAGGTATGCGTTGATGATCCACTGCGTTCCGGTCGCGGAAAGCCCGAGGTCCTTCTGCAGGTCGGGGATCGCGAGCGCGACGATCGTCTGGTCGATGAACGTCATCGACACGGCGAAGATCATCGCCGCCAGGACCAGTGACTTGCTGCTTCCGGAGGACATGGGGCCGACCCTACCGACCGGTTGCGACAGGTCGCAACCGGCTCCGCTACCGCTTCGGCGGTGGCGCCACGACGCGGAACCTCAGCTGCACCGCCCGCGAGCGGTTACCCGCAGCGTCGGTCGCCCGCAGCCGCAGGATGTAGGCGCCCGGCGCCAGCGCGCGTCCGCGCAGTCGCCCGAGGAAGCGAACCGAGTTGCGGCCCTTGCGGCCGGCGCGCTTGGGCAGGTTGCCGACCGTGCGGGTGATCGTGCAGCGCCGCCCCTGCTTGGCCCGCTGCTTGCAGCGGCCGTCGGCGCGGCGCCCCTTGACCTTGCGCAGCACCGTCAGCTCGACGCGTGCCGCCTCGGAGAGGGTGAAGCGGACGGTGGTGCCGCGCTTGCGCTGGCTCGCCCGGCGTGCGACGGCGAACTTGCGCCGGTTGAGGCTGGCCTTCGTGATGCGCGGCGGCGTCGTGTCCGGCGCGACCGGCGTCTGCGGCGCCACGGGGTCCGGGTCGCGCAGCAGCAGCAGGCCGCTGACGGGTACCGGCGTGCCCGCGCTCAGCGAGCCGCCGACGACGAGCTGCTCGCCGCCCGGAACCTTCGAGGAGGCCAGCGCGAACGGCTGCGCGAAGCCGCCGAGCTGGAGCTGGAACGGCGATGCCGTGCCGGTGATCGCCGACAGCTCGGCGAACCCGGCGCGCAGCTGGCCGCCAACCGCGTCGAAGCCGCCACCGACATAGAGCCGCTGCCCGTCGCTCGACGGCGCCATCGACTGGACCACGTCGAACTGCGACGGGATCTGCGCGTCGAAGGCGGCGAGCGCCTCGCCCTCGCCGGTCGTCGACACGGCCGCCAGCCCCTTGCGCGCGAGCTGCGGCGACTGCGACCCGATCGTGTCGAGGAACTGAGCCGCGACGTACAGCGTGCCGCCGTCCGGGGACAGGACGAAGCGATCGGGGGCGACGTCGGGGTTCGGGCGCCACTCGGTGTCGATCGCCGCCGTCGTGGTGTCGAGAGCAGCCAGCCGATCATGCCCGGCGCCGCCGATGAACGTGAAGGCGCCGCTGACATAGAGCCGCGCGCCGTCGGGCGAGAGCGCGATCGCGTTGATCTGCTCGGTGCTCGACCCGGCGTTCCAGGCCGTCGGCGCGCCGGTCTGGCCGTCGACCGCCGCCAGCCCCTTGCGGGTGATCCCGCGGACGGTGCTGATGTAGCCGGCGATGAACAGGCGCCCGTCGGGATGGGCTGCCAGCGAGTGAACGCGCGTGAAGCTGGGCGAGGAGTAGTCGACCTGAGCGTCGAAGGCGGTCGGCGCGCCCGTCGCCACCGAGATGCCGGCGAGCGCGCGGCGCGGCTGTCCGCCGACGGTCGCGAAGTCACCACCGGCATAGAGGGTCTGGCTGTCTGCGGAGAGCGCGAGCGCTCCGACGTGGGCGCCGTACGGCGCGACCTGACCGACGTCGGGATTCCAGCCGGTCGGCACGCCCTGAGAGTCGAACGCCGCGAGGTTGCGCCGCACCACGCCGCGCGCCGCCACGAACCGCCCGCCGGTGAAGACGTCACCGCTGCCGAGCGGGACGAAGGCCTCCGCCGGGTCGGACACGTCCGGGTTCCACCCGGCCACCACGCCGCCGGCCGAGACCCGCGCGGCGCCATGGCGCTCCACCCCACCGACGCTCAGGAACGAGCCACCGACGTAGATGTCACCACCCTCCCGCTGGAGCGTCGAGACCTGAGGCGTCTCCGTGTTGGGGTACAGCGCGCCCGTCAGGACCGGGTACCAGCCCTGCAGGGTCGCGCCGGCCGCTCGCGAGACGGCGCCGATGCCGACCCGCGACTGGCCCTTCAGCGACGCGAAGTAGCCGCCGAGATAGACGGTCTGCGAGTCGGCACTGACCGCGACGGCTGTCACCCGGCCACCGGTCGCCTGCGGATCCCAGGCGGTCGCCGCTCCGGTGGTGGCCGAGAGCTGCGCGACCGATGAGGTGGGGTTGTCGAAGTAGCCCCAGATGTAGAGGTCGGCGCCGTTGGGGCTGAGCGTCACCCCGTTGACGTCGTCGTTGATCGCCGCGGGCACCGTGAAGCCGGGGACGAGCGCCCCAGTGGTCGGGTTAAGCCGCGCCAGCCGTGGCGACGAGCCGCCGCCGATCGACGAGAAGTAGCCACCGGCGTAGACGGCGCCGGCGCCGGCCGTGATGTCGTTGACGTCGTTGTCGGGAGCCGGATTCCAGGCGGTCGCAGAGCCGCCGGCATCGACGGCGCCGAGCCCGTTGCGCGCGGCGCCGCCGAGGTTGTCGAAGCTGCCCGCGGCGTAGATCGTGCCGCCGAGCGTGGCCAGCGAGTCGACCGGGCCGTCCGGGGCGGGGTTGAAAGCCGGGTCGACGCTACCGTCGGGCCGCAGCCGGGCGAGGTAGGAGCGGCCGCTGCCGCCGAGATCCGTGAACGAGCCCGCCACGTAGGCGCCGCCCGCGCCGTCGGACACCGCGTCGCTGACCTGCCCGTCGAAGACCGGCCTGCCACCGCGGGCATCGCCGCTGGCCGCGTCGGTGACCAGGCCCGAACCGGTCCGCGGACCAGCGTAGGTGAAGCTGCCACCGACGTAGGTCGCCCCGGGCGTCGGGAGCACCGCGCGCACGGTCGCGCTCGCGTTCAGCGTCCACTGCCCGGGGGCGGG
The DNA here is from genome assembly GCA_964629855.1 of uncultured Thermoleophilaceae bacterium. Lineage (GTDB taxonomy): Bacteria > Actinomycetota > Thermoleophilia > Solirubrobacterales > Thermoleophilaceae > JAAYBF01. The sequence goes on from CAZVRI010000002.1 coordinate 67,746, forward strand.
CTGCGTCGGCAGCGCGGCAGCTGTCGCGGGCGCCGCGATCACGGCGAGGAGCACGGCGAGCGGAAGCGTCAGGCGGCGTGGCATGTGATTCCTTCCCTGGTCATTGACACCTCTCCAACGGCCCCGCAGCGAGGAAATTACGCCTTTGGCAGGATCAATCTCAAGGCCGGGGCGATACGCCGCACGTGGTCCTCGTCGACGGCCGCCCGCGTGGCGTAGCGGTCCCACTCCGCGACGACGTCGCGAACCTCGTCGAAGATCCGAGTCGCGCGGCCCCGTGGAAGCAACGCGGTGCGCCCGCACGCGTCGAGGTCCTCGAGCGTGAAGCCGTCGCGCTTGCCGTTGACGCTCATCTGGTGCTGACTCGTCCACTTGCTGTCCGACCGGTAGGCGTAGGTGACGTCGTAGGCGGGCGCGAGCGTCCAGCGCCCGCGACGGTCCATCAGGAAGGCGATGTTCTTGACGTGGTCGTCCTGGTTGCGGGCGACGACGTTGAAGACCATCCGGCGGAACAGCTGCTCGACGACCGCGGTCGGCTGGTCGAGCTGACGCAGGACGAGGAACGCCTGCTCGTAGGAGTGGACGCCGGCCTGGTTGAAGTCGAAGTGGGCGAGCGCCCCGAGCGTCTGCATGTGGCCTTTCGATCCATCGTCGCCGCGATCGAAGCGGCGCGTCATGAAGTGCCGCCGCCCGTTCTCCTCGAACAGCCGGCAGGCGCTCATCTCGATCCCGGCGTCGCGCGCCATCAGCGAGTAGGCGTACTCGATGGCCCCGTAGCCCTCGGGGTCGGCGAGCCGGTCCTTGTCGCGGTTGCCGGCGACGCCGTCGAACTTCAGCAGCCAGTACTCGAAGCCCTGCCCGAGGTCGTCGAGCTGCCCCGACCGGACGATGTTGGTCGCCGGGTTCCAGGCGATCACGGCCTTCGCCCGCGCTCCCCCCGCGGAGGTGCCGACGCTGAGGATCTCGCGCATCGCGCGCTCGCGATGGCCCGCCTCGAGCGAGGCGATGAGGTCCTCGCGATCGGAGAGCACCTCGGAGGCCAGCTCGACGAGCTCGGCGACGTGGAGGTCGTGGCTCTTGGACCGCCGCGGGCCGCGGCTCGGGGAGAACTCGAGCGCGCCCATCCCGCGCCGGCCGACGTAGCAGAGCCGCTCGACCGCGTCGAAGCTCTCAGGCGCCCGCCCCTGACCGGCGAGCCAGGTGTCGATCAGGGCACGGCCGAAGCGGTCGGGCAGGCTGTCGGCCAACAGGCCCGGGAGGCCGTGGAAGCTGTCCGGGTCGAGCGCCGGGAAGCTGTAGGGCTCCGCCCTCAGCGGCATTGTCAGCGGCGCGACCTCGATACCGCTGTCGAGGAAGGACGGCTCGTACTGGAAGCTGGCGACCCCGGCGGCGTCGGCGATCGACACGGCCCCGATCCGCGTGCCCCAGAGGGTGACCCTCGCGGTCGTGCTCACGCGTCGTCATCCGCGATCTCGTCGCCCCAGCGCCAGGTGCCGTCGGGCGCGCGGCCGGGCCGGCTCGCCGCGCCCTCGCCACTCGCCCGCTGACGCTGCCTGCCATGCAGCTTCAGCAGCTCGATCGGGCTGGGGGCGGGCTCCGGCACCAGCCGGTCGAGCGCGTCGAGCAGCCCGAGCGCCCGCAGCACGCGCACGAAGCTGACGATCCGCACCGACTCGCCCGCCTCGATCCGCTGGACCGCCTTGCGCTCTACGCCCGCCTCGTCGGCCAGCGCGGCCTGGCTGAGATCGCGCTCGAGGCGCGTTCGCCGCAGCCGCTGCCCGAGCTCCTCCAGCACCGCCCCGTCGGTCTCGCGCGCCGTGATCCGCATAACGCCCCTTAAATAGGTCGTTGATCTCGATATGGGACACAACGCCCCATAAAGAGGTCTTAACTACGAATCAGAGTACCACAGCACGCAGAACTCAATGGCCCTTATTCGGGTCATTATCGCGATATAGGCCCATTACGCCCCAAATATGGGTCGTAATGGGCTTTCTTATTTTGGCGCTCAGGCAGGCTTGGCGCAGACGACGTAGCCGGTCTGCGCGACCTCGTCGGCAGTCAGGCCGTTCTCCGCACCGGTACGGGCGCCGGGCGGAAGGTCGAACTGGAACGACACCGAGCCGCCGGCGAAGGCCGCCTTGCGGACGATCGGCAGCGCCCAGCCATCGCTCGACGGGCTAAAGGTGCTGCGCGTGAACGGCCGCAGGTCGACGCCCCAGCCGACCGCCCGGCGGCCACCGGCGCAGTTCAGCTTCAGGGTCGCGGTGCGCGCTCCCAGCAGGCCGCTGGTCGAGTCGTCGATCGTCGTGACCGCCTTCAGCGACGACTTCGGCACGCAGGCGACGTCGGCGTAGACCGGCACGGTGGTGTCGAACGGGAACACCGACGGGATCCCCTCGACCGTTGCCTCCCAGGCGTGCGGACCCGCGGGCTTGGAGACGAAGCGACCGAAGCCGGGCGAGAACTCCTGCGACAGCGGCGAGCCGATCGCGTACCGCTTCTTGCCGCAGCCGGCCTTGGCGGTGGCGGTGTAGGTCGCGCGGCTGCCGGTTCCCGAGCTACCGCGGACCTTGCCGGGGATCCGCTTGTGCGAGATCTTCGACCCCTTCGCGCAGAGCAGCTGGAACTTCAGCTTCAGCCGGCCCTTCTCGCCCGTCGCGTAGGCGCCGACAGCGCTCGGGCCGAACGACTGCCCGACGATGTGCCGCGGCACGTCGATGAGTCCCGGCGCCAGCGCAAGCTCCTTCGACCGGCAGACCGTCGAGACCCGCTGCGACTCCTGGAAGTACGTCCCGATCGCGGTCGAGCTCGGGATCGTGACGCTCTTGACCGGCTTGGCAACGCGAATGCTCAGCTTCGCCGATGCCTGCGGCACGGCGACGAGCGCGGTCAGCGCGGCGAGGATGGCTAGGGCAACGGCACGGCGCATGCGAGTCCTTCCGGTCGAGAGGGCGATGAGTCTAGGCTGAGACACACGACCGATGGCTACCTGGGACGACGTGGCACGGATCGCGCTCGATCTGCCGGAGACCGCGGAGGGGACTTCGCGCGGTCTGCGCCAGTGGCAGGTCAAGGGGAAGGGGTTCGTCTGGGAGCGGCCGCTGCGGCGGTCCGACTTCGAGGCGCTCGGCGACGGCGCGCCCGAGGGGGAGATCCTCGGCGCGTGGGTCGAGCACCTGGGTGCCAAGGAGGCGCTGCTGGCCGACGAGTCGGGCGTCTACTTCACGACGCCGCATTTCGACGGCTACGCGGCGATCCTCGTGCCGCTCGACGCGATCGACGTCGAGGACCTGACCGAGCTGATCGTCGAGGCATGGCTCGCCCGTGCCCCGAAGCGCCTCGCAAAGACGTACTTCGACGCGCGCTAGTCAGCTCAGGCTACGAACCCCTCCGAGGTGTGGACCTCCTCGCCGTCGCGCAGGAACGTGACCCGCGTCGGCCCGATCAGGCTCTGGTGGATCGCCGCCTCGACCGGCGCCCCCTCGGGTAGCTGCGTTCGCAGAGCGAAGTCCCCCGCCGCCCTGGCGCTGTCCACCTCCTCGCCGTCGACCAGCAGCCGCCATGTCGCGTGCACCGGCCCGGTCTTGCCCGTCACCGCCACCTCATGCCCGTCGATCTCAGTGCTGTGCTCGTCTCGTGTAATGCCCATAGCGGGCGTATCCCCACGACCTCCGCGAGCTAACCGGCGCGTTAGCGGCGGCGGACGAGCGTCAGTCCGTCGGCCATCCCGAGCAGCAAGGAGTTGACGCGGTCGTCGGCGAGGATGTCGTCGTTGAGACCGGCCACGGCACGAGCGCCGGCATCGTCCTCAGCGGGGTCGACGATTCGGCCCCCCATCAGGACGTTGTCGATCGCGAGCACGCCGCCGGGGCGCAGGCGCGGGACGAGCTCGGCGTAGTAGGCGGGGTAGGACGTCTTGTCGGCGTCGAGGTAGGCGAGGTCGAACACCGGGTCGAGCGGCAGGGCGCGCAGCGTGTCGAGCGCCGGACCGAGCCGGATCTCGACACGGTCCCCCACTCCGGCAGCGTCGACGTTGCGACGGGCCACATCGGCCCAGCGCTGCTCGATCTCGCAGCAGATCAACGATCCGTCGGGCACCAGGCCGCGCGCGATGCGGATCGCCCCGTAGCCGGTGAAGGTCCCAACCTCGATCGCCCGCTCGGCGCCGAGCATCCGCGCCAGCAGCTCGAGCAGCGCCGCCTGCTCCGGACTCGTCTGCATCACGGCCTTGTCGCCGAGCGCCGCCGTCTCGCGCTCGACCTCGGTCAGCACGTCGTCACGGCCGCCGGCGTGGGCGACTACGTACGCGGCGAGCTCCTCGGTGATCGGGGTCGGCGCTATCGACACGTGCTCGACGCTAGCGGAGCCGCAGCCCTCGACCTCTCCCGGCGCCAGCAGCGCTACCTGCTCCGATAGCGCGCGAATAGGCTCCGGCCATGGCGGGACACGCCGAGAGACCGTCGCGCGTCCCGCTGCCGGGGCCGCTCGCGAGCGCGCGTGACCGGCCTTGGCCGCTACTCGGCCGCGAGTCGGAGCTGGATGCGATCGCCGCCGCCTGGGCGCGCGTCGAAGCGGGCGAGCGCGAGACGGTGCTGATCGCCGGCGAGCCGGGGGCCGGCAAGAGCCGGCTGGCGGCCGAGGTCGGCCACGACGCCCACCGCGGCGGCGGCCTCGTCCTCTACGGCAGCGGCGAGGAGACCGACGGGATGCCCTACGCCCCATTCGTGGCGGCGCTCGGCCACCTCGACCGCCATGCCGCCGGCAGTCCACAGCTCGGCACGCTGCGCGACTCGCCGCTCGGCCGGCTGATGCCGGGCGCAGAGGGCGGCGGAGCCGAGCGCGCCGCGTGGGGCCTCGGCGACGACCGCGGGCGGCTGTTCGCCGCGATGGTCGAGCAGCTCGAGCACAACACCGCGCACCGCCCGCTGCTGCTCGTCATCGACGACCTCCACGGCTGTGGGCTCTCGACCCTGTCGCTCGTCGAGCACCTCGCGCGCGCCAACGCCCAGCTCAGGCTGCTGCTGCTCGCGACCTACCGCCCGACCGACCTCGAACCCGGTGACGAGCGCACGGCCGTGATCGCCGGTCTGCGCTCAGCGCCCGGCGCGCAGCACCTCCAGCTCGACGGCCTCGACGCCGGCGCGCTGCGTGGGATCGCGGCCTCGCTCGGCATCGCCGACGACCCGGCGGCGCTCGACCGCGCGGCGACGATCGCCGAACGCGAGAGCGGCGGCAACCCGCTGTTCGCCTGTGAGCTGCTGCGCGCGATGGGCGAGCGCGGCGACGGCGACGCGATCGCGACCACCGCCCCGCGCTCGCTGCGGATGCTGATCGCCGCCCGCGGCCACGACCTCGGCGACGAGCCCTACAGCCACATCTCGGCGGCCGCCGTCTGCGGCCGCGACTTCGACCCGCGCGTGGTCGCGGCCGCGGTCGAGGTCGACCCGGCGGCGTTTGCGGAGTCGATGGCGCGCGCCGAGCGGGCCGGGCTGATCTCGATCGCCCCGAGTGACGGGACCTGCTCGTTCACCCATGCGGTCGTCGCGCGCTGCCTCTACGACGAGGTCGGCCCGGCGCGGCGTGGGCGGCTGCACGGCCGGCTCGCCACCGTGCTCGAGCAGCGCGGCGACGGCGGGTCACTCGACGTCGCCGGGGAGATCGCGCGCCACTGGCGGCTCGCCGACCCACCGGACGACAGCCGCGCCGCGCGTTACTGCGCGGTCGCCGGCACCCTCGCGCTCGACCGCTACGACCACGAGGTGGCCGCCGACTGGTTCGAGCAGGCGCTCGAGCTGCGCGACGTCGGCGACCTCAGCGCCGAGCGCTGCGACCTGCTGATCGGCCTCGGCAAGGCGCTGCGCTTCCGCGACCAGCAACGCTCGCGCGCGATCCTGCTCGAAGCCGGCCGGCTCGCCGACGACCTCGACGACGTCGACCGCCTGGTCCAGGCGACGCTCGCCAACAACCGTGGCTTCGTCAGCCTCGTCGGCGGCTACGACCGCGAGCGCGGGGCGATGCTGCGCAGGACCGCCGAGCGGATGACCGACAAGGGGCCCGAGCTTGCGCTTGTGCTCGCCCAGCTCGCTCTCGAGCTGACCTTCTCGCCACAGGTCGAGCGGCGCCGCCGGCTGGCCGAGCAGGCCCTGGCCGCGGCGCGCGCCAGCGGCGACCAGCGCGTCATCGCCCAGGTGCTGATCCGCTACCTGATCGCGCACTGGGGGCCGGAGAACCCGCGCGACCGCGTGGCAGCCGCGGCCGAGAGCATCGCGATCAGCGCCCAGCTGGACGAGCCGCTCGACCTCTTCCACGGCCTCTTCTGGCAGGCGGCCGCCCAGCTCGAGCTCGGCCGCGTGCAGGACGCCGCGCTGACGCTGCGCGAGCAGGAGCGGATCGCCGCGCGGATCGGCGACGGCACCGCGATCTGGCTCTGCGAGTGCGCGGCCTCGGTCCACCTTGCGCTGCGCGGTCAGCTCGACGAGGCCGAGGCGCGCGCCCAGCACGCCGCCGAGCTGGCCCAGCGCGGCTCGCAGCCGGACGCGCTGCCGTTCTACCTCAGCCAGATCGCCAGCATCCGCTGGCAGCAGGGCCGGCTGCACGAGCTGGCGCCGCTGCTCGCCGACACGCTCGACCAGTACCCGGGCCTGCCGGCCTTCCGGTCGCTCGTCTGCCTCTCCCACGCGCTTGCCGGCGATCACGCCTTCGCGCGCGAGGTGCTGGAGATCGACACCTCGACCGGCTTTGCCGACCTGCCGCGCGACCCGATCTGGATCGCCGGGGCGGTCACCTATGCGCACGCCGTCGCCGAGCTCGGGGACCGCGACGTGGCCGCGTCGCTGCACTCGATCCTCGACCCCTACCGCGGCCAGCTCGCCACCACCACGATCAGCATCTGGGGCCTCGTCGACCACGCGCTCGGACGGCTCGAGCTGCTGCTCGGCGACGACGAGCGCGGCCGCGACTCGCTGCAGCGAGCGATCGACGACTACACGCGGATGCCGGCGCCGCTCTGGCGCGCTCAGGCCGAGCGTGACCTGAGCGGCGGCGACGGGGCGCAGGCGGCCACGCTCCCCGAGCTCGACGCGCGGATCGCCCGGCTCGGGCTCACGAGCCGCCAGGCCGACGTGGTCCGCCTCGTGGCCCGCGGACGGACCAACAAGGAAGTCGCCGCCGAGCTGCATGTGGCGCCGAGCACCGTCAAGCGCCACCTCGAGAACGTCTACGACCGTACCGGCGCCCGTTCGCGGAGCGCGCTGATCGCCCGGCTGCTCGAGCCGCATGGGTCGAATGGCCCATCTTGAGCGCGGCCATGCCCGGATTAGCGCTTTGCATGGTCTACTCGCTTGACCCCAGTGCACTGACCCGAAGGAGAAGTTCGTGAGACGCAGCGCCCTGCTCATCCTGCTTGCCGTACTGGCCGTCGCCGTGGCGGTCCCAACCTCGATCGCCGGCGCCGCGGCGCCCGACGCCCAGACGGCGGCCAAGGCGAAGAAGAAGGCCGGCAAGAAGAAGGCCGGCAAGTGCAAGACGGCCAAGAAGAAGGGCAAGGCCAAGAGCAAGGGCAAGGCGCGCAAGTCGCTCACGGCCGACTCGGCTGCCAAGGGCAAGGGCAAGGCGAAGGGCAAGAAGAAGGCGAAGAAGAACTGCGGCAAGGCGAAGAAGAAAGCGCCGAAGCGCCCTAAGCGTGTCCGCTCCCCGTACGAGCAGAAGCTGATCGAGCACTTCAGGAAGCGTGCGGAGGAGCGGCCGAAGCCGGTCAAGCCTCCCACCATCGAGGACATGGTCCCTGCCGATGGCACTTACACGTCCGCTGCCGCGCCCGGCCTGACGGTGACGATCAGCGGCAAAAGCACGAACGCCCGCGTCGTCTACACGGTGCCGAAGGCGCAGTATTCGCCGAACTGCCAGGCCCACATCGCCGGCGACGGCGTCGCGGTCGACATCTCAGGCCCGCTGACCCCGTCCCAGAGCACGAAGCGCGGCTACCTGCAGCTGTACAAGTCCCAGGGCAACGACAGCTGGAGCGTCAACGGATCGATTGGCAAGGACGGCTCGTTCACGTTCACCGTCGACGCCAGCTTCGCGTACCCGCCCGACCCGAACGCGACGTGCTCGGGCTACCTGCCCCTCGCGGGCACGCTCGTCAAGTAACGGACGTCCGTCGTCCAGCGCTCGCGGCCCCCCTGGCCGCGAGCGCCTGCGACGATGCCGCGCATGAACGACTTGGTGAAGTACGAGCTCGAGGGACGGATCGCGACGATCGCGATGGACGACGGCAAGGCGAACGCGCTGTCGATCGACATGCTGAACGAGCTGCTCACCGCACTCGACCAGGCCGAGAAGGACGAGGCGGTCGTCGTCCTGACCGGCCGTGAGGGCCGCTTCTCCGCCGGCTTCGACCTCAAGGTCTTCACCGAGCAGCCGGAGCGAATCGTCGAGATGCTGCGCCTCGGGGCCGACCTCTCCGAGCGCGTGCTCGGGTTCCCCACGCCCGTCGTCGTGGCAGCCAACGGCCACGCGATCGCCGCCGGGTCGTTCGCGCTGATGGCCGCCGACGTGCGGATCGGGACCGAGGGCCCGTTCAAGGTCGGCCTCAACGAGGTCCAGATCGGCCTGACGGTTCCGCTGTTCGTAATCGCGCTGGCCCGCCACCGCCTCCACCCCGCCCACTTCAGCGGCGCCGTCGTCAACGCGACGATGTACAGCCCGGAGGATGCAATCGCCGCCGGCTACCTCGACCGAGTCGTCCCCGCCGCCGACCTGCGCGCCGCGAGCCTAGAGGCCGCCGAGGCGCTCGCCGGCCTCAACGCCGACGCCCACAAGGCGACCAAGCTGCGCGTCCGCGGCGACGCCCTCAAGGAGCTCCGCGAGGGCATCGACTCCGAGTTCCCGGCCTAAACGAGACCGGGAACTCGCAGTGTCGAGCTAAGGACTACTAGGAGCGCGGCTGCGGCACGATCCGCAGCCAGGGGCGCGGGGCGTCCCAGCCGTCCGGGTAGGTCTCCTTGGCCTGCTCGTCGGAGACCGAGCCGGCGATGATCACGTCGTCGCCGTCGTTCCACTGGGCCGGCGTCGCGACCTTGTGGTTCGCGGTCAGCTGCAGCGAGTCGATCACCCGCAGCACCTCGTCGAAGTTGCGGCCGGTCGTCATCGGGTAGACGAGCACCAGCTTGACCTTCTTGTCCGGGCCGATCACGAAGACGTTGCGGACCGTCTGGTTGTCGGCCGGGGTGCGCGTGGTCGGGTCGCCGGAGACGTCCGCGGCAAGCATCCCGTAGAGCTTCGCGACGGCGAAGTCGCTGTCCGCGATGATCGGATAGTTCGGCGCCGTCCCCTGGGTCTCGGCGATGTCCTCGGCCCACTTCGCATGGTTCTCGATCGGGTCGACCGAGAGGCCGAGGATCTTCACGCCGCGACGGTCGAACTCCGGCTTGATGCTCGCCATGTAGCCCAGCTCGGTCGTGCAGACCGGGGTGAAGTTGCGCGGATGGGAGAACAGCACGGCCCACGAGTCGCCGATCCAGTCATGGAAGCTGATCGTCCCCTCAGTCGTCTGAGCCTGGAAATCCGGGGCGGTCTCGCCGAGCTGCAGTGCCATCATGGTCCTCCTAGTCGTATGCGTATAGCTCCCAATCTAGCCGCTTCAGTTCGAAACGCTCGAAATTCGGTATGGATTCAAGAGTTAGCGGTGTCGTGAACCCGAACATCCCCGATCGCAGCTATCGGCTCACCACCGGCGAGCAGGCCGGCGCCGGGCTCCAGCGCGCCGCGCAGGGACGGGTCGATGCCGCGCTCGACCGGCTGCGCATCGACGCGCAGGACGACGCGGCGACGGCCATCCACGACACACGCAAGGACCTCAAGAAGCTGCGCTCGCTGCTGCGACTGGTGCGCGGCGACCTCGGCAAGCAGCGCTATCGCAGGGAGAACGAGCGCTACCGCGACGCCGCCCGCCTGCTCTCCCCTGCGCGCGAGGCCGAGGTCAACCTGGCGACCCTTGCCGCGCTCCGCGCGCGCTACCCCGATGAGGCGCCAGACGCCACCGAGCTGCGCGAAGCGCTCGAACGGGAGCGTGACGAGCTGGCGACCACTGGCGGAGCGCTCGACGAGCGCATCGCGCGGGCGGTCGCCGCGATCGCCCCGGGCGCGGCAGAGATCGCGGAGTGGCAACTCGCCGGCGACGACTTCGCCCTCGTGCAGGCCGGGATCGAACGGGCCTACGAGCGCGGCCGGCGCGGACTGCGAGCGGTTCGCGACGTTCCAAGCCCGGAGAACGTCCACGACTGGCGCAAGCGGGTCAAGGACCTCTGGTACCAGCTGCGCCTACTGCGGGACGCCTGGCCGGCCGTACTGAAGGCGACCGCCGGCGAGGCGCATGAGCTCGCCGACCTGCTCGGCGACCACCACGACCTCTCGGTCCTGGCCGAGACCGCGGCCGCTCTGGCGCCAGAGGATCCCGACACGGCCGCGCTCGTCGCGCTGACCGAGCGGCGCCAGGCGGAGCTGCTCGCCGCCGCCCTGCCGCTCGGCGACCGCCTCTACGCCGAGAAGCCGGGCCGGTTCACGCGACGGATCGGGCGCTACTGGCTGACGTGGCGTCCTCCAGACAGCGGCTAGCTTCAGCTTTCGCCCGCCGCGGCCGATGACTGGGCCATGACGAAAGCCTTCGCACGCGTGGCCGTACTGGCCTCCCTGACGCTGCTCGCGCCCCCGGCCGCCGCTTCGGCAGCGCCAACGCTCTGGGCGGGAACCGGATTCAACGATCTCGGCTCGGCCTCCGCGCTGCTGTCGGTGACGCAGGACGGCAGAGCCTCGGTGACCAACGTTCAGCTGATCCTGGCGTGCACCGACGCCGAGGACGGGACCGAGTCCGAGCGCGCGTTCGACGCCCGCTACCGCACGCGCCAGCCGCTGCGCCGCAACCGCTTCGCGTTCGACTTCTCGGCGCTGTCCGGTGGCCGCCTCGGACGGGTCAGGCTCAACGGCATCCTGCGCTCGAACGGCCGCGGCGCCACCCGCGTGCGGGTCGAGGCGACCGCGACCGGTCAAGGCGGAGAGGTGGTCGAGCGCTGCCAAGGCGCGACGCGGATCCCGCTGCGCCGCGGCGGCTGACCACCAGGCGAACGCTCAGCCGCCCCAGTGGCTGGCTCCCGCACCGCGAGCCCATAGGCGGGCGGCCATGCGGTGGTGGGCGAGACGGTCGGCCGCGGTACGGACCGGCCACGGCACTCGCCAGCCAAGGAACTGGTACGGCCCGCGCGCGCCAGATGACGTGTTGTACGCGCTCCAGGAGTAGCGCGACTCTCGCGCGATGATCCAGCAGGGAACCGCGAAGCGGCCGTGCGAGCCGCAGTCGTACGGCGCGATGCTGCGCAGCTCGAGCTTGCGCAGATGTTGGCGACGATAGCTGCGGCGGTGCTCGCGGACCACCTTGGCCGAGGCGCGTGGGCGCTCCTGGCAGCGGATCACCCGCTTCAGCGTCCGGCGCTCCTTCTTGGTCGCGGGCTGGCGTCCGTCGAACGCCTTCTTGGCCACGCGGTGGAAGTCCGCCCGGGTGTATTTGGCTGGGCACTTGGCCGCCTGGGCGGGGGCGGCGGCAAGCAGAACGACGGCAAGCGTGATTGGCAGCAGCAGTAGTCGGATCGGGGCTCAGCTCCGGAGAGTCGGGGACTAGACAGGGCCAGGAGCCGCGCGGTACTCAGCGACTCGGGCCGTGGCAGAGCCCGCTCAGGGGCTATGCCGCAATGCGTCTGGATTCGGAGCCAAGGTAGGGGCGGTTCCGCCCCCGAAGTGTGAGTGCAGTCACACAGGCCTATGTGTGCCCGGCGGGTGGGTCAGCTGTCTTGGTACGGCGCGTAGCGGCTGTGCAGCATCAGGTCGTTGCCGTCAGGGTCGCGGAAGAGCGCCATGTGGCAGACGCCGGTGTCGAAGGTGTCGGCGGTGAACTCGACGCCCTTGGCCTCCAGCTCGGCGCGCGTGGCCGGGACGTCGTCGACGTGCAGCGCCGGGTGAGCGTTGCGCTGCGGCGCCCACTCCATCCCCATCTTCTCCGGCTCCCAGATGCCGAAGCACGTCCCACCGACCCAGAACTCGAACCGGCTGTGCTCGTCTGGCTTCAGGCCGAGCGTGTCGATGTAGAAGCTGCGCGAGCGCTCGGCGTCCCGCGACGGGATTCCCACGAAATCGAGCTTGTTGATCATCGTTCCTCCTGGGGTTCGGGATGGCTGCACCAGAGGCTATGCCCTGGGTTAGACCTGACGAGACCGGGTAGCCCCGACGATGGAGGCGTGTTCCCGACCGAGAAGAGGGGATGAGGATGGCGAGCCGCAAACCCGCCTCGACCAGCAAGCCGCGTAAGAAGCCCACCAGCCGGTCGTCCAACGGCTCCGCGCCAAAGACGACGTCGCGCGCGAAGCCGGCCGCACGGTCCAAGCCGACGGCGCGGTCGAAGGCCTCGACGTCGAAGTCGACGGCCGGGTCGAAGTCCACGTCGCGTTCGAAGCCGGCCGCCGCGCAACAGAACGGCAGCGCGAGCGTCACCAACCGGGTTGGCGAGGTCGCCGGAAACGCGAAGCAGGTGGCCAGCAAGGCAAAGGGACCGGCGATGGCGGTCGGAGCCGCCGCCGCGGGTGTCGCGGGCGGACTGCTGATCAAGAGCCGCTTGACCCGCCCGAAGGTCCTCGGCGTGCCACTGCCACGGGCCCTTGGGAAGTCGAGCCTCGACGCGAAGTCGATCGCCAAGACCGTCGGCGAGGCCAGCCAGACCTTCGCCAAGACGACAAAGTCGGTCTCGAAGGATCTCGAGCGCGCGGGCGACCAGGCCGAGCGGATCGGGAAGATCCTGGGCTGATGGCCGCCACCGAGGCACCCCAGCGGTCGCGCGAGGCGATGGTCGCGGCGGGAGCGGCGGTGGCCGGCATCGCCGGCGGTCTGGCGCTGGGCTCCCGCCGCGGCTCGAAGCACCGCGGCCTGTTCGACCACCGGCCGCGCCTGCTCGGCATGCCGCTCGGACCCAAGCCCGGGGTGCTGCGGGCTGTCGAGTTGCTGCGCGACGGCGCCAAGCACCTCGACGCGACGACCGGCCGTATCTCCGGCACCGCTGACGACGTCCACGAGATCCGTGCGCAGCTCGACCAGGTCAACCGCCGCTCGCCGCTCGAGGTCGTCCTCGACGGCCTGACCCACCGCCGCGGCGCCCATCGCCGAGAGGGCTGAGCTACGCCGGATCGTCGCTAGGCTTACCCCTCCCTGGCCCCCTGGAAGGAACCGCCTCGTGAAGACCTGCGCCCGCCTGCTGCTGCCCGTCCTCGCCGGAGCCCTGGTGCTCGCCGCACCCTCGGCCGCTTCGGCCAAGTTGAAGTACAAGCAGCCGGCGTGCGGCAAGTTCCAGAAGCAGGTCAACAACTCGACTGGGGCGAAGAAGCGCACCGCCAAGCTGGCCCTCAAGCAGTGCAAGGCCAACGCGCAGGTCTACCGGCAGGTCCGCAACTCGCACTTCGTCGGGACGCGCGCCGACGGCATCTCGATCGACACGATCTACTGCGGCAACGGCAAGTGGCAGGACGATGTCGCGACCAACGGCCGGATCGGCACTCACGGCTGGCGGGTCGTCGACGCGAAGGTCAAGAAGGGCGGCAAGCGCTTCAGCGCCACGCTCGAGGCCTGGATTCCCGGCGGACGCTTCGTCCAGGGCGTGATCCGCAACGGCGCGGAGTGGCAGGTCGGCTACGAGTTCGGCGGCCAGGTCAAGTCACCGGGCGTCGTCACCAAGACCAACGCCAGCGCCGCCTGCGCCGCGCTCTGAGCGCCGCCAACGGCGCTTAGACTCGCCATGTGAGCGAGCGCATGGTCCCGACAGTGCTCGGCCGGGTCCGGGTCGAGGTGGTGGGCGACGGCCCGCCGATCCTCTTCTGGCCGAGCCTGTTGATGACGGGGTCGCTGTGGCGGGCGCAGGTCGAGCACTTCGCGGCGACACACACGGTGGTCGCGATCGACCCGCCGGGCCATGGCGGGAGCGAGCCGCTGAGCGCCGGCTTCAGCTTCGGGGACTGCGCCCGCACGATCGAGCAGATCGTCGACGAGCTGGGGTTCGAGGCGGCCCACTTCGTCGGCAACTCCTGGGGCGGCATGATCGGCGCGACGTTTGCCGCCACGCTGCCCGAGCGGACGCTCCAGCTGCGTGCTGATGAACTGCACCGCGTCGCCGGCCGGCCGCCGTCAGCGGCTCGAGTACGGGCTGCTGCGCCGGGCAGCGGTGCTACGCGGCGGGCTCAAGCCGCCGCTGACGCGGGCGGCAATCGACGCGTTCCTCGGCCCGACCTCGAAACGGTCACGGCCGTGGGCAGTCGAGCACGTCCGCCGCGCCGCACTCGCGGCGGACATCCGCTCCGTGCGCTGGGCGGTCCAGAGCGTGGTCCCCGACCGGCCCGATCAGCGCCCGCTGCTAGGCGGCATCAGGGCGCCAACGCTGGTGATCGCCGGCGCCGAGGACGCCACCTTCCCCGTCGCCGAGACGCGCGCGATGGCCGATCTCATCGCGGGCGCCCACTTCGAGGTCATCGAGAACGCCGCCCACCTGGTCGCGCTCGAGATGCCCGAGCGTGTCAACACGCTGATCGGCGAGCACCTGGCGCGACTGGGCGGCTGACGGTCAGCCCGCCCTCTAGCTCTTCGAGTTACCGATCACTGCGATGCGGATTCCCAGCCACGGATAGGTGGCCGTGAAGAACGCGTTGTCCTGGGGCTGGAGGCCAACCGCGGAGGGCCACATCTGGTAGGCGGGAGCGTTGGAGATCCCGCCGTGCATGCGCCGCCACACACGGCCCTTGGTCGTACCGACCGGGGACGGGGTGATCGTGTCGGTCCACTCGACGACGTTGCCGCCCTGGTCGAGCGTGCCCCACGGCGAGAGCGTCCGCGCCTGGCCGACTGTGCTCAGCGAGCCCGCGTAGGCCTCGGCGTACTTGGTCGGGTCCATCCCGAACGGGTTGACGCTCGTGCAGTTGCTGGCGGGCTGCACCTGCGGCGGGCACCAGCTCGGGCCGGGCTGCTTCATATCGACGTGGTAGGTGGCGAGCGGCTGGGTCGCGGCGTTGGTCACGTTGCCGTTCGTCGGGTCGAGCGTCGTCGCGCTGGGAGCGGTCGCGCTGCCGTCGCCGAAGACGCCAGCGTTGGTCGGGTACTTCCAGTACGAGTTGGTGCCGCCACCCTTCGGGTCGTAGTAGGCAGCCTTGATCCACTCGTTCTGGCTGGGCAGGACGAAGCCCGCCTTCTTCGACCGGGTCGGCTTGTGGCGACGCATGTCGTACATGCCGCGGTCGGTCTTCGACGAGAGCTTGATCTTGTGCTTGACGACCTTGACGCCGCCGACGGTGTTGGTGCTCTTGGACAGCACGCGACCGTTGTCGACCGAGTTCACGAACCGGGCAGCGCGCAGGAAGTTCGCGAACCCGTACGGCTTGTCGGCCCACTGCGGGTAGCCGACCGAGTAGTGGCGGCCGCGCTTGGCACGCTGCTTGAACTTGAGCTGACCGAACTTCGGCCATGCCGCCGAGCTCTCGGTGTCGGAGTAGAGGCCGTGCCGGTTGCGGCCGGTCGGGTCGACGGTGTTGAGGAACGCGACCCACTGCGCGACGGTGATCTCAAGCCGGCCGATGCCGTAGCGGTAGCCGACGCCACCAACGGTCTGGCAGCTCTTCTTGGCCGAGGGAGCGTCGGCGCACGACTTGTAGATGGCGTCGGTGAAGGGAATGACCCCGACGGACGGGTTGCCGGGCGAGCCGACGTCGACCGTGGTCAGCGTCACCGTCGCGGCACCGGCGGCCGGCGCCACGGTCAAGGGGATGAGGGCCGCCGCCGCGAGCGCCAGGAGCACGAGCACGGGACGGGCGTAGGACGTTGGAGAAGCCGTAGTTGGGGTCACCGCGGCTAATTCGACGGTAAACGTCCCAGACCTTGCGGTCCTGATTCAGGGCAGCTTCAGCACATGCGCCCGCGCCGGATCGACGCGGCCCTCGAGCACATCGAGGTAGGCGTCGCGGACGGCGTCGAAGCCCTCGCCCTCGATCAGCTCGAGCCAGCTGCCGACCCACTCGCAGAACGGGTGCCAGGCATCGGCGACCCTGCTCTCCAGCCCGCCCCGCCCCCACTCCTTGCCGCGCTTGACGATCCGGTTCGGCGCGAAGAAGACCTGCGGCGCCACCCCCGGCAGCTCGCCGGCGTCGACCCGAGGCTGCTCCCAGCGGGTGAAGCCGACGACCATGCTGTGGACG
>CAZVRI010000002.1:84026-94491 GCA_964629855.1 uncultured Thermoleophilaceae bacterium
CTCGATCGCGTCGTAGGTGACGACGCGGCCGTAGATCCCCAGCCGCTCGACGAACTCGACGTTGCCGGGCGACGTGAGCCCGACCAGCTCGACCCCGTCGCGCTGGGCGAGCATGAACGCGGCGGCGATCGCCGTCTTGCTCGACGCGCTGGCGAAGACGATCGGCCCGCGGTCGGCGTACCCGTCGTCGGCGAGCTGGTCGTCGATCAGGAACGAGGTGTAGAAGAGCGGGCGCAGCAGCATCTGCAGCGCCTCGGTCTCGGGACGGTAGAAGCGGTCGGCCGTCGTCGCCTGGAAGTGGTGATAGGCGCCCGGCAGCTCGGCGCGGTGCGGCGACCCGTCGGCGAAACCGCTCGCGCCGGCACCGGTCGGCGTGACGACGAGCTGCGAGGACGGCGGCAGATACCCGTACACGCGCGTGCCGGCCTCGACACCCTCCGCGTTGCTCTGCTCGACCTCGGCGAAGCCCCACATCGGAACGCTCCCCCAGCCGTCCGGAGCCGGGAAGAACTTCCAGTACGACATCGCGTCGCCCAGCACCGCATAGGTCACGTTGTTCGCCGTGAGCCCGAAGCTGTCGACACGCAGCAGCGCCTGCCCCTCTCCGACCTCAGCCGGACCGGACTCGACGATCCTGCACTCACGGAGGTCGTCGCGCTTGACCAGGAAGTCGGTCATGCGTGGATGCTCTCACTCTCGCGGCTCAAGGCCCCAGAAGCGCGAGCGGGACGACGGCGATGCCGTCCTCGCGCCGGTATGCCTCGGGGCCGGTGGTGACGATCACCTGATCGAGCACACGGTCGCCGAGTCTCTGTTTGAGCCATGTCAGGTGCTTGGCCTCGCCGGAGACGGAACGAGCCAGCTTCACTTCCACGGCTACGACGCCACCGTCGGCGCGCTCGACGATGAGGTCGATCTCCTGGCGCCCGCGCGCGGTTCTCAGATGGCCGACCTTGGCGTCGCGACGAGCCGCATAGACCCGGAACGACAGAGTCGCGAGGCTCTCGAACAACGCGCCGAGCAGCGTGCCGTCACGGACCACGGCGGGACCGGAACTCTGACCGGCCAGCAACGTCGAGGCTTGGGCGCCGAGCAACTGGGAAGCCAGGGCTGGATCGGCGAGCTGGTGCTTGGACGCATGGCCAAGCTCGCGAAGTCGGTTGTTGCTCGGTATCCAGGCCGGCACCTCGTCAAGCATCCACACACGTGCGAGGGCGTCACGGTATGCCTGGGTGGCGTTCTTCGATGGCTTGTGGTCGTGGCCAGCGCTCGCGGCATCGCGGAGCCTCTCGAACGTCGTGGTAGTCGACGAAGCAGCCGCGTAGGCGGACATCCAACGCCGAAGCGCTGCGGGGTTGCGGATGACGGCGCCGGCGTCGTCGGGAATGTCACGGTCGACGACGCGATCCAGATAGCCCTCCAGTTGAAGGCGTCGCGCCCGCTCGGAGAGCGGACGGACGCCCGGCAGACCCGACGCGAGGATCTCCTCGGTGTAGTCGGCCAGAGCGAGATCGGTCAGGCCTTCGACGGGCCCCCGGGCACCGCTGAGCAGTTCGGCGAGACTCACGCTTGCCGTTTGCAGACGCTCGCTGAGCGCGAGCGGGCGCATCCGTAGCGTGACTATCCGCCCGGCCCCCGAGTGGGTTGGCGGCGGGTCCGGCAATGCGGACCCCGTGAGCAGGAAACTGCCGGGCGGCGCGCCGTCGTCCACGGCGCGACGTACGAGATCCCATACCTGCGGTAGGCGCTGCCACTCGTCGATCAGGACCGGCGTCTCGCCCTGCAGGAGGCGTGCTGGGTCGGCTTGAGCGACCGCAAGCTCGGCTGGATCGTCCAGACGGTGAACCGTATTCGCGCGTTGCAGGGCCGTGCGGGTCTTCCCAACGCCCTTCGGCCCCTCGATGGCGATCGCCGCCAGCTCGACGAGGAGCTCGTCGAGCTCGTCGTCAACGATGCGGCGTCGGTACTGGGCGGGAGCCCCCATAGCCGCTACGGTACCAGAACGTCAGTCTGAAAAGGTCGTTTACGGCAGTCTCTAGAGGTCGTCTGCGTCACCTAGGACCGCGGACGGCGCCGCCTGATCTGGCTCAGTCATAGTTCAGGGCGATGAGCACCGGCGAGCTCCCCGACATCGAGACCCGGGCGGACTGCGAACGGCTCGTCCGTGCCTTCTACGGCAAGGCGATGGAGGATGAGCTGATCGGCTGGATCTTCACCGACGTCGCGAAGCTCGACTTGGAGGAGCACGTCCCGGTGATCACCTCGTTCTGGGAGACGGTGCTGCTCGGCAACCGGAGCTACTACGGCGGGGCCTTCGGCGTCCACGCCAAGATCCACGAGAAGGCGGAGCTGAAGAAGCCCCACTTCGAGCGCTGGCTAGTCCTCTGGTGCCGCACCGTCGACGAGATGTTCGACGGCGAGCGCGCGGCGATGGCCAAGGTCCACGCGCTGCGCGTCGGCAACGCCTTCCACAGCCGCCTGGCGAACTACCCGGGTCCGGACACGCCGGACGAGATGGCAGTTCGCCAGGTGGGGCCTAGCTAGCTAGCCCTTCTTCTTGGGCTTGCCCTTGCCGGGCTTGCCCTTCTTCTTCGGCTTGCCGGCCTTGAGCGTGACCTTGCGCTCGATCGTCGCCACGTTCGTGCCCTTGCGAATCGTCACGCGCAGCGCGATCTTCAGTCCCTTCTTCCCCGCGCGGGCAAGCTGACGCTTGCCGGCCTTGTTCAGCGACAGCGTGACCTTGCCGCGTTTGCCCGGCGCTATCTTCACCTGCTTGGCGCGGCCGAGCACCTTCGGCTTCTTGGCCTTGGGCTTCTTCTTGGCCTTCTTTTTCGAGTTGGCCTTCGCCTTCGAGATCAGGCCCTGGTTGAGGACCTTCGGACCCGACTCCATCGCGATCGCGGCAACGTGGCAGTAGATCTTGTCTCCGGGGCCGAGGCGCGCGCACGATGCCTCGAACGGGACCTTGCCCCCGCGCGCCTTGAGCGTCTTGCCGCTGATCAGGATCTTGCCGGGAGCGGGCAGCGGCTTGGTCGAGCCCGGGCCAGAGGGGGTTCCGCTCGACGACTGGAAGTGGAGGAACCGCTTGCGGTTGCCGTCCGCCTGG
This sequence comes from uncultured Thermoleophilaceae bacterium, assembly GCA_964629855.1. GTDB lineage: Bacteria > Actinomycetota > Thermoleophilia > Solirubrobacterales > Thermoleophilaceae > JAAYBF01. The sequence continues at coordinate 87,133 of CAZVRI010000002.1, forward strand.
GGAATGTCGCTGAGCAGGATGGCGCCACCACGCGAGTTGACCGCGAAGCCGTCGGGCGCGATCGTGGCGCCGTGCTTGTCGGTCGCGGTGATCGACTCCTGCGCGACCGTGACCTCGGGGCCCAAGCTCGCTCCGACGCCGAGCCGGACGGAGAGGCTCGAGGAGGGATCGGAGGAGTCGCAGCGAGCGCCGACGTCGACCGAACGCTGGATCGCGACACCGACGCGGTTGCCCGAAGTGACGATCGAGCCGCCCCAGATGTCAGTCCGGTTCGGCCAGGTGCGGGCCTCGGGTGTCCGTGACCACGTGCCGCCGCCGGGGCGAACCGCGAGCACCGACCCGGCATCGCCGTCGATGTTGGTCGGACAGCCGCTGACCGGCGTGTAGTCGTTGTAGGCGATGTACTGGGTGCCGTCATCGGTGATCCCGCCCGCGGTCTCGCTGAGGCCGCGGTTGCCGACGGGAATCTCGGCGACGAGCGACTTCGGCCCGAGCAGGCCGCCGGGCGCGCGCGTTGCCGCCCAGATCTGCTCGGCGTTGTTGTTGCCGCCGGTGCTCTCGGACCAGACGAGCATGCCGCGGCCGTTGGTGCTCTGGGCGAAGATCGGGTCCCAGCCGAATATCGACATCGTGCCGGTCGGGATGTCGATTAGCTGCGGCGCGCCGAAGTCCTGGCCGGGCGGTGCGTACGCCTGCAGGACGGCCTGCGCCTGCTCGGTCCGGTAGACGACGAAGACGCCGCCGTCGGGGTCGATCGTGATGCCGATGCCGTAGGAGCGCATGTTGCCCGCCCGGTCGAGCGAGCGCGGCGTGTCGAAGCGCCCGTCGGCGCCGGCCGCGCGGAAGCTCACCGACGCGGTGCTGCCGCCCCCGACGATCGCCGCGGCCTCGCCGCTCGGCGCGATGTCGATGTGGCTGATCCGGTCGGCGTACGGCTCGATCGTCACTCCCGCCGGGTTGGCCCCTGGCGTCAGCCGCGCGACTCCGAGCGGGCTCGCCTGGCGGACCGCGATCAGGTTCCCCGCGGCGTCGAGATGCGAGAGCAGCAGCAGGTTGGTCGTGACGTACTGCCCGAAGCCGCTCGGGAACGGGTCGGCGAACGCGGCCGGACCCGCAGGCGGGCGGATGACGAGTTGGGTCAGGTCGTCAGACCCGACGTCGAGTCCGCGCGCCAGATAGACCGCGCTGTCGTCCTCGCGCAGCCGCATCGAGCTGTCCGGCTGGATGTTGCTTGGGTTCAGCTCGGGTGCCGCCTCGGCCGGGCTCCAGGCCGACGCCGCCGGGGCGAATGCCGCACCGATGGCAAGGATGCAGCCAAGCGCTCCCAGGCGACGTGCGAGGGATGCGAACTGCCTGTGCGGGAATGCGTTCATGGGACTCCTGGGCCGGCGGGTCGAGGGCGACGCAACATACCCGCGGTTGAGCGCCCCCAACATGGGTAAAACGGCCCAACTTCAGACGGTCAGTCGGCCATGGCCTCGAGCTGGGCCTTCATCGCCTCGGCCAGCGCGAGCGCGCCGGACAGCGGCCGGACCATGACGGTGAAGTCGTCGATCAGCCCATCGTCGTCGGTATGGAGGAAGTCGCAGCCGTGGACCTCGCGGTCACCGACCTTGGCCCGGAACACCAGCGCGTGGTCGCGGCCGCCCTCCTCCCCGATCTCGAGCTCGTAGCGGAAGTCCTCGAACACGCGGCTCACGGCGTGCAGCAGCGCGCCCACCACCTCGCGCCCTTGGTAGGGCCGGAAGACGACCGGGCTGCGAAAGACGACGTCGTCCGCCAAGAGCGCGACGGCGGCGTCGAAGTCACGGGCCTCGACAGCGGCGCGGAACGGGTTCACAGGTGACCTCCTGGGACGAAGTTGGGTCGGATGGCCCACGTTAAGGCCCGGCGGGCGCGAATACGATGGCGGCGGCCTGTACGGCCGCCCCTCGCCCACCCCTCACAAGGACGGACCGACCGATGACCTTGAAGCGATCGCTTGCGGCTGCACTCGCCGCGCTGGCCTGTGTCGCGCTGGCCGCCACCGCAACGACCGCGATGGCCAAGGCCCCGAAGACGAAGCTGAGCTGGACCAGCAGCAAGCCGGTCACGCTCGTCGGGAGCAAGCAGGCCGGCTTCGAGTACAGCAGCGACCAGATCGTCTGGTTCGAGTGCCGCGGCAAGGCGACGGCGGTCATGACCGGCTGGAGCGGGCCCGGCGCGCCGATCGGGCTGATCTACTCGCACCTGATCGAGACCAACCGCATGATGGGTCTCGCGGTGCGGCGGCCGATGTCCGGCGGCCGCTTCCAGGGCCGCGCGCTCTGCCTGGGCGGCGCCAAGGTGAGCGCCGAGGAGCGCAGCAGCGGCACCGTTACCTGTGGCGCGAAGCAGATCGCGATCGGCGTCCCGATCGACAGCGGGCCCTACTGGACCGAGCCCGTCGCTTCCGTGCCGGTCGGCGCGCGCGGCTGGGTCACGTCGGGCCAGGGCACCTACGGCCGCAGCAAGGTCGTCTGCGTCCAGGCGTCGGCGTTCCGCAAGGTCAAGCGGATCAAGCAGAGCGCGAGCTTCCCCGTGGGTAAGGCGACGGCATCGGTCTCCGCGACCTGCAAGGGCGGCCGGCGGCCGATCAGTTGGGGCTTCGAGGCCGGCGTGCTGCCCCAGAACCTCTGGACGTCGAGCCAGTCGTCGGTGTCGATGTCGGTGCCGCTCATCAGTGCGTCGCTGCCGCAGGGCAAGGCCGGCTGGAAGCTCACCTTCGCGACGCCCGACGGCACCGCCGCCAAGACGGGCACTCCGCTGGCGGTCCATGTGACCTGCGCGAAGCCGGCCTAGGACGCGGCCTAAGCCCCGCCCGCCCAGGTGCGCGTGCCGACGGCGACCAGGTACTCCTGCCCAAAGCGGGCCTCGGCGGCGTCGCCGAGGTTCCACTCGTCGCAGAAGCTGTCGAGCGCCGCGTCGAACTCGGCCTCGCGACCGGACTTGACGGCGTTGGCGCGCGCGACGATCGTCGGGCCGTAGCGGTCCTTGAAGTGCTGGCCATAGTCGTGCGGGTGCTGGAACGCGGTGACCTCCAGCTCGTCGCGCCGCAGCGTGCGCCAGTCGACGCGGTCGCGGAACAGCCCGCGCAGGTGGTCCTCGCTGCCCCATAGCGGCGGCGGCTGCGCACCGGGCGGAGGCGGCGGAGCGAACGGCCCCATCGTCCGGAACAGCGCGCCGATCATCCCCTCCGGGGTCCAGTTCAGCATCCCGATCGTTCCGCCCTGGCGGCAGACGCGCACCAGCTCGTCGGCGACGGCCTGGTGGTTGGGCGCGAACATCGCTCCGATCGAGGACATCACGACGTCGAACTCCCCGTCGTCGAACGGCAGGTTCTCGGCGTCGGCGGTCACCCACTCGAGCGCGAGCCCTCTCGCCTCGGCCAGGTCCTGTCCGGCGTCGAGCAGCTCAGGCGTCAGGTCGCTCGCGGTTACGTTCGCGCCTCGCTCGGCGGCCGGGATCGCGGCGTTGCCGGTGCCGGCGGCCACGTCCAGCACCTTCGCCCCCACCTCCATGCCACAGGCCTCGACGAGCTTCGGCCCCAACGGCAGCAGGAACGTCTCGACCATCGACGGGTAGTCCCCCGACGCCCACATCGCGCGGTGGCGCGCCTTGAGCTCAGAGTCCGGCGTGGTGGCTGACATCGCAAACCTCCCTCGTAGGTCCGTGTCACGAAGGTAGCGCCGGCCTGGCAGCCTGTCCAACCGAATCAGTGGCCGGACCAGCAATCGAGGAGGACCGATGAATCAGACGCCCGCGAGCTCGACTCCCCCGGAGGTTGGCGATCCCGCCAGCTGGGGACCGGAGCGCCGACGCGACGTCGTCTGGCACGACCCGCGCCCGACCGCGGCCGTCGGTCTACAGATGTCGGGCCTCGACTACCTGCGCGCAATGGCGGACGGCAAGCTGCCGACCTCCCCGATCGCGAAGCTGATGAACATCGAGGGCATCTCGGCCAGCGAGGGCGAGGTCCTCTTCCGCTGCGTCCCCGACGAATCGACCTACAACCCGCTCGGCCTCGTCCACGGCGGCCTGATCTGCACGCTGCTCGACTCGGTCGCCGGCTGCGCAGTCCACACCACCCTGCCCGCCGGCGTCGGCTACACCTCGATCGAGATCAAGGTGAGCTACATGCGACCCGTCAGCGCCGGCGCCGAGCTGCTCGCCCGCGGCTGGGTCACCAAGCCCGGCCGCCGCGTGTCGTTCGCCGACGGCGAGATCAAGGACCCCGAGGGCCGCGTCGTCGCGACCGCTTCGAGCAGCTGCCTCATCCTGAGTTAGCGATCGCGGCCGCGAGCTCTCCGTACGGAACCGGCCCGGCCGCGTGCTCGCGTACCCATCCAATCCCCACCGTCTTGCCTGCGCGCGTCCTCACGGTGCCCCCGTCGACGACCCAGAACTCCCACTGGTCTAGATCAAGCATGTCGTAGGCGTCGGGGTCCCGCTGGGTCTGGACGGCGAAGACGAACACATCCGCCCGTACGCGGGCATCGACGCTGTACTCGTTGCGCTCCGGGTCAAACTCTCTCCCCCTCAGCCGGCCGAATGAGAGGTTCGAGTGCGTGCGCTGCGCCCAACTCTGCAGGAACGCCGAACATTTGACCTCGATAGAGGTGCCATCGGGTCCCTCCACGTCGAAGTTATCCCAACTACTGCGAACCGTTCGCCGATCTCCGATTGCCCGCGCAACTAAGAACTCCGCGAGGACGCCGCGCGTGACGTTCTCGCGCAGGTCACTGAACGCCCACCGCCAAAACTCGTTGACGGTGGCGTCGAGACCGGCAAACGGCTCCTTCCCGTCGAGGGGCCGCGGCGCGGTTGGCCTCAGCCAACTATCCAATGGCTTCGTAGGCCGCCTTGATCAGTTGCTGGACCTCGTCTAGCTGGCCGGTCGTGGTTAGCGAGTACTCAGTGTCGCCCATCCCGAAATGCCCGATGTTGGTGACATCACGCATCACGGCGCCGTTCCAAGGCCTCGCAAGCGCGGGATCAAGACCGAGGTAGGTGATGATCCGTCGCTGCTGCAACTCGACGGTTACAAACGATCGCTTGCCGCGGTAGTAGCCAACGTAGAACTTGCGAACGCGGCGCGTGACGTCGGCGCCGAGGGCGGTCGCGATTCCGTTGAGCTCATTGAAAAGCTCCGTGATCAGAGCGCTCTTGTTGCCCAAGTGGTGGTCGAGCGGGTACTCCTGACCCTTAGGAGGCGCCGGGGGCCCGGCCTTTGCGTTGCCAGATCCTTTGGGAGCCTTCTCGGGCGCGTCGAAAACACGCGCCAGGCTGCGCCTAAGCGCATCCTCGGGGACCGATGGATGGCCCAGCTGTGAACCGATCGTCGACAGCAGGGAATCTGGTGGATCGGAGGCGATGACGGCTAGCGCTTGCCGCACTCGGTTGTCGGTGAAGGTGCGCTCACCGAAGCCGTCCAGTTCGCCGGCGAGAACCGACTCGCGACCAATCAGCTTCAGCATGTTGCCGACCTCGCCGGGCGCCTCCGCCGCGTCGTTCAGATTGACCTCAAACAGAATCTTGCGATCCATCACAGCCGTCTCATTCGCCTTGTAGACGTGCCACTCCACACCGTTGGTCAAGACGCACCACACCACGCCCTCGTTGTTGGCGTAATTGATCGCCTGAGCCACGTACTTCCGGTCGGTCAGCGTCTCACCAACGGCCTTTGCCTCGACGTAAATGCGTGCTGCGCCGTTGGTCCTGAGCGCGTAGTCGAGGAAGGTCCCATCGAACACCTTGACCTCGCGCGTGACGGTGTCCGGATCCGTCGGATCCCACCCCAACGCGCCAAGCACCGGCTCGATCAGCAGCGCCTTCGTGTTCGCCTCGTTGGCAGTCTTCGAAGCCCGCAGCTTCTCGGCCGCGTCGAGCGCTCGCTCAAAGACCCTCCCCAGGCTCACAGCGCGTGATCCTATGCGGCGAGTTGGACAACCGGGTCGTCCGTGGTGAGGCGGTCGGGCAGTCCGAACGTCTGGAAGAGCGCGGGCATGAAGGGCTGGAGGAAGTTGTGGACGCCCGCGACGGTGGACGTGCCGTCGTCGCCGGCGACTGGCTCGAGGATGGTCAGCGACCACGGCAGCCAGGCTCCGGACTCCGGGTCTGGCTTGTAGGAGGCGAACGCCGGGCAGCCGTTGGCGTCGACGGCAATCAGCTTCGAGCCGCGGCAGGCGGCGCCCTGGCCGAGCATGAAGCGACCGACGTGCTCGGGTCCGCGCAGCCATAGCGGCAGCGGCGGCATGTCGAAGACGACGTCGTAACGGAGCAGCGCGACGATCCGGTCGATGTCGTACTCGGCGAAGGCGTCCAGGTACTGCTCCAGCAGCCGGCGCTCGTTCTCGTCGCTGGGACGCGCGGGCGTATCGGCGTCCTGCAGGGCCAGCTCATCGAGCGTCGCCCGTGCGCGCTGCAGGGCGCTGTTGACCGACGCGACCGAGGTGTCGAGCAGCTCGGCGACCTCCTTCGCGCTCCAGCGCAGCACCTCGCGCAGCACGAGCACCACGCGCTGGCGCGCCGGCAGGTGCTGGAGCGCGGCGACGAACGCGAGCCGCAACGTCTCGCGGTCGGCCATCTGCTCCGCCGGACCCGCGTCGGGATCGATCACCTGGCCGTCGGCGATCGGCAGGATCCAGGTCGTCTCGGCCAGCGGTGCGCCGACCGGGGTGTCAGCCGTGCCGGGCTCGGCGAGATCGATCGGCCGCGCGCGACGCTTACGACTGTCGATCTGATCGAGGCAGACGTTGGTCGCGATCCGGAACAGCCACGACTTCAACGCGCCCGGCTCGGCGAGCGTGTCCGCGCGGCGCCAGGCGCGGACCATCGCCTCCTGGACCGCGTCCTCGGCCTCGAAGCCCGAGCCGAGCATCCGGTAGCAGTAGCCGGTCAGCGCTGGCCTCAGGCGCTCCAGATCCCGCTCGAAGGTGGGCAGGCCGGCGGAGGAGACGGACATCGGGTGATCGTAGCCCGCGGCGATTAGTTCTAACGGCATGGACCGTCCTTGCGCCACAACCCGACTCGACCAAGGAGCCACGCCGTGTCTCGCCTGCTCTTCCTCAACCTCCCCGTCGCCGACCTGCCGGCCAGCCTGAAGTTCTTCGGCTGCCTCGGCTTCAGCTTCGACGAGCGGTTCTGCGACGACCAGGCTGCCTGCATGGTGGTCAGCGACCAGGCCTACGTGATGCTGCTGCAGCGCGACCGCTTCGCCGACTTCGTCACCCGGCCGGTGGCCGACGCCCACGCGCAGACCGCCCTCACCGTCGCCATCAGCGCCGACGACCGCGCCGCCGTCGACGCCTTCGGCGGCGGCGAGGGCGTCGTCGGCGAAGG
>CAZVRI010000003.1:0-23663 GCA_964629855.1 uncultured Thermoleophilaceae bacterium
TCCTCGCCGCCCTCGAGCATCGCCGCCAGGTAGAGCAGCGACGCGTCGGGATCGGAGCCGCGCGTCGCCTTGATCCAGGCCGAGATCAGGTCGTAGTGGCGGTCGCCGTCCTTGTCGTAGAGGACGGCGCGGCGCTGCAGGGCGTCCTCGGCGCGGGCGAGCGTGACGTGGCCGGCACCCGGCGAGCCGTCTGTGCCCTCGCGGGTCGTCGCGCCCGCCTCGGCGGCGGCCGTCTCCGCGGCCAGCTCCAGCGCGGCCAGCGCCGTCCGCGCGTCGCCGCCAGCCCGCGCCGCCAGGAACTCCAGCGCGTCGTCGTCGACCTCCGGCGGGTCCGCGATACCGCGCTCACCTCCGTCCAGCGCCCGCCGCAGCAGCGCCAGCACGTCGGCCTCCTCCAACGCCTTCAGCTCATAGACCCGGCAGCGCGACAGCAGCGCCGAGTTGACCTCGAAGTACGGGTTCTCGGTCGTCGCCCCGACCAGCCAGACCAGCCCCTCCTCGACCGCCGGCAGCAGCACGTCCTGCTGCGCCTTGTTGAAGCGGTGGATCTCGTCGAGGAAGAGGATCGTCCCCTCCCCGCCGCCGGCCCGCCGCTCCTCGGCCCGGGCCAGCACCTCGCGCACCTCCTTGCGCCCGGCGTTGACCGCCGAGATCTCCTCGAACGCGGCCCGTGCCCGCACCGCCATCAGCCGCGCCAGCGTCGTCTTCCCGGTCCCCGGAGGCCCGTACAGGACCATCGAGTGTGGGTGCCCCTCCTCCAGCGCGCTTCGCAGCGCCGACCCGTCCTCCAGGAGATGCTCCTGCCCGACGAACTCCCCCAGCTCGACCGGCCGCATCCGCGCCGCCAGCGGCTGGTCCCCCGCCGGCACAGCCGTCCGCCCCCGCGCCACCGCGCCCTCGTCCTCTCCGAACAGCCGGTCCACGCCGCGAATTGTCGCAGTCGTCTCGGGCTGCAAGGGGGCGAACTTTCGGTCGCCCGCGACTACATAGCGCGTGTGGATCGCAACCCTCGAACAGATCTCAGGCCTTCAGGACCTAGTGATCGGCTCGACGCTGGGCGTTGCGGCGGGCCGCCTTGTGGTGGCGCGTCGGGAGCGGAGAGTCGGAGAGCTGACCGCAGCTGAAGTCCGGATGACCGAGACCCGGTGGACGCGGGCTGGCCTGACCCTCGGAATTGCAGCATATATACTGGGAAGGATCGTATGACTTTCACGAATCAGCAGCTCTTCATGCTCTCGACGCTGGCCGGCTTCGCCGCTGGTGGCGCCGTCCTCTTCGTGACCCACGTCTGGCTCGGCCTGGGGGATCTTGGAACGATCCTTGCCTTCATCGTCGGCGTGCTCTGTGGCCACCTGACCGATCCTCACCGCCCGCGCTGGCAGCGGAAGCGCCAGATCACTCAGTCGCTGCCACGCGGGTAGCCGCGCTCGAGCTCGCGCTCGGCGGCCTCGGGGCCGAGGATCGGCAGGACCGAGGTGTACATCAGGTCGGGGAGGATGCTGGGCAGGTCCTCGGCGCGGCCGGAGGCGACCTCGCGGTGGATGATCTCGCTCATCCCGCCAACCATGTTGAGGGCGAGCGCGGGCGGGCGGGATCGGTCGTCCTCGAGCCGGCCGGTGTCGAAGACGATCGTGAAGCCGCGCATCGCCTCGTTGCGCGCGGCGATCGCGCGCGGGCCGGCGGTCACGACCTCGATGAAGCAGAGCCGCGCGGCGGTCGGGTCGCGCGCGAGCGCGTGTAGAAGGGCGCTGAGCGCGGCGCGGACGCGGTCGGCCCACTCGTCCTGGGTCTCGAACGCCTCGAGCGTCAGGGTCAGCAGCCGCGCCAGGTCGCGCTCGTACGCCTGGATGAAGCACTGCTCCTTGTCCTCGAACAGCTTGTAGAAAGCCTTGCGCGTCACGCCGGCCCGCTTGATCACGTCGGCGATCGACGCGTCGTGGTAGCCGCGCTCGCCGGCCAGCGCCTTCATCGCGTCGAGGATCCGTGCCCGCTGCGACGCCTCGACCTCGGCGTCCGACAGGCCGTGGCGGCCGCGCGGCAGCTGGTCAGGCCGTCGCGGCGGCAGCTTGCGGCGGGGACGCGCGGGTGTCGCGTCTTCGGCCGGCGTCGCGCCGGTCGACTCGTCGCCCTCGGTGCGGTGCTCGTCAGCGGCCATCGCGATCCACAAACCCACGATACCCCGCATGGGCCGCCACGGGAAGGCCCTTTGATAAACAGCCGAGGGCGAGTGGTCTGCGGCTACAGGCGGGCGACCGCGATGATCGTGTCGACCGTCGGCAGGTTGGCGGGCGCGAGCCGGTCGATGGCGTCGAACGACAGCTCGTGGAAGCCGCCGACAAGCGCGATCGCCGAGACGTCGGCGATCCGCTCGTTGGGCCGCAGTTCGCGCAGCGGCTGCGCGAACAGGTCGGACAGGCGGCGGGTCGTCTCGGAGCGCCGCTCGCGGGCGGCCGGGCCGGCGCTGAGCGCCTCCACGAACAGCGCGCGGGCGCGGTCGGGCCGCTCGGTGCAGAAGTCGAGCAGCGCGGCGACCCCGGCGCGGACGCGGGCGGCGGGATCCTCCTCGAGCGCCATCGCGGCGCTGACCCCGCCAAGTACGTCGGCGGCGATCTGGCCGTAGCCGGCGAGGAAGGCCCGCTCGCCGGCGTCGTCGGCGGTGACCCCGGGGGTGGCGCTGGCGACCTCGCCGCCGCGTGCCGCGCCACCGGTGAACGGCAGCGTCAGCGTGTCGGTCAGCTGGGCGCGCAGCGCCGGCAGCTCGTCGATCCGCCCCGCCGCGATCTCGCGGTGCAGGACCTCGGCGAGCGACCCGACCGAGCCGGCGGTGAACGACCGCCCCAGCGGGGACGGGGCACCGTCCGCCTCGCCGCCGTCCGGCGAGAACAGCGGGTCGAGCACCGCCAGCGCGTGGGCGCGCCGCTCGAGCGCGAGCGGCCCGGCGGACAGCACCTCGACGAAGCAGATCCGTGCCGCGCTGGGGTCGTCGGCGAGCCCGCCGAGCAGGACGCCGAGCGCGGTGCGCAGCCGGTCGACCCACGGCTCGCTTCCCTCGAACGCGCGCATGACCGGAGCGAGCAGCCGCTCCATCTCGTTCTCGTAGACGGCGACGAAGCACTCCTCCTTGCCCGCGTAGAGCTCGTAGAAGGTCTTGCGCGACACCCCGGCATGGCGCAGCACCGCCGCCACCGCCACGTCGCGGTAGCCGTGCTCCGCGACCAGGTCGCGCATCGCCGCCTGCACCCGTTCGCGCTGGGAACTCGCCACCTGCTCGGGTGTTAGGCCGTGTTTACCGCCGCGCAGCTGGTCCAGGTGCGTCCTCCCCGCTGAGACGCCCGTCGCCAGAGCGGACTTTGCCGGTCTAGATCGATGGTCGGGCATGGGGCGACTGTACTACAGAGACCCACAGGTGTCTAGGGCGTACTCCTATTTTCCCCTCTCCATAGGCGCTCTAGAGCCATAAACAAGGCTTCTGTCCCGTTCTCTGTTGACAGCTAGACACCCTTCGGTTTACCGTGGAGAACGCCGGGTGGCTAATCCATCGGGCGGGAGAGCGAGAGATGCAACGAGGAGAGGAATCGCACAGATGAGGCGTGTTCGCAGGCAGTTCCCGAGGCCGGTGTCGCGGTTGCCGTTGGTGGTGGCCACGGTCGTGGCGATGCTGAGCGTCGCCGCCCCTGCCGTGGACGCCGCGGAGCGAAGCGGCGACTACGCGATCGAGCGGGTAAGCCCTGTGTACACCGGTGGGCAACGGCCGGGCTTCGCGGACATCCGCAAGGACGGCGAGCTGGTACGGCTGAACTCTGCGGGAGCATTTGCCGGAACCGAGAACTCGATGTTGTCCGGCGGGTCGTACCTCAGCGCAAGGGGCGCCGGTGGTTGGCTCACCCGTGCGATTGCCCCGCCGGGTCAAATGTACTCCGAGGTCAAGGATGACTTCCCGGTAGATACCGCGGCGGACATCGAGACTCAGCTGTATCTGGTCGAGCGGGACGCGGAGCGGAACACCAAGCGGTACGTCACGCTGCGGCGAGACCCCGGCGGGACGCTCACCGAGATAGGTCCGGTATTCGACGACGGCACAGCCGCCTACGACACCGTCATATCCGGTTCGTCCGGCGATCTCCGAACGTTCGTCGTGACGACGTCGAGTCGTGTGGGCTACACCGACGGGCGGACCGATACGCGCTCGGCGGCGCAACAGACACTGATGCGCGTCACCCAGGACCCGCTGTCCACGGACGGCTATCGCGCCGACCAGGTCGCGTACCGAGCCGGGGCGACGATGCTGCCGAACTGCACTCCGGTGCTCGGTGGTGCGCGCACGCAGCAGGGGGCGGTCTCCGAGGACGGGCGCCAGCTGCTCTTCACCTTCCCGACGGGCTTGACCTCGTGTCGCGCTGCGGCGAACCAGCGAGTCTGGGCGAAGATCGACAACGCAGACCCGATCGACCTGTCGGCGACCCAGTGCACGACCACGTGCGGTACCGCTGCGGTGACGAACTTTGAGGGCGCCTCGCTCGACGGGCGCCGCGTGTACTTCACGACGCCGCAGAAGCTCGTCGACGCCGACCAGGACACCAGCTTCCGTGACGATCTTTACGTCTACGACGCCGACGCGACCGGCTCGAAGCTCCGCGCGATCACGGCGAGCAGCGACCTCGTTGGCGCCGGGGTGCGCGGCGTCACGGCGGTCTCGAACGACGGGACGACGGTCTTCTTCGTAGCGAACGGCCGTCCGTTGACTCACGACCCGAACAACCGTGGGCAGGTGCCGCTGGCGAACGTCGACAACCTCTACGTCTACCACCAGGCCCGCGGATCTTCCGTTTCGACCATCCGCTTCGTCGGCGTACCGAGTCCCGACGACCTTCCGAGCTCGATCCAGCCGACTGATGTGAGCTGGTTCCGCTCGGCAGCGTCATCCTCAGGGCGGACGTTCGACGTGTCGACCGACGGCGCGTTTGCGCTGATCCCCAGCCATGCCGATCTTGCGGGGGATCGCGCACCCGGCGACAGTTACGCGGACCTGTTCCGCTACGACGTGCGGCGCGACGAGCTTCGACGCATTTGGCCTGGCGACCCGGAGCACAACGGGACGGAACGGTCCCATGGCTTCTACCCGCTGACGGTATCTCGTCAGCTGCTCGCCCTGCGCCGCGCGACCGCAGGCAGCAGCGGGCTCATGATGCCGCCCGACGGCTCGGTGGTAGCGGTTCAGACGGCCGAGGCGCTCGACCCCTCCGACGTCAACGGCATCGACGACGTCTACCTGTGGCGCGCGGCCACCGACGACTTCCAGCTGTTGAGCGGCGGCACCGCGACCCGGAAGTCCGGCGTCTCCGGAGTGAGCGAGAACGGCGACGTGTTCTTCTCGTCCGACGCCGCGCTCCTGCCCGGGAAGTTCGCGACGCTCCCGGCGGCCTACGTAGCCCGTCGTGGCGGTGGATTCCCGCTGCCGCCCGAGCCGCCCACTCCGTGCGCTGGCGACGACTGCCAGGGTGAGCTGCCATCGACGGCGGAGTCGCCGCCGCCATCCGGGACGAGTCGATACGCCGGCCCGGGCAACCTCACCGTCGCCGACCCCACCGTGGCCTTGAACGGATCCCGGTCGGCTCGAGCGAGTGGGATCGTCATCCGCGTCCGCTCGTCGCTGTCCGGCCGGGTCGTCGTATCGGGCGCACGTGTCGTGCAAAGCACTCGGCGCGTGCAGGCCGGACGCACGCAGGCGGTGCGGGTGCGCCTGACCTACGCCGCTCGGAGGGCCCGCGATCGTGGCCGCGACGTGCGGACCTCGCTGCGAGTTCGTGTGACTGCAGATGACGGCGGAACCGCGACAAAGACAATCGGACTGCGCTTCCGCGCACGGAAGGGACGCTGATCATGCGGCACGCACGGGGAACTCTCCTGAATCGCCGCCGGGATCGTGCCACGTGGCGCTCGATCGTGGCGGCGGGCTGTGCGGTCATCGCCACCGCAGCCGCCCTGCCCGCGTCGGCCGGCGCCGTACCGCCTCCCGGGTCCGTCTTCGGCATCGAGACGTTCGAGACGGAGGTGCTCGGTGCCGGCGGTCAGCTCGAGACGCGCGCTGGTGCCCATCCCGTCTCGGGTCGCGCCCGCTTCACCTTCGACTCCTACGAGGCGGGCGGGTTCAAGCCGGTCCCGATCGAAGATGCCCGAAGCATCGTGACCCGGCTGCCCGCTGGCTTCATCGGTAACCCCCAGGCTGTGGAGGCGTGTCCTCTATGGCTCGCCGCAAGCGAGACGCGGGCCGGATACCCATCGCAGTGCCCGGCGTCCTCGTGGGTCGGCTTCGTCAAGGTCGACGGCGGCATCGACGTCTCGCAGCCAATCGTCAACGTCATCGCCGAGCCCGGCCACCCGGCGGAGTTCGCGTTCGCCGAGGCTCAGTTCACATACACGATGTACGCGGAGTTGCGCAGCTCGACCGACTTCGGGGTCGACGTTGTGGTCCCGGGGGTCAACAAGAACGGCGTGACGGCAGTCGACGCTCGGTTCTGCTCGTGGGGAGTCGAGATGACCTATCAGGGTCCGATCACCGGCGGGTCGACCTTCCGCTGCCGTGAGAAGGGGGAGCCGGGCGCATTCGACAAGCCGTTCCTGACGAACCCCGCGACGCTCTGCCCGGCGGAGGCCCCCTTCACGGAGCTCATCGCCGACAGCTGGGCGAATCCCGGCATCTATGACACCGCCACGGCGGTGTCGCCGCACATCACGTCCTGCGACACGCTGGTCTTCGAGCCGGAGGCCCAGATCGAGCCGACGACGAGTGCGCCCGATGCACCGACTGGTCTGAACGTCGATCTGACGTTCCCGCAGGAGGACAACGCGGAGGAGCAGGCGCCGCCAGCCCTGAAGGAGGCGGTTGTGACTCTCCCCGAGGGGATGACCATCAACCCGTCGGCGGCCGGAGGCCTCGGTGCGTGCGCGGACGATCAGCTGAATCTGAAGTCGAAGGACCCGGTGTCCTGCCCAGCTAACGCCAAGATCGGCACCGTGACGGCCAAGACGCCGTTGCTGGAGGAGGAGATCTCCGGCGGGGTGTACATCCGGTCGCAGAACTCCGACGACCCTGAGTCAGGCGAGCTGTTCCGCCTGGCGCTGGTTCTCGAGGACGAGGATCGCGGGATCTCGGTCCGACTGCCGGGCCAGGTCCGCGCGGACAAGAACACCGGCCGCCTCGTGGCGACCTTCGACAACAACCCCGAGTTGCCGGTCTCCGACATCAACGTGACGTTCAAGGACGGTCCGCGTGCTCCGTTGGCGACACCGCCGACGTGTGGGACCAAGACGATCGACATCCAGCTCAGCTCGTGGGGAGGCCAGACGGTCAACCGCACGTCGGACTTCGACATCGACTGCGTGGCGGGTCTCGGCGGCTTCGCGCCTTCATTCTCCGCGGGCACGCTGGAGCCGGTGGCCGGCGTGTTCTCGCCGTTCGCGTTGAACATCGCGAAGGCCGATCGCGACAGCGCGCTGGATGCGCTGTCGTTGAAGCTGCCGACGGGGCTGCTCGCCAAGGTAAAGGGCAACCTGGGTACCCAGGTTGGTTCGGTGAAGGCGTTCGCCGGGCCGGGCAGCCATCCGTTCATGCTGCCGGGCACCGTGACCCTGGAGGGTGCCTACGGCGACGCGCCGTACAGCCTCCGCGTTGTCGTTCCGGCAAAGGCCGGACCGTTCGACCTCGGCGAAGTCACGGTCATGCAGAAGGTCTACGTGGATCCGGTCACCGCTCAGGTGACGGTGGTCAGCGATCCCGTCCCGACGATCGTCAAGGGTGTCCCGGTTCGGCTTCAGCGTCTTGACGTCGACGTCGACAAGCCCGGGTTCATGATCAACCCGACCTCGTGTGCGGAGAAGGAGGTCACCGGCACGCTCGGCTCTCAGGCCGGCCAGACTGCGGCTGTCAACGCGAGGTTCCAGGTAGGCGAGTGCGGCGCGCTGCCGTTCAAGCCAAAGCTCGCGTTGGGCCTGACGGGTAAGCGCCAGGTCACCACCGGCAAGCACCCGGGTGTTCGTGCCCAGGTCAATCAGACCGGCGTCGGCGAGGCGGGGATTCAGAAGGCGGTGGTCAGGTTGCCGAAGAGCCTCGCTTTGGATCCGGAGAACGCCCAGGCGTTGTGTGAGTTCGAGGCTGGCACCAAGCCCGATCTCGAGAACCACTGCCCGGCCGGCTCGATTGTCGGTAGGGCCCGCGCGAAGACGCCGTTGCTGGAGCGCGATCTGGTCGGCAACGTGTATTTCGTCAAGAACGTCCGAAAAGACGCCAAGACGGGGAACCTGATCCGCACGCTGCCGATGATCGTCGTCGCCCTCCGCGGCGAGATCTCGATCAACCTCAAGGGCGAAAGCAGCACCACCAAGGCCGGAAAGCTCGTCAACACGTTCAACAACGTGCCCGACGCGCCGATCACCCAATTCAACCTCAACATCAACGGCGGCAAGAACGGCATCCTCGCCGTCACCCGCACACGCAAGGCACGGATCAACCTCTGTGCCGGCCGGCATGTCGCCGAGACCGACATGAACGGTCAGAACGGACGGCGTCACCCCTTCGACGTCCGTATGAAGACCCCGTGCACGGCGAGCCAGACCAAGGCCGCCAAGAAGGCGGCCCAGCGCGCCGCCAAGGCACGCAAGGCCAACGGCTAGCCAACACCGGCCGTGTCCGCGGCCGACACGCAGCCACCGAGAGGGCCGGCAACCGCCGGCCCTCTCTTCGTTTGGAATGCGTTGGCTGTAGCTCTGCCGTCGCGCAAGCGCCCACTCCCGTCACGCAACGGGGTCTACGTTCCTCGGCATGGACTCGAGGAGCTCTTCAGTCGCTAGCATTGCTGTCAGTGCTAGCAATGCAGGTAGGTGGTTGAGGATGGCGACGCTGACGGTCAGGAATCTCGACGACGGGCTGAAGGCTCGGTTGCGAGTGCGGGCGGCGCAGAACGGGCGCTCGATGGAGGCTGAGGCGCGAGCGATCCTGCGCTCGACACTCGTTGCGGGCGACAGACCGGACAGCGGCCTCGGCAGCCGGATCAATCAGCGCTTCGCGGGGCTTGCGGGCGGCGACCTCGAGCTTCCGCCGCGGAGCGAGTCGCCTCGCGCGGCCGACCTCGAACCGTGATCGTCCTCGACACCAACGTCCTCTCTGAGCTCATGCGGCGACGGTCCGAGCAGCGCGTCGTCGAGTGGGTCGACTCGCAGGATGTGCGCACCCTCGCGATAACCGCAATCACGGTCGCCGAGCTGCTCTACGGCGTCGGGCGGCTCGCGGACGGTCGTCGCAAGACCGAGCTGGCTGCCGCGGTCGGCGCGATCGTGCGCGATGACTTCTCCGGTCGGGTGCTCTCGTTCGACGGCGCGGCCGCCGAGCATTACGCCGATCTCGTCGCCGTCCGCGAGCGTCAGGGCCGCCCGGTCGGTATGGCCGATGCCCAGATCGCCTCGATCTGCCGCAGCCACGACGCGACGTTGGCGACCCGCAACACGCGCGACTACACCGAGACAGGCGTCGCGCTTCTCGACCCGTGGGCCACCAAGTAGAGGGCTGTAGTACCGGCGCAATGGCGCTCGCCGTCCGGGCTCTCGTTAGATTTTGTGCCCATCCAACCTGTTAGGGGGAGCGGCATGCCGCCAAAGACACTGGCGGCATCTGGCCGCATCGCGGCCTTGGTGGTCGCTGCTGGAGCTGTTTTCTGCGCGGCCGTACCGGCGGCCTCTGCCGACATCGTTCGGCCTGCGGAGGACCAGGTCGTCCGCAACGGCAAGGTCAAGCTGGTCGTTGCTGCCAAGGGCGGCCGTCCGTCGAGGGTCGACGTCGACGGGGTCGATGTCACCGGCCGGTTGCGACCGGGTGCGAAGGGCAACTACTCGGCCACGCTCAGCCTCGGCCGTGGTCTCCACTACGGGACCAACGACGTCTTCGTCCGTACGCGCGCCGGCAAGTTCGAGCACTCCCGCTTCATCGTCGCCAGGCGCGACGGCTCGCTGCTGACGCTGACCTCGCTGCGCAAGCGCACCGGTGTCGCGCCCGTGCGGGTGGCCGTGCGGGCGGCGCCCGGCTCGCGCGCGCGTGCGTATGTCAACGGCCGGCTGGTCGATCGCGCGTTCGCGCAGGAGGGCCGCCGGCTGGTTGGCCGTCTCGGCGGCAACGACGGGCTCCGCTTCGGCAAGAACAAGGTCACCGTCCTCGTCCACAAGACGCACGCCCACCGGCGGCAGAGCTCCTACGACGTGGCGTCGAAGACCTTCCGTATCCGCCGCGGCGCGCCGCTTGCGAGCGCCGGCCGGGATCGCACGGTCACCGCGAACGGCTTCGTCCGGCTCGACGCGCGCGGGTCGAAGTTCGCGACCAAGGGCTCGGCCAAGCGCTCGTTCAGGTGGAAGATCGTCAGCGCCCCCAGGGGCTCGAAGGCGAAGCTGCGCCGCGCGGGCTCCCGGCTGCCGAGCCTGGTCCCGGACCGTCCCGGCCGCTACCGCCTGCGCCTGACGGTGCGCGGCAGCAGGCCGGCCGCGAAGCCCAAGTCCGGTGCGAAGGACAAGCGCGCCCCGAAGGGCAACGCCGCCCCCAAGGGCGCGACCGCCACCTCAACCGACACCGTCGTCCTTACCGCCCAGCCGGACCTGCCGCCGGCCGGCGTGCCGCTCGAGACCATGACTCGCGACCGCGGCATGGTGCTCAACGGGACTCCGGTTCCGCGTCTTGCGCGTACCCGTGTCGTCAACTACGCGGTGATCGACCGCTCGACGCTCCAGCTGGTGAGGTCGGACGCGGCCCGCACTGACGCCGCTTCCCTGGCCGCGCTCGGCAGGGTCATCGACGGCTACGCCGGGTCGCAGAACTATCTCGTCGCGCTCAACTGGTCCGATTTCGTCGAGCAGGACGCGACGAACGTCCGCAACGCGTTCGACAGCGTGCTGCAGAAGATCGGCGCGCCGAAGCTCACGGACCGGCAGCGCGACCTGGTTTCCCCGCGCCAGGCGCCGGGGTCGGCGGTCGGCGTGGCCGGCGCGCCCGCGGGATCCGCCTACGTGACGTTCGCCTACCGCCAGCTCGAGGACAACGAGTGCACAGGGACGACGTGCGACGAGTGGGCCAAGATCGGCAACCAGGTGGGCGTGCTGCGCCTGAACGGGGTGGTCGGCAAGTACGACTTCATCTACACGGACTTCGTCGACTTCGACACCGATGTCGACCAGGCGCCGGCGCAGGCCGCTTCGCCGAACACGACGATCCGGCTGGGCGATCGCACGTTCGCGATGGCCAGCCCCGGCAGCGCCGACAGCGCGAACGGCATCGGCGGCTTCCATCTCCTGCGCCTCAATGCACGGACGCTCGAGCCCTACGCCGAGTCCGTCTACTACACGAACTCCGCCCCGAACAGCGAGAACGCCGGCGAGGTCCAGCGGCTCGCCGCCGACCTGAAGGCCAGCGCCGACCAGGCCGACCGCCCGCTCGTCATCCTCCAGGGCTACGGCTATCCACGCGGCAAGAGCGCCGCGTGGGACGACGCGGCCAAAGCGGTCGAGCGCCTTGGCGGGACCCGCCAGGTGTTCCTCTCGATGAACACGACCGACCCGCGACCGCAGAACGGCGAGGACGCGAACCGCAGGGGCCCGTATGCGCTCGTCGGGCGCGTCGGGATGAGCGCCCCGCACTCCGAGGCGAGCTACTCGCTGACCGGCCGGCCGGGCCGGATCCGCGGCGTCCTGATGCGCTCGCGCGACGGCGGCTTCGAGCCGATGCTCGCGTCCCCGGTTCGTCCCGACGGGCAGACGACCGTCAACAACGAGCTAATCGAGATCAGCAACCAGGCGCCGACGCCCTTCCCGCAGTTCAAGGACTCGAAGGGACAGCCGGTTCCCGCCGACGCCGCCGCGGCCGTGCAGCGCTTCCTCGGCGGGCCGGAGGTGACCAAGCTCTGCTCGGCCGCCGCGCCTGTCTGCGACATCCGCAAGAGCTACTACCAGAGCTACCGCGCCGACTGGGCCTCGATCCAGAACGACCTCAGCGACGCCGAGCGCAAGTGCCCCGGCACCCACCAGGGCTTCAGCGCGGACCAGTGCGAGGGCATCCGGGCGCAGCTGCGCGACGAGGTGTCGATGGTCTCGAAGGTGACGCGCTATGTCGGGCCCGAGGGCCTGCAGCAGCCGTTCGGCGCCGCCAGCGTGGCCGCGCTCGCCGACATGGGGAAGATCTCCCAGGACATCAAGAACGCGGTCAAGCCTCCGGTGGGCAGCAACGCGACGTCGAAGATCCTCGGCGGGATCTCGGTGTTCTTGAAGATCGGCGGGTTCGCCCCGCCACCCTTCAGCGAGATCGCGGCCGGGCTCTCCGGGGTCTTCGCCGTCGGCGCCTACTTCACCCACCCCGACGGGTCGCCGAACCTGATCGGCCCCCAGATCACGACCGAGGCCAGCAAGCTCGGCGTCGACCTCGCGGCCCGCTACCAGCAGATGGGCGACAACCTCGACGACATCGGCCGGCTGCTCGTCAGCGACTACGGCAAGCTCAGCGCGGTCGCGGTCAGGGTGAACGCCGCGCCGGGGCCGGGCGAGATCGGCTGGCGCCTCGAGGGCCTGGGCAAGGCGCGCACCAACCTGACGCTGTCCGCGAAGCAGACGATCTACCAGCGCCTGCTGCCGGTCGCCTTCCCCGTGATGTACGACGTCGGCCAGGGCCTCAACGCGCGCAGCTGGTACTGCGACGGCGGCCTCGCCTACAACAAGCACCTCTTCGGCGATCAGACGGACGACGCTCAGTTCGTCGGACGGTTCAACGCCGGGAGCTACAACCCGACGATCGCCGTCGCCGCGGCACACGCGACCGGCAGTCTCCACAGCGCGCGCGTCCCGGGCATCCCGTCGTTCGCTCCCGACAAGTTGTTCGACAACCCGGACAACGGCGGGATCGGCTTCACCAAGCTCGAGCTGTTCTCGCCGAACAACGGCTTCCGCCTCTTCCCGGCCGAGCCGGTGCAGTTCCCATCGGAGGACAGCAGGGGCAACTGGCGCAGCATGACCCAGTTCCCGCGCACCGGATACCGCATCCAGTGCACGGACGTCCCAGACCCGCCGAACAACTCGGGCTGAGCGGGGTAGGCTCTAGGGATGGCTGGTGAGCTTTCGAAGCCGCTCTTCGCGTCCGGCAGCGAGGCCAGGTGGGCGCGCATAAACGAGGAAGAGTCTCAGCAGGATGTCGAGTTCGTGACGCGGCTCTCGATCGGTGAGCGTTTGGAGCTTGGCCAGCGTCTCTCCGACCAGGCGTTCGAGTTGATGAACGCCTTCCGCGCGAGTGGGCATGGCGCTATCCGAGATCCAAGGGCCTGACCTCGCCGGCGTAGTCGCCGACGCGACGGCGGCCGGGTTGCCGTACGTCGTAATCGGTGGTTTTGCGGTGATCGCCCACGGCTATCCCCGCTCGACGAGAGACTCAGACCTGCTGGTCCCTGACGGGGACCAGAGCGACGCCGCCGTCCTCCGCTTTCTCGAACTCTCCCAGGCCCGTCGCTTCAGCGATGGCAAGGAGCTGGCCGCCGCGGACATTCGCGGAGCGCACCATCTGCGCGTGGAGACGCGCCATGGCGTGGTCGACATCATGCGAGGCGGGCTTCCCCCGCTGGACTACGAGACGGTTGCCGCGCGAGCGACCGTGGCGCCATTGCGAGGCCGTGAGGTGCGCGTGGCGGCACTCGCCAGCCTGGTCGGTTTCAAGCGTCTCGCCGGCCGCGCGCAAGATCGCGCCGACCTCGAGGCGCTCGAGCGGGTCAACGGCGAGCTTCCCATCGAGCCGATCCCCGGGCTCGACGATCAGGCGTAGCTGACCTAGAGCCGCGCGACCGCCACGACCGAGTCGACCGTAGGCAGGTCGGCCGGTGCGAGGCGGTCGATCGCGTCGTAGGTCAGCTCGTGGAAGCCGCCGACTAGCGCGATCGCCGAGACCTCGGCGATCCGGTCGCTCGGGCGCAGCTCGCGCAGCGGACGGGCGAACAGCGCCGATAGCCGGCGGGTGGTCTCGTCGCGGCGCTCGCGGGCGGTCGGGCCGGCGTTGAGCGCTTCGACGAAGCAGGTCCGCGCGCGCTCGGGCTCGCGGGCGCAGAAGTCGAGCAGCGCGGCGACGCCGGCGCGGACGCGGGTCGCCCCGTCTTCGTCGGTGGCGATCGCGGCGCCCACGCGCGCGAGCAGGTCGGCGGCTATCTCGCCGTAGGTGGCGACGAAGGCGCGTGCGTCGACGTCGTCCGGCGGCGGTTCGTCGGCGACCGCCCGGTCCGCGAACGGAAGCGTCAGGGTCTGCATCAGCTGGGCCCGCAGCTTCGGCAGCTCGCTCACGCGCCCCGCGCCGATCTCGCGGTGGAGCGTCTCGGTGAGGTAGCCGACCGAGCCGGCGACGATGGCGCGCGACGGCGCCTCCGCCGGCCCCGTCGCCGGCGGGGCGAACAGCGGGTCAAGTGCCGCGTAGGTCTTGGCGCGCCGCTCGAGCGCGAGCGGCCCGGCGGCGAGTACCTCGACGAAGCAGATTCGCGCCGCGGCCGGGTCGGCCGCCAGGGTCCCGAGCAGCACGCCGAGCGCGGTCCGCAGCCGGTCGCTCCACGGCTCGTCGCCCTCGAACGCCTGCAGCGTGGGGGCCAGCACGCGCTCCATCTCCAGCTCGTAGATCGCGACGAAGCACTCCTCTTTGCTCGCGTAGAGCTCGTAGAAGGTCTTGCGCGAGACGCCGGCGTGCTGGATGACCGCCGCCACCGGAACGTCGCGGTAGCCGTGCGCGGCAACCAGCTCGCGCATCGCGCCGAGGATCCGCCCGCGCTGCGATTCGGCGACCTGCTCGGGCGTCAGGCCATGGTTGCCGCCGCGCAGCTGCTCCGGCCGCGTCCTCCCCGCCTGGAGGCCCGGAGCCAGCGGCGCGCCGGCCGGTATCGATCGGTGATCAGCCATGCGGCGACTGTACTACGGAGACTAGTGAGTGTCTAGTACATATCAAGCAATTTGGCTCTCTAGAGCGCCAAATTCCCCCAAACGGAGAGTTTCTGAACCGTTGCCTGTTGACATCTAGACACCCACCGGTTTACCGTGGATCGCGCCGACGGCAGTCCCTGCCCGGCGGGAGAGCGAGAGATGCAACGAGGAGAGGAATCGCACAGATGAGGCGTGTTCATAGCCAGTTTCGGGAGTCGGCTCTCCGGCTGGCGTCCACCGTTTGGGGCCGTCGGGTCTCCCTCGATGAGGGAGCAAAGCGCCCGGGCAAGCGCACAATGCCGCTCTCGGCTGTCGTGGTCGCCGCGGTGGTCGTGGCCGCGCCTGCGGCGTCAGCCGCGGACTCACCGTTGCCCGGCTATGGGTACGAGATGGTGACGCCGCTGTCGACCGGGGGTCAGCGCGGCGACATGGCTGCCATCACGGCGGATGGCAACCGCATCCTCGTCTACTCGGCTGGTGCCTTCGCCGACACGCCGAGCCTGCCTGGCACGGGTATCCACTATGAGGCCAATCGGGAGTCCAACGGTTGGAAGATCCACTCGATCGCGCCTCCGGCATCGCAGTTTCCGTGGGTGGGCTTGCAGTCGACGATCGATTGGACCGCCGACTTTTCGCGGACCCTGTGGGTACCCAACACGAAGGAGGACGAGGGTACCTATCGGTTTACGCCGATCGTGCGCCAGCCGGACGGCGCCTTTGAGGCGGTCGGACCGGCCACCGACACGGGAGGCTTCAGCAGCCCTGTCGTCGGCGCTTCCACGGACCTCACGAAGGTCGTTCAGGCAACGCGCGGCCGACCGCCGCTCACGGACGGCACCGTCGACACACGCGGGACGACTCGTCGAAGCCTGATCGTCTCCGAGCGCCGTTCTGATGGGAGCATCGACATGCGACAGGTCGCATATCGAGCCGGAGCGACGATGTTTCCGACGTGCGGGCTGAGCGTTGGTGGGCGCCTTGTCGGCACCGGTGTTTCGGTGCAGAACGCAGTCTCGGTGGACGGGAGCAAGATCTTCTTCACCACCGAGGGACTGTCGTCATGCACCACGGTGGCGAATCAGCGGGTTTGGATGAAGGACGGAGACGCCGATCCGGTCGATCTGGCTACGTCGAAGTGCACCCTCGAGTGCGGGATCCCGCAGCGAGCGGCCTTTGCCGGTGCCTCGTTGGATGGCTCACGGGTCTATCTCATGACCGAGCAGAAGCTGCTCGATGGGGACCAGGATGCCACTCAGCAGATGGATCTCTACGAGTACGACTTCAACGCGGCCGCGGGGAGCGAGCTTCGCCTGGTGACCGGCAGCACGGACGCGGCAGGGGCGAACGTGCTGAACGTGCTGGGAGCATCGCAAGACGGCTCGCGGATCTACTTCGTGGCCAGCGGCCGGCCTTTGGCTTCGGCCAACTCCCGTCTCGCCGTCCCCCAGGCGGGGGACCCGAACCTCTACGTCTACCACCGCCCCGCAGGTGCCGCATCGGGCACGATCGATTTCGTAGCGCGGCTGGAGACACCCGACACGGGTTTGTGGGGGACGGGCTCCGCGGGCAACGGAATACAGATGACGGCACCCGACGGGCGCTTCGCGGTTCTGGGCACCATGGGTAACCCGACCGGGGAGCGCCAGCCCGGCGACAGTCATCGGGACTTCTTCTGGTTCGACAGTCAGGCGGACGAACTGCGACGCATCTGGTCGCCGGACCCGGATCGCAACGGGGCCCAGCGGACGGGTAGCGCTGGAATCGGCGGCGTGGTTCCCTCCCACGACACCAGGGCGTTGGCGCGGGGAAGGGCGACCGCGAACAACATCACGGCGGACGGGTCGTTGGTCGGGTTCGAGACGGTGGAGCCACTCAGTTCGGACGATCACAATGACCAGAAGGACGCGTACCTCTGGGAGGCCGCCACCGGCGAGCTCACGATGCTGACGAGCGGCCGGGCCGGTACCCCCTCGATGTTCGTTGGCATTACCCCGGACGCAGGGTCGATCCAGTTGACCACCAGTTGGCCGCTGCTACCGCAGCACCGCAGCGGTTCACGGGCGACCTACGTGCTGCGGCGCGGCGGCGGATTCCCGGTCGACGTCAGCGTCCCGCCGCCGCCGTGCGCCGGCGATGCCTGTCAGGGCCAGCCTGCCCGACAGTCGTCGCCTGCTCCGATCGGCTCCATCGCCTTTGGTGGCCACGGGAATGTGCCCTTGACTACGGTGAGGGCTTCGGTCGGTGTTTCGAAGTTGAAGGCGGTTACCGGTTCGACTGCCCGGTTGAAGGTGCGTGTGCCGGATGCTGGGCGCATCTCGGTGGCCGGTTCGTCGATCCGGCGGACCATCAAGTCCGCACACAAGGCCGGTACCTACTCGGTGAAGATCAGGCTGAGCTCCAAGGCGAAGAGGTCGCTGAAGAGGCAGAAGACGTTGAAGGTCAACACCCGGGTCTCGTACCGGGCGAACGACGGCCGGACGGCTTCGAAGATCCTCTCGGTCACCTTCAAGCAGCCGAAGGCCAAACGAACCAAGGCCACGAAGGGCGGTCGGTGATGTCAGTCAATCGAAATCGCGTGCATCAGCGTCGCGCGTCGAGAAGGGTCAGTGATCGGATGGCTTCCCATCGTTCGAGGAGTGCGTCGGCGCGAGTGCGCCGTTTGGCGACCGTTGTCGGTCTGTTGCTCACCGGCCTTGTGGCTTCCAGTCCGGCACTGGCGGTTCCGCCCCCGCCGGGGTCCGAGTTCGGGATCAGTGCCTTCAGCACCGAGGTTCGGGCTCAGGACGGCAGCGACGAGACGCGCGCCGGCGCTCATCCGCATTCGGCCCGCGCCGTGATCGAGTTCGATTCGTACGATCCGCTTCTCGCTGAGGCCAAGCGTCGCCCCATTGGAGAGCCCAAACGGTTGGTGACCAAGCTCCCGCCCGGGTTCACCGGTAATGCGCAGGTCGCCGAACAGTGCCCGCTTGACAAGGTCGGAGAGGATGTCGATAACGACTGCCCGCCCGAGACGTGGGTCGGCTTCGTGACGGTGAACAGCCTTACCGGTGGCTACTCGCCGGTGATCAGCGTCAAGCCAGAGCCCGGGTCGCCGGCGCAGTTCGCGTTTCGGGTCCTGACCCTGACATTCGTGCTCTACCCGGAACTGCGCTCCGATTCGGATTTCGGGGTCGACATGGTGGTCCCGGCGGCGGTTCAGGACCAA
Source organism: uncultured Thermoleophilaceae bacterium (assembly GCA_964629855.1). Lineage (GTDB taxonomy): Bacteria > Actinomycetota > Thermoleophilia > Solirubrobacterales > Thermoleophilaceae > JAAYBF01. Next base: position 18,170 of record CAZVRI010000003.1, read on the forward strand.
GTCACGAAGATCGACTTCAAGTTTTGCGGCTACGGAGTGGAAGAGACGATCGTTTTCGGCACCGTGACGTACTCGTGCAAGAACCCTGGCGATCCCGGGGCGTTTACGAAGCCGTTCCTCACGAATCCGTCGACCGAGTGTCCAGCGGAGCCTCCGGTGACGGTGTTGGAAGCGACTAGTTGGCAGTTTCCGGGTGTCACCAAGACGGCCAACGCCGTTTCGCCGCACATCACCTCCTGCGACACCCTCGAGTTCGAGCCGTCGGTGGACATCGCTCCGACGACCACGCTGCCTGATGCACCGACCGGTCTGGACGTCGATATGGCGTTCCCGCAGGAGGACAATGATCAGGGTCAGGCGCCGCCGGCGTTGAAGAAAGCGGTTGTGACGTTGCCTGAGGGGATGTCGATCAATCCGTCGGCTGCCGGCGGCTTGAAGGCATGTGCTGACGACCAGCTGATGCTGAAGTCGAAGGAGCCGATGACGTGTCCGGAGGCTTCGAAGGTCGGTCAGGTGGTGGCGAAGTCGCCGCTGCTCGATGAGGAGATCAAGGGTGGCGTCTACATCCGCTCGCAGAACTCCGATGACCCGGAGTCCGGTGAGATGTTCCGGCTGGCACTGGTCCTGCAGAACAAGGACCGCGGGATCGATGTCCGTCTGCCGGGCCAGGTTCGTGTCAATGAGGACACGGGTCGGATCGAGACTACGTTCGACAACAACCCTGAGCTGCCGGTGTCGAGCATCAAGCTGACGCTCAAGGACGGCCCCAGGGCGCCGCTTGCGACGCCGCCGACGTGTGGTCGGAAGTCGATCGACACCGTCCTCACTTCGTGGGGTGGTCAGGTCATCGAGCGCAGCTCGACGTTTGATGTCGATTGCACTGCTGGTTTGGGTGGGTTCGCTCCGGCGTTTGAGGCTGGTGCTGTGAACCCGGTCGCTGGTGTGTTCTCGCCGTTTGCGGTCAACATCGCCAAGCCGGATCGCGACAGCGCGCTGGACGGTGTGTCGTTGAAGATGCCTACCGGTCTGTTGGCGAAGATCAAGGGCAACCTGAACACGCAGGTTGGTTCGGTTCGGGCGTTCGCCGGCCCTGGCAGTCAGCCGTTCGTGCTGCCGGGCACCGTTACGCTCGAGGGCGCCTATGGTGACGCTCCATACAGCCTCCGGGTCGTGGTTCCCGCGAAGGCTGGTCCGTTCGACCTCGGTGACGTGGTGGTCAGGCAGAAGGTCTATGTCGACCCTGTGACCGCTGAGGTGACGGTTGTGTCGGATCCGGTGCCGACGATCGTCAAGGGCGTCCCTGCCCGCATGCAGCGGCTAGACGTCAATGTCGACAAGCCTGGGTTCATGATCAACCCGACCTCTTGTGAGGCGAAGGAGATCACCGGCACGCTTGACTCCTTGGCAGGCCAGACCGCGGCTGTCCGTTCGCGGTTCCAGGTCGGGGAGTGCGCGGCGCTGCCGTTCAACCCGAAGCTCGCGATGCGGCTTACCGGCCGCAAGCAGGTCACGACCGGCAAACATCCGGGTGTGCGTGCTCAGGTCAACCAGACCGGTGTCGGCGAGGCGGGGATTCAGAAGGCGAAGGTCACCCTTCCGAAGTCGCTGGCGCTGGATCCGGAGAACGCTCAGGCGTTGTGTGAGTTCGAGGACGGCACGAAGCCCGATCTCGAGAAGCATTGCCCCGCCGGCTCGATCGTCGGCAGGGCCAGGGCGACCACGCCGCTGCTCGAGCGTGAGTTGTCCGGGAACGTGTACTTCGTCAAGAACGTCCGCAAGGACCCCAAGACAGGCAACACGATCCGCACCCTGCCGATGATTGTTGTCGCTCTACGAGGCGAGATCGCGATCAACCTCAAGGGCGAAAGCAGCACCACCCAGGCGGGCCGGCTCATCAACACGTTCAACAACGTGCCCGACGCGCCGATCACCAAGTTCAACCTCAACATCAAGGGTGGCCAGAACGGCATCCTCGCGGTCACGAGGACCAGGACGGCAAAGATCAACGTCTGCGCCGGCCGCCAGATCGCCGAGGCAGACATGAACGGCCAGAACGGACGTCGACACGACTCCAACGTCCGCATGAAGACCCCGTGCAGCGCCAAGCAGACCAAGGCTGCCAAGCGCCAAGCCAAGCGCGCCGCAGCCAGGCGCTAACCACGGCTCAACACCAGCAGCACCGAGAGGGCCGGCAGCCGCCGGCCCTCTCGCCGTTAGGCGACTCGATGCCGTCACGGCAAGCACTGGCGCGAGGCCCGGTGGCGGTGTGGGCCCCGCCACCGGGCACATCGCGCGTCCCTCCTCCCCCTCCGAAGGAGGGTTCCAACCGGGATCAAAGGCTGGAGACACGACCTTACGCCGGTTGGCGCGGGGAAGTCAAGGGGGACCTGGTTAGGAGGACCGCTACCTTGGGCCGCCGAACTGGTTGAAACCCACGATGCCAATGCGCTCAGCTATCTCCACAGCCGCCCTGCTCACCGCGATCGCCGCTACGACGGTGGCCCTGGCGCCCGCCACAGCCGCAGCGGCGCCGATGCAGGTCGTCCGCGGCGCTGGCTTCGGCCACGGGATCGGGATGAGCCAGTACGGCGCCTACGGGATGGCCCAGAAGGGCTGGGGCCACGCGAAGATCCTGCGCCACTACTACAAGGGCACCAAGCTCGGACAGGCGCCGAGCCGGCCGGTCCGGGTCCTGCTCCAGGCCAGCGACCCCTACGTCCGCTTCAGCGGCGCGACCACCGGTCCCGGCGGCATCGCGCTGTCGCCCGGCACGACCTACGTCGTCCGCCGGTCCGGCGGTCGTCTCGCGCTCTTCGGCGCCGGCGGCAAGCGCGTCGGCACCTACCGCGCCCCGCTGACCGTCAGCCGCGCTGGCAAGCCGGTCCGCCTGCTCGGCGCGGCCATCCAGGGCGTGACCAGCGGCCGCTACCGCGGCAACCTCGAGCTCCACCCCGGCAGCCTCGGCGGCGTCACGGCCGTCAACGCGCTGCCGATCGACGACTACGTCCAGGGCGTCGTCCCCGGTGAGATGCCGGCCTCCTGGGACGCCGCCGCGCTGCGCGTCCAGGCCGTCACCGCACGGACCTACGCGCTGTCGACGCGCAAGACCGACGGCGGCATCTACGACCAGTACCCCGACACCCGCTCGCAGATGTACAAGGGCGTGACCGCGGAGACCTCGAGCACCAACACTGCCGTCCGCCGCACCGCGGGCGAGATCGTCACCTACAGGGGCAAGCCGGCGACGACCTACTACTTCTCGACCTCCGGCGGGCGCACCGAGAACATCGAGAACAGCTGGCCGGGCTCCACTCCGCAGCCCTGGCTGAAGAGCATCGACGACCCCTACGACTCGATCTCGCCCAAGCACCGCTGGACGGTTCGCTTCTCCAACGCCCGGATGGGCGCCCTGCTCGGTTCGCCGGGCACGCTGAAGCGCGTCGAGGTCCTGCAGCGCGGCGTCTCGCCGCGCGTCGTGCGGGCACGCGTCTACGGATCGAACGGCTCGGTCGTGCTGACCGGCCCCCAGATCCGTGCCCGGCTAGGGCTCGACGACACGTGGGCCTACTTCTCGCGTGTCGGATCGGCGAAGGCCGCTAAGGCGCTTTCGGGCCGATGGTTGAAATCTCGGTAGCGGCTCCCTCCAAAGACCGCTACCGAGATAGATGCGCAACGTAACACCGATCACGGTGTTGTGTCAACCATCAATAATTGGTCAGTCCAATTATGGTCACTCTGGCTCCACACGCGGATCCCCGAGTCCATCCAGCAGGTCGGCCCCGTCGATCCCCAGCGCGCTACCGAGATTCAGCAGCGTCCCCAGCCGGGGCTCGCGTGTGCCCGCCTCCAGCCGGTAGATCTCCGAATGGCTGATTCCAGCTGACTTTGCGAGCTGTGTCTGCGACAGGCCGCTCTTAGCCCGCGCCCGTCTGAGATTGTCCGCGAACCGCGCGGCAGTGCTCTTGCTCATGGCGTTCCCCCCGCCCTGTTAGAGAGCGTGCGAGCCCGTCGCCGCACGCCTGGACGCCCCCTGGCCAGCAGACTGTATGTCACTGCATTGCGGGGCGCGTGTCAAGTCGAAAACGACACACCCCGAAAATCGCCGCCGCGGCGGCCGCGTTACTTGCTGGGGGCGGCTCCCGCTGCCTCGAGCTTCCACTCGCCGTCGACCTTCACGAGCGGGATCTCGCCGTTGCGGCCCTTGCCGAAGGAGACCTTCGCGACGGCGGTGTCGCCGGTGACCTTGACGCTCTTGACCTTCGCCAGCAGCGTCAGCTTCAGGCCGCCGGCCTTTTCGGACGCGTCGAGGAACTTCCCGAACGCCTCAGCGCAGGTCTTGCTCTTGGAGCCCAGGCCGCCCGCGGCCATCTGCTTCTGGGCCGCCTCGTTCATCTGCTCGCAGACCTTCTCGGGATCGCCGTCCTTGATCGCCGCGTAGAGGTTCTCGACCGTCGCCTGCGCCTGCTCCTGGTCGTTCCCGCCGCTGCTCGAGCTGTCATCGGAGCCGCCGCAGGCAGCGACGCCGAGAGCGAGGGTGGCCGCCGTGGCAATGGCGATGGCGCGGAGCTGGAAGGTCGATCGAGGAGAGCGCATGGCCGCAAACCGTAGCGGCTGCGCGGCGGGCGAAGCGGCAGCGGCTAGGGCGTGAAGCGGACGGTCATCACGTCGCCGTCCTGGACCTCGTAGTCGCGGCCCTCGACGCGCAGCTTGCCCTGGTCGCGCGCCGGCGCGTAGCCGCCGAGGTCGACGAGGTCGTTCCAGCCGATCACCTCGGCCGCGACGAACCCCTTCTCGATGTCGGTGTGGATCTTTCCGGCGGCGCGGCGGGCGGAAGTGCCCTGCCGGATCGCCCAGGCGCGACCCTCCTTGCCTTCGCCGGCGGTGAAGAACGAGATCAGGCCGAGCAGCTTCCAGGCCTCGCGGACGACGATCGCGAGGCCTGACTCCGCAACTCCGAGGTCGGCACGCATCGCGGCGGCCTCCTCGTCGTCCAGCTCGCCGAGCTCGGACTCCAGCCGGGCGGAGACCGCCGCGGCGCGCGCCCCAAGCCCCTCCGCGTGGGCCACCAACGCCGGCGGCGGCGCCAGCGCCCCATCGGGGCCGGTCTCCGCCGCACCCTCGTCGACGTTCGCCAGGTAGAGCACCGGCTTGGCGGTCAGCGGGGCGAGGTTGCGCAGCGCGTCGGGCGCGTCGTCGGGCACCGGCACGGTACGCGCGGGCTTGCCTGCCTGGAGCGCCTCGATCAGCGCCTCGACCCACTCCCTCTCCGCGACCTTCTCGCGCTCGCCGCTCTTCGCCTCCTTGGCGACCTTGTCGAGCCGCCGCTCGGCCTGCTCGAGGTCGGCGAACAGCAGCTCGGTCTCGATCGTCTCGACGTCGGCCATCGGGTCGACGCGGCCCTCGGGGTGGATCACCTGGTCGTCGCCGTGGGCGCGCACCACGTGGACCAGCGCGTCGGTCTCGCGGATGTTGGCGAGGAATTTGTTGCCGAGGC
>CAZVRI010000003.1:23673-90766 GCA_964629855.1 uncultured Thermoleophilaceae bacterium
CAAACCGCGGAAAGAATAAGCATGGGTTTCAAGTGTGGCATCGTCGGGCTGCCGAACGTCGGCAAGTCGTCGCTGTTCAACGCGCTGACGCAGGCAGGCGCGGAGGCGGCGACTTGCCGGCGTTCGGCAGTCCGACAATTCCTACCTTCACGGCCTGTTCCCTTCGGCGTTCATGAGCGGCCGACGACCCTACCGGCCGTCGAGCAGCTCGGCCAGCGCCGTGCCGAACGCCGCGCCGGCGGCGATGTCGGTCGGGTAGTGCACGCCGACGTAGATCCGCGAGACGGCCATCGCCTTCGCGAGCGCGTAGATCGGGGCCTTGGGCAGCCCGCCTTCGCCGGTCAGCGCCCAGGCTGCGGCGAACGACGTCGTCGAGTGGGCGGAGGGGAACGACAGCGACGTGACCGTCGAGGACAGCGGCGGCAGGTCCTCGAGCTGTGGCCGCGGCCGTCGCACGACGTACTTCAGCCCGATGTTCGCCAGGTAGGCGAGCATCACGGTGCGCATCGTGCGCAGGTAGAGCGGCCGCCGCGGCTTGTCGACCACCACTCCCGCCAGGCACAGCCCCTGCCAGAGCAATCCGTGCTCGCCCGCGCGCGTGAAGATCAGGACCGCACGCTCGACGCGCGGCTCGTGGCCCCGGGTTCGCAGCAGGCGCAGGACCGCCAGGTCGAGCCGGCGCAGCACGCCGCGGCGCCTAGAAGCCGACGGCGCGGTTGCCCGTCTCGCGACGGACGTAGACGACCTGCGAGAGGTCGAGCTGCATGACCTCGTCTTCGAGATCGAGCGAATGCCAGCGTGCGGAGCCGTCGTCGGCGAGCGCGTCCATCAGCTTCTTGTAGGCGTCGTCGGCGGTGCGCAGCGAGAGCACCTGGCCGCCCTGGAAGCCGATGTCGGTACGAGCCGTCTGGGCCATGTCTACTGATCCTCCGCTGGCTGGACGAGCTCGGTGAGCACGCCGCCGGTCGACTTGGGATGGAGAAAGATCGCGCGCGTGTCCCGGATGCCGGGGTGCGCCTCGTCGCCGATCGTCCGCATGCCGGCCGCGACCAGCCGCTTGATGTCTCCGTCGATGTCCTGAGTCCGGTAGGCGACGTGATGCATCCCGGGTCCCCGCTTCTCGATGAAGCGGGCGACGCCGCCCTCGGGATCGATCGGCGCGATCAGCTCGACATACGCGTTGCCGATCTCCAGCAGCATCGCCTCGACGCCCTGCTCCTCGATCGTCTCGCGATGCACCTCGCGCATCCCGAGCTTGTCGCGGTACAGCGCCAGCGCCCCGTCGATCTCCTCGACGGCAATTCCGATGTGGTCGATCTCGCCGAACACGGCCTGGGAGTCTAGAGCGATAGGGGTATGCTCGGCATTCGGAGGGAGCAAGCGTGGACTGGAGGGGTCTTGAACGTTCGAATGGGGTTGACCTGCATCGCGGCGGTGGTCGGTGCGTCGATTGGCGCAGCATGCGGCGACGACGGGGAGGACGGAACGACGAAGCAGCGCAAGGTGAAGAACGCGCCCTTCACGGCGCGCGTGGAGATCACCAAGGACGGCTACCGGCCGCGACACGTGAAGATCCTCGTGGGTGGGCGGGTCACGTTCGTGAACGTCGACACGATGCGGAATCACACAGCTGAGACGGGCGACCTACCGGAGAGGCGCACCGACAACAACGAGTTCGACACTCACACGCTGACCTGGGGAGAGCCGTACACGATCACCTTCCACAAGCCTGAAAAGGTCGAGTACCACGACTCGTTCAACCCGGAGATGACCGGCACGGTCGAGGCTGTAATCAGGAACCGCTAGCTGAGGGAGATGGCGTCGCCTGGTCGAGGCTCGGTCGCGCCGCTTGCCCGTCATGCGCGGCCACGATCCGGTCGATGTCCTCGCGCTCGAGCGCCTCACGCTCGAGCAGCTCGGAGGCGAGCGCGTCGAGCAGCTCGCGGTGCTCGGTGATCATGGCGAGCGTGCGGCGGTGTGCCTGGTCGGTGATGAACTGCTGCTCGTCGTCGATCGCGCGGCGGGTGGCGTCGGACATCGAGTAGTCGCCGGCGTTCAGCTCGCGCGACATCAGGCCGGTGCCCATGCCGTACTGGGTGACCATCGCGCGTGAGATGTCGTGGACCGAGCGCAGGTCGCCGGAGGCGCCAGTCGTGATCTGACCGAAGACGAGGTGCTCGGCGGTGCGCCCACCGAGCAGGACCACGAGGCGGTCCATCAGCTCCTCGCGCGTCTTGAGGTAGCGGTCCTCCTCCGGCAGGTTGAGCGTGTAGCCAAGCGCCTGCCCGCGCGGGATGATCGAGACGCGGTGGACCCTGTCGGTGCTCGGCAGCAGCTCGGCGCAGAGCGCGTGACCGGCCTCGTGGAAGGCGACGACGCGCTTCTCGTGGTCGGTCATCACGCGCCGCGACTGCATGCCGGCGACGACGCGCTCGAGCGCCGCCTGGAAGTCGGATGTGGCGATCTTGTCGCGATGGTCGCGGGCGGCGAGGATCGCCGCCTCGTTGCAGATGTTGGCGAGGTCAGCGCCGGTCAGCCCGCTGGTCTGGCGGGCCACCAGATCGATGTCGATCCCCGGCTCGAGCGGCTTGTCGCGCGTGTGGACGGCGAGCACCTGCTTGCGCCCCTCGAGGTCGGGCGGGGTGACGAAGACCTGGCGGTCGAAGCGGCCGGGTCGCAGCAGCGCCGGGTCGAGCTTGTCGAGCAGGTTCGACGCGCCAATCACGACCAGTCCGTCACGGCCGCCGAAGCCGTCGAGCTCGACCAGCAGCTGGTTGAGCGTCTGGTCCTTCTCGCCCGAGGTGTCGTTGCCGCGCGACGAGCCGACAGCGTCGAGCTCGTCGATAAAGACGATCGCCGGCGAGCTCTTGCGCGCCTCCTTGAACAGGCGTCGGATCCGCGCGGCGCCAAGCCCGGCGAACATCTCGACGAACGCCGACGCGCTCTGCGCGTAGAACTTCGCGTTCGACTCGTGCGCGACCGCCTTGGCGAGCAGCGTCTTGCCGGTGCCGGGCGGGCCGTGCAGCAGGATCCCCTTCGGAACCCGCGCGCCGATCGCCTTGAAGCGCTCCGGGTCGCGCAGGAACTCGACGACCTCGCGCAGCTCGTCCTTGGCCTCCTCGACGCCGGCTACGTCACTCCAACCAACCGAGTCCGACGACGACGGCTTGATCTCCTGCGGCTTCATCTTGAAGCTCGGCATGAACCGCAACATCGCGACCAGCACGACCGCGATCAGCCCCATGAAGATGATCGGCAGCCACGTAACCGCCCAGTTCTCGAACTGCTGGTAGGTGAAGGCGAACTCGAGCAGGGACATAGGTCCTATCCCTGTCGGCGCGCTTGACACGGAGCATTAGGATTGGCGCATGGAGGGGAGCAGGAGGGTGGTGGTCGCCTGGCTGGCGGCAGCGGCATGCGCGCTGTGCGTCGGTGCGACAGGCTGCGGCGACGACGAGCCGGCCGCCGCGGGACCCGACACCATTCGGACCGCCAACCCCGAGCGCACGTTCGCGCCGCTGATCGAACTGGCGGCCGACGAGCCCTGGCGACCGATGAGCGCACGCTGGTTCATCGAGCGGTCGTCGTTTTGGTTCGCCGAGGACAGAGGTTGCCCCGATCGCAAGATCGCTGTGGGGCACTCGATGCCCGAGCAGCAGGATCCGAGAATCGACTGGATCTACCCGAAGGGTCTCGGTGACGGGAAGGATCCGAACTATTACCGCAACCCCAATGGAAAGAAGTGCGATCTGAATCTTGCCGCAATCGTCTTCACCGATCAGCTGACGCGCCCATTCGACCGGGGGCCGCGGGTGGATGGCTTACGGCCACGCCAGGGTTTCTACCTCGACCTGGCCGATGAGGCTCGAGGCGGGCCGTCGGCTAGGTCGGGGGCCGCCGTTCCGGCATATGCCGAGCGGGTCGACGAAGGGGACTCCCGCGTGCGGCTGGCGTACTGGGTGTTGTTCGGCATGCGTGGGCGGCCAGGCGAGCCAGGGGCCCACGAGGGCGATTGGAAGCGGATCGACGTGCTCCTGAGCGATCGCGGCGACGATCGCTACGAGCCCGTTGGCGTTCAGACGGAGGACGACGGCGTCTGGGACGGCGTTCGGCTTGTCGACACCACCCATCCCGTTGTGAGGCTCGAGCGGGCCACCCACGCAATCGGTGTTGTCATGAGTGGGGAGCGCTGCGCGACTTGCACCCAATGGCAGACCTGGAAGCTGCTTCGGGACGCCCGCAAGGAGCTCTGGTACGGCTTTGGCGGTGCCTGGGGCGAGGTTGGATCGACGAGCGCTACGACCGGCCCGCTAGGACCACACCGCCTCTGGCCGACCGTCGCGGAGAAGCATCGCGACTACCTCGACGGCAGCTAGGCTCCGTCAGGGGCCGCGGCCGGCTCGATCAGCGACAGCCGAGGCAGCTTCCAGATTTGCCCCTCTGCCTTGGTAAAGGGGACCCGGTAGGTCGGCCCGCTACCGGGATCCTTCACCGTGGCAATAGCCCGGTTCCCCCTGATCCTGACGCTGACGATCCTGGAGATCTTGGGCTTGCCGTTCGCCGGCCTGTTGCGACGCGAGAACTCAACCACCACGTCCTCGCAGGTCTTGTAGCCGCCAAGACGAAGTCGCGCGAGCTCTCTTTGGCCGGCCTCGGTCAGCTCGTGACATACGCCCCACCCCTGCCCCGCCGTCAGATCGACCTGAACGTCGCTGAGCACCTCACGAATCTGGGCCAGATCTCCAGAGCCGGCCAGCTTGCGATTGTCCTTCTGCTCGAGCTTCTCGGCGAGCCGAGCAGCCCGGTCATCAGGCGGAATGGGGCGCCCCGCAGTCGCAGCGGTGCTCGTTGGCGGGGTGGTCAGTCGATCTGCCTGGCCTGAGTCCGTGCTGCCGCACCCTGCAGCCGTAAGTCCTGCGAAGGCCGCCGCGGCAGCTAGAAGTAGCTTGGGAATCATTTGAACCCTCCGATCTGGGCTGAGAAAGCAGATGGGCCCGCCTGGGCGGGACCTCCGGTCCATCAACACGCGTGGCTAACCGCGCGCCTCACGCTGCTTGGTGCGTGATGACAAGCTCCGATTCGCCATCGATGTTGATTTCACCGTCCATTTCGAAGCGGCGTACGACGCCGCCGGCTCCCGCGGGCGGGAACTGGTTGGCGAACGTAACGTCGTCGCAGTGCATTTCCGTCTTGGTGAGTGCGCAGGCGATGTCGCCGCTGATCGGGGTGGCGCCTAGGCCGGTGCCGGTGAGGCAGTACGACAGCAAGACGTGCGTCACGCCAGGGGCCGTTTCTTCGATCTGGCCGTGCCAGCCGGCGTCGCTGCAGTCGTTCAGGGTGGTGTCACAGTTGCCGATGCTGCCTGGGGTGGCCGCGAAGTCGACGCGTTCGAGTTCGACATCGCCGTCTTCGGTGATGTGGCCTTCCCAGTCGTTGTCACAGCGAAAGGAGGACGCGGCTGTGCCCATCGGAGTGTGGGCAAGTAGGGTGAGTGTCTGGTTGCCGTTTAAGGTGACGTGCTCCCCGTGTTCGACATGAACCGGGCCTGTCGCTAATGCGCTGGACGTTGGCATGGCCAAGGCGGTCACAGCAAACGCAGCAAGCAGGGGTAGCTTGGGAACCATGTGAACCCCTTCGGTCTGGGTCTAGGAAGGCAGAGGGGCCCGCCTAGGCGGGCCCCTCTGGTCCAGCTACGTGTGGTTGACCCACACGTCAGGTATCGCTCGTGCTAGTGCGAAATGCCGAGGGTACCTGATTCAGGCGCGATGAAAACTTCACCGTCGATTTCGAAACGCGGCACAATGCCACCGGTTCCCGGCGGCGGGAACTGGTTGGCGACCGTGACATCGCTGCACGTCGCCTTAATCGTCGTCAGGGTGCATTCGGCGTCTCCGCCGACCGGCGTGGCGCCAAGGGCGGTACCGGTGAGGCAGAACGACAGGACGACGTGTGTCACGCCAGGCGCGGTTTCTTCGCTCGTGCCGTGCCAGCCGGCGTCGTCGCAGTCATTCAGGGTGGTGGCGCAGTTACCGACGCTCCCCGGGGTGGCCGCGAAGTCGACGCGTTCGATTTCGACGTCGCCGTTGCTGGCGATGTGGCCTTCCCAGTCGTTGTCGCAGCGCGACGCGACCTGGGTGCCCATCGGGGAGTGAGCGATCAGCGAGAGTGTCTGGTCACCCGTAAATACCACATGTGAACCGTTCGTGACCGTAATCGGTTCGACGGCCGATGCGCTGGACGCGGTCATGGCCAGAGCGGCCACCGCCATCACAGCAAGCAGAAATAGCTTGCGAATCATGTATGCTCTCCTTAGAGGTGTCGACATTGGATGTCGACGGTTGCCGCGCCGGAGACTAAAAACAGTGTATCTCTGGCGCGCCTAGCTACTCTTGCCGCGCTCTCGCGACGGCTACCGTTAGAACGGTGCTCGATTTGGTAACGGACCCTCCTTCCGTTTCCGCCCCGTCCCTCCAGAGGGGGCTTGCCTAGAGACGAGCTCTAAGCAAGCGTCACACTACGGCCCAGTAGGCTGGCTGTCAAGGTGACCGGCGTCTAAGGGGGCCGATGCTCATTGAGGAGCCAGTCCAAGACCCATGTTCATCTTCCACTCGCCGTCCTCTTTGACGAACGGCACTTTGTAGGCCCTACGACCCTGCTGGGAGGCTCGGACCGAAGCCCTGTCGCCCTTGACGGTCACACCTAGAATCGTTGCCTTCTGCTCCCGGGACTCGGATGCTGGAATCGGTATGGCGTATACCTTGACTACCGACTCACAAGTTGCGTTCTTGTCCTTCGGCGCGCCAGCTGCGGCTATCTGCTTGGTGATCGAAGCTGTCATTCCGTCGCACATCGTCTTCGCGTCTCCGGAGTAGAACGCATCCTGGAGCCGCGCCATGGCCGCCCGCACCTTGAGGCGCGCCTCCTTGGGCGTTGCTGGGGCGTCGGGCGTCGCAGTTGTTGACGTTGCGTTAGCAGTCTTTGCACCAGTGTCGTCGTCGCTATCCGACCCTCCGCAACCGATGCTCCCAACTGCCATCGCAACCGCGACGATTGTCGCGACCGGAACGGTGAATTTGAAATCGTACATCTAGCCAGCCCTCCATTCTGGACGTGATGTGGTGCGGACCTAGCGCCGCAGCACGGGCAGCCTAACGGATGCGGATGGGTGGTGCTAGAGGCCGCTACGGGGTCGCTGGCATCCAGATTGGAGGGACTGGGATAGAGGTGGTGCTCTCCGGTCGGAGATGTCTCGTGCGCTCCTGACCGCGGCTCTTATGCTGGCCTGCGCCCTCTCGGCGGAGGGGCTGGGCGAGGTGGAGCGGTCTGAGATCGGCGACGGCGCCACCTGCGAGGGCATAATCATGGCGGCTGTGCGCGGAGGGCCGGCCGCCATCCGCGAAGGCCGCAGGTACTCGTGGTCACCGTCGACGGTGGGCGCGTCGGCGCTCGTCGAAGATCCCGATAGAAGCTCATATGGGGTTCCGCTGGTTCCCGCGGGGGAACGGTGAAAAGTGCCCAGTCTGTCGTTGCTCGAGCCGGAGCGACAGCGGACGGCCGTCGGGCGGCGGTGTCCCTGGTCGTGAACAACACCAGGACGTGCACTGTTCGCCCGCTTGACATGAGCGCAGGGTTCGTGTCTCATGGCTTCGTGGCTGGAGGGACCACGTCGCGCCACTGGTTGAGCTGGTTGCTGACCGCCGCCGTCGCGGGCGCGGTCCTCGGTTCCCCTGCGTTCGCGGGGCCAATTGAGGTTGGGGGATTCGTGGGCGACCAGCCAGGAACTAGCGGTGGCGTCTTCATTCAGCCAACGGATGTCGCCTTCTACGCCGGTAGCTCCGAGCTGGGCCTTGACGACAAGTTGTTCGTGGTCGAGGGATCGAACGCCAACGCTAGGGTGCAGCGCCTCGATTCCAACGGCAACTTCGAGCGGGCGTGGGGCAAGGACGTGGTGCGTCCCGGGTCCCCCGGCGATACGGGGACCGGCTATGAGATCTGCACCCAGGCGCGCCATTGCAAAGCGGGTGTTCGAAGTGATGCAGGCGGGGCGCTCCGGAAGCCAAGCGCTCTGGCGGTAGACCCGTCGAACGGAAACGTCTACGTCCTGGACGGCGGGAATCGCCGCGTCTCGCGGTACACCCCCGAGGGGCGTTACATTCGGTCCTGGCGTCTTGCTCCTGCGGCGGACGGATACGGGAATGCCGCCGTCGCGGTAGCGCCCACTCCGCCGCACGATGTGTTCGTGGCCGACGAGCCGCACGATCGGGTGCTTCAGTTCGACCGCGGCGGCGACTTTCTGATGGCGTGGGGAAGGGGAGTGGCTAGTGGTGGACCTCGCTTCGAGGTATGTGTGACCGAGCGCCTATGTCGAACCGGGCGACCCATCGTGGTCGACGGCCGGCGGACGCCATCCTGGCCTAGCCAAATCGCTGTCGATCGTCAGGGGACCGTGTACGGCTCGGCGTTCTTTGGCTACATCTTCGACGGCCCCCAGACCCGCACGAGGATCATCAGGTTCAGGTCTGTCCCCGCGCCGCCCGGTCGTGTCGCAGAGCATGCGCGCCTGCCTCCTCTGACTCCTCGCACAGGCGGCCCGCCGACTCCCTCCAACGAGTCGGCGCATCTGACCAACGGGACGACATTGGGCATTGATGTGCGCCCAGCCGATGGAGACCTGATTGCGATCAACAACCCGTTCGGCAAGTCAGAGCTCGACGTCATAAGCGGGCCAGGCTCTAAGCGGCCGTCCAAGCGCGCGCTGGACACGCTGCCCTTTCTGCAGAACGTCAGTGGCGTGGCCGTTGGCGGGCATGTCATCTACCTGTCGAGCGGGGTCCTGCGGCAGCGGACCGGCAGCAGTACGTTCACGGGTTGCACGCCCAATAACGTGCCCCGTGACTGCCATGGACTGATCGTCCTGGCCCGGAGTGGACATATGGGCGCGGTACCCGCACCCCCGTTGGCGGAAGCGGCGGGTCGGCTCGCACCCACGGCGCTTGTCTATCCGCATGGAGCAGCCCGCTACCAGTTTCAGGTCAGTCGCGACGGCCGCGAGTGGAGGAAGCTGGGCGATCGCCGTTACGTGGTTGGCGGGGGCGGCCAGCTCGTAGCGGCTCAAGACGGGCAGCTCCGTGCCGGTGTGCTCTATCGCGTGCGCCTGATGCTCTCTAAGAAGACCCGCCATGGGGGACAGGATCGGATCTCGGATACCGGTGTTTTCCGGGTTCCGGATGATGGGGGTTGACACGGATAAGAACGCCGGCTTACGCTGCGCATCAGCATGTGAGCCAGGCGCGTGAGCCTGATGACGACCTATGAGAGGACCTCAAGGATGAGAATTCCCCCGCCGATTGCGACCGGGCCTGTGGCAGCGGAGCGCGATGCTGCTCGTCCCCCGTCGTCGTCTAGCGGGATTGGTGCGTCCTCGCTCAGGATCGGTGGGCGCCTTGCGTGTGCTTGCGTTATTTCGGCTGCGGCTGCGCTGTCGCTAGTTTCTAGTGCCTGGGGCGCCAAGTACTACGACTCCAGCGTTGGAACCACTTCGGCGAGTCCCGCCCTCGGCGGAACATTCGCCAGTGCGCCCCGGGACGTTGCGGTCAACGATCCCGGGATCGCTGACGGCAACGCTGCCGCGAACGGCGACTTCTATGTCGTGGACGATGCCAACCACCGGATCCAGCGCTTCAACGCCGATGGGAGCTTCGACCTCGCGTGGGGCGCCGACGTGGTGACCGGGGGTACCACCAACTTCGAGATCTGTGCAAGCGCCGCTACCTGCAAGGTCGGCGTCGCGACCGGTCCGCCCGCCCCGACCACGAACCTGCTCAACGGGGCGCTGGATAACCCGCAGGGCATCGCGGTTGATCAGGACACCGGCAACGTCTACGTCTCGGACCGCGACAACCGCCGCATAAGCCAGTACACCGCCAATGGTGTCTTCGTCCGCTCGTTTGGCTTCGACGTTCTCGCCACTGCCAACGAGATTCAGACCGTCACAGTCGACGCATCGGGCGGATCCTTCACCATCAGCTTCGGCGCGGGAGGACCAGGCGTTGGCACGACAGGCGACATCTCTGCTACCGCCACGAACGCTACCGTCGCCGCCGCTCTCAACGGGCTCACGAATGTCAACACCGGCGGGGGCAGTGTCACCGTCGCTGGAGGTCCCGGTGCTCCTGGAGGCGGCACCTACACCATCACCTTCAACGGGGGGCCGCTAGCGAACAGCGATGTCGCCCAGGTTGGCGTCGGTGCCAGCGCTGGAGATCCACTCACCGGTGGTGCGGCGACGATCTCCGCCGCGACCTCGCAGAACGGCTCCGCCGCCGGCGTCGGCTATGAGGTCTGCCAGGCCTCCAACGTCTGCAAGATAGGCGTAGGCGCGAATAACGCTTCGACCAGCTCGCCAGGCCCGAACCCGGGCCAGTTCTCCGCGGGAACGACCGCCAATGGCTATCGCCTTGACGTATCGAAGCCCGACGGGAATCCAAGTACGGGGAAGGTCTTCCTGGCTAATACCGGCTCTCAGCGCGTCGAGACCTACAACTTGGACGGCAGCGCACCGTCTAACTTCGGCAGCTCGGGGCAATTCACTTCGAACCAGCCGCTAGGCGTAGCCCTCGACTCGACCGGGATCGCCTACATCATCTCGGGCGGCGTCGGCGGTCCGCTAGCTCGCTACAGCACGGCGACCACGCAGTTCTTGGCGCCGATCTCGCTCTCGACGTTAACCGGCAATACGGCCAGTCGCGTTGGCGTTGAGATCGACAGGGTCACCGGGCGCCTTTTCGTGGTCACTGGTAGCGCGACCGCTGGATTGTTTGAGATCGCCACGCCCGGAGGGACGCCGTCACTGGCTGGCAACTACCCGACCGCCTTCACCGCTAACTTCCAGCCGATTGGTGTCGGCGTCAACCCCGACACTGGCAAGGTCTTCATGCCGACATCGACGACGGCGCAGCGTGTCGTCGTCTTCGACGACGACGGCCTTTCTCCGATTCAGATCGGCCTTGAGCCGCCGACGAACGTTCAGGCGAATACGGCCGATCTTCACGCCACTATCAACCCTGCTCCCAACGGGCCGACCGGACAGCAGACCAGCTATCGCTTCGAGGTCTCCAAGGATGGCGTCAACTGGACTCAGGTAACCTCCAACACGGTGGTGCCCCCGAACG
Source organism: uncultured Thermoleophilaceae bacterium (assembly GCA_964629855.1). GTDB lineage: Bacteria > Actinomycetota > Thermoleophilia > Solirubrobacterales > Thermoleophilaceae > JAAYBF01. Next base: position 34,845 of record CAZVRI010000003.1, read on the forward strand.
GCGACACCAACTTTGCCCAGTCAGTTCAGGCGCAAGGGACCAATCTTGAGCCCAACACCTCGTATCGCGTACGCGTGGTGGCCACCCGGGCCAACAACTCGGGCGCTGCCACCTCAGCAGAGCTCGCATTTCTCACCGATCCCGCTCCGCCAGTCGTCGAGACGATCGCTGCTCAGCAGATCTCCGACACGTCGGCGCAGGTCGTCGGGCGCATCAACCCCGGTGGCCTGGCGACCAGCTATTGGTTTGAGTGGGGCGATGACGACTACGGAAATGTGGTGCCGGTTCCGGCAGGAAGTGCTGGCGCTGGGGGGGTCGCGAAGCTGGTGGTCGAGGCCCTAACCGGACTCGAGGCAGGACGGTTCTACCACTTCCGAATTTGTGCTCAGAACTCTTTGGCTTCCGGTGCGGTATGCGGCGGCGACCGGCTCTTCCAGACGCGTCCGACAGAGTCCCGAGCCGATGGAACACGCGTATACGAGATGGTCACGTCACCCGACAAGGTTCTCCGCCGAGGCGGCAACAGCCAGTTCGACGACGCCGATATTCAGCGCTTCGTGAATGGTTACCCGTCGCTGGGCGGTGATCGGCTTCTGACCTATGTCTTCGCTGGCGTGCTCGACCCCGATGGCGGGGCGGCGTTCGCTCCTGACAACGGCTGGGAGGTCCGGTCGCGGACCTCCCAGGGGTGGCGAGGCGAGGCGATACTCAACGTTCCCCCGGTTTTCGGGTCGTCATCCTTCCTGATGCAGCTCCGCGGTCTATCCGCAGACATCAAGACCCAGGTATGGGAGACGTTGGTCCCGATGTTCGAGTCGGGCGTAAAGCGATCGACCCACATTCTGGGCGACTCCGGCGGCCCACGGGCCGCCGGCTGGTACCCGTGGCTCGATAGTCCGTGGTACGCGGGCGCGGACTACGGCAATTACAGGACGGGCGCGGCGTTTATGGACGATGAGGGTGAGCGTCTGATTGGCCAGGACTTCACCAACGCCCCGCACTATCGGGACCTGAAGGGCCTAAACGATGCAACGACGCCGGCTGGCCTGACTCCGCCACAGACCTCAGGTCAGGCGGTCTTCCTGTTCGGGCCGCCTGCATGGGGTCCGCTTGACCTGATCAACGAGTGCACCGGCGTGGGCCCGACATCCACGCTGGTACCCGCGCGGGACGATGCGGGAACCCCCGGAGTTCCCGGCGACGACACGATCGCGGCACGGCAGTGCGGCGAGGGGTCGCCGACCGATGTCCGCGGCGCGACTCTGGGGGCGGTTACGCAACAGGGAGCGGTCTACCTAGCTGGCAGCTCGGCGATGGCGATGTCGGACTCCGGCGATCGGGTGTTCTTCGCGAGCCCCGACCCCAATAAGCTTCCGGGTACCATTGATGCGAACGCTGCGGCTTGCTCTGGCGTCGCAGCGCCGACTGGCGCTGCGACTACCTGCCCGCCGCAGTTGTTCGTCCGGCAGCTCGATGACGAGGGCAATCCGATGGTGCGGTGGATCTCGCGTCCCGAGGCCGCGGTCGGAACCCAGCAAATTGCGGCGTTCGGCGATGGTGCAGCGTTCGAGGGCGCTTCTCGCGACGGACGCGTGGCGTATTTCCGCACTGATGCGCCGTTGACGGCTGACGACCCCAATGGCGGCAACTCGATTACGGCGGGTCCTGCGTCGAGAAACTCTTGGGATCTCTATCGATACGAGCTTCCAGCCGACAACGACGACGACCCTGCAGGTCCCGAGGCCGGTGGCTTGACTCGGATTTCTGGTGGTCCTGATGGTGACGCCGACGCCGCTACCAACACGACGGATGGCGCCGGTGGCGCTGCTCGCTTTGTATCGGACTCCGGCGACAGGGTGTATTTCGTGACGAGTGCACGGATCGGTGACGCCGAGGATCCATGGAACGCGGCTCCGAGCGGCGGAGCGACGGCTCCGGGTGGCGTCACGGCCAACGCCAGCGCCCGCAACCTCTACCTCTACGACGCAACGAAGTCGGGGGACGACGCCTATCGGTTCGTTGCGCAGGTTCCTTATCAGGCGCCTGGCGCGGCTGGTGTGGGACAGGACATGTGCGCCAGCAGCGGCACGACGGCCGTCCGGGGGTCGAGCGCAGCCGGCAATCTCGGGCTCGAGCCCTCCAACAACTTCGCGACGTGTGTCCGGGGGAGCAGCAGCGGCGACGCGATCGTGTTCGAGACGACTGGGCGGCTCACGGCCGACGACACCGACTCGGCTGGCGACGTGTATCTATACGAGGCAGACGTAAACCGATTGACCCGGTTGTCTGCTCCGCGCCCGGGATCAGCGCCCTACTACTGCCGAGGTAGCGCGGCTACGCCTTCTGGGTTCTGCAACGGCGATCTCGGCCTCGCGACCTCTACCAACACCTCCGGTGTGGAGGCTGGTCTGGCGGGTACGCGGCACTTCAATATCGCCGAGGATGGTTCGGGGGCGCTCCGGTCGGTCTTCTTCGAGAGTCGCTTGCCGCTTGTGGAGGATGACGTCAACACGACCATGGATGTCTACGAGTGGCGTGAAGGGAGGCTGGGTTTGGTGTCGCCTGGGATGTCCGGGGATTCGGCGTTCTACACCGGCAACTCTCGTGATGGTCGCGATGTCTTCTTCTGGACTGAGCAGCGAATCTCGGCTTGGGAGATCGACCCCCGCGATGGCGACATCTACACGGCCTCGTTGAGGCCCGATCGTCTGCCTGATCCGCCGTCCGCACCGGCCGTCTGCGGGGTGCTGGCTGATGGCTGCCAGGGAGGCGGCGCCGGTTCGGTTGCCGCCGCTCCGACGACCGATGCTGCGGGCGATGGCAATGCAAACCCCGGTGCTCGGAACACGATCTCGGTGGCGGCCGTTGGAGCGAAAGCGCGACGGCGCGCGGCGCGCAATGGGGTCGTGGCACTACGTGTGAGGTCGAGTAGCTCAGGCCGGGTTGGTGCTGTGGCCCGTGCGCGGCTGACGGGCGGCAGGTCGAAGTCCCTGGCGAGAGTAGCCAAGGGATCGGTGATCCTGAAGGCCGCCGGTACGGCCACTTTGCGTTTGCGTCTCAGCGAGGCGGCGCGCCGTCAGCTGCGTAGCGACCGGCCGCTGCGGTTGGCGATTGAGGTAACGATGACGGCCGCTCGCTCACGGACGATCACCGTACTTCTACGGGGGACCCGACGATGACCGCCCAGACGCTGATGGCCCTACGCCTGCGCAAGACGATCACCACCGAGGAGACAGCGACCAACATGTCCAACAACGACCTGGACACCGATCGGCACACCGCGAGCCAGCGACCCGCCCGGGGCAAGGACCGGCTAGCCGGCGCCGCATGGTTGCTGCTCGTGATTCTCGCGGCAGTCGCCTCGCTGCCGACCGCGTCGCACGCTCAGGGCTGGACGATCGGCGAGAAGTTCAGCTTCGCGCAGACGACGACCCAGACCCCTGCGACTACTGCTCCGGCTTTCGCGGGTAACGACCGAGCGTTCTGGGCGGGTGTCTGCGACCTCACCAGCGCTGACACCAGTGGTGACGGCGTTGGCCTCGCCAACGGAGGAACCGCACCGCCGGCGAGTTACTCGAACTGCATCGACCATCCCCAAGGCGATATCGGCTTTGGAATCGGATTTCCGCCGATACCTCCATTGGCGCCGGGAGTTGCCGCGGGAGATTCCGGTGGTGAGGGATGGAGCGCCGGCGACCCAATCAACAATCCAGTTCCAGGCTGGCGGCTGACGGCGAGTACTCCGGCGGGTGCGCATCCGGATGGTACGGCCGCAGCTTGGCTCTCCCGGTCGCCGCTGATCGGCTTGGGTGACGCGAGTGGACAGTACAGGGTTCCCGACGGCGCTCCGCGTGATGTTGCCGTAAAGCTCCCCCCCGGAGTGGTGGGGAACCTCGCCGCGGTTCCGAAGTGTCCCGCCGATGCGGTCCGGACGGTTCCGACGACCTGTCCCCCCAAGACTCAGGTTGGCGTCGCGACGGTCTCTGTGGGCGTTGGGACCGGTGTCTATCCGATCTACAGCGTGGAGCCACGCGATGGCAAGACGGCGGAGTTCATCCTCTCGGGTCCGGGTATTGGTAGCGGGCTCAAGTCGAACGTGCCGATCATCGCGACTGCTCGTACGGACGATGACTTCGGGGTGGAGGCGATGGCGATCCAGATCCCCGCAGGCTTGCCGCTCTTGGGCCAGACGGTGACCTTCTGGGGTGTGCCGTGGGCGGCGTCCCATGACCGGTTCCGCCCCGTGGCGGCCTACTGCGCCAACAGGACCAACGGTGGAGTAGATGGCGACGGAATGTCTGTAAAGGGCCTGCCTGGTGGCACGGTGACCGGCGATGGTGGAAAGCAGTGCTCACAGGAGCCGCAGTCCTACGATCCGTCGTGGGGTCCGATCCGGTCGTTCCTGACGACGCAGACGAACTGCTCGGTCGTCGATCCGACGACTTCGATCAGGGCCACGAACTGGCATACGGGGACGGTCGCGTCTGAGACGTCTGTCGCCCCGCAGTTGACTGACTGTGGCGATGTGCCGTTCGGCGCGACTCTCAGCGCGGCGGCGACGTCGAGCAAGGCCGATGGTCCGACGGGCCTCGATATCGGGCTGTCGGTTCCGCAGCCGCTGAATCCACCGGCTGGGGTGCAGTTCAACCCGAGCGACGCTTCTGGCGCGCCGGCGTTCTGGCGCTCGGCGGCTGGCCGTACGACGAGCCACCTCGACAAGACAGTTGTGACCCTTCCCGAGGGCGTGTCGATCAATCCCTCTGGGGCGACCGGACTGGCTGGCTGCACGGACAGCGAGATTGGCGTCCGCCAGCTTGGTAGCCCGCCGCTCTTCAACAACGGCGATCCCTTCGACGATGACGCCAGCGATGGGGTCGAGTGCCCCGACGGCTCGATCATCGGCACAGCCGAGGTCACGACTCCGCTACTCGAAGAGAAGCTGACCGGTGAGGTCGTGCTCGGAACCCCGAAGTCGACCGACCCCCAGTCGGGAGAGATGTTCAGGCTCTTCATCGTGCTCCGCAACCGCGAGCGTGCGCTGATTGCGAAGGTCTACGGCACGGCTGTCGCCGATCCGGCAACTGGGCGTGTGACGGCAACGTTCGACAACAACCCACAGCTGCCTTTCAGCGACCTGTCGGTCGACATCAAGGGCGGCGATCGCGGAATGCTTGCGCTACCCCAAGGCTGTGTTAGCCGCGGATGGTCTGCCGAGCTCACTCCGTGGAGTGGGAACGCTCCGGAGCTCAATGGCGGGGACTTCACGACTACGACGAATTGCGCGACAGGCTTCGCTCCGAAGCTCGCCGCTGGCATGAGCAGCCAGCGTGCACGCGGGGGCGGAGCGTTCTCGTTCGCCTTCTCGCGTGAGGATGGGGAGCAGTACCTGCGCGGCTTGACTGCCAGCCTCCCGCCAGGATTGCTCGCGTCGGTCAAGGACGTCCCGCTCTGTACGGATGCTCAGGCCGGCGCCGGAAGCTGTCCGGAGGCCTCACGAATTGGAATCGCGGACGCCACCGCTGGCTCTGGCGATCCGTTCGTGCTCGAGCAGAAGGGCGAGGTCTTCCTGACTGAGGGCTACAAGGGCGGGGAGTACGGGCTAATGGTCAAGATCCGGCCCATCGCCGGCCCGTTCCGCGGGGCTTACGAGCTGTCGCCGATCGTCGTGCGTCAGGCAATCCATGTCGATCGCCGGACGGCGCAGGTCACCGCGATCTCCGATCCGTTCCCGATCATTCACCACGGCGTACCGCTGCGGACACGGTCTGTGACCGTGGTCATCGATCGCGGTGGGTTCATGCTGAACCCGTCGAACTGCTCGCCGAAGCAGGTCGGAGCTAAGATCGGATCGGTGGAGGGCGCCACCGCTGACCTCTCCAACCGCTTCCAGGTATCTAACTGCGCGGCACTGCCGTTCAAGCCGAAGCTCGCGCTGAAGCTGACCGGGCGCAAGCAGATGACCACCGGGAAGCACCCCGGCGTGAACGCGGTCGTAACCCAGAACGGCGTCGGCGAGGCGGGCATCGCCCGAGCTGAGGTGCGACTGCCGAAGTCTCTCGCGCTCGATCCCAACAATGCGCAGGCCCTCTGTGAGTACGAGGAGGGGATCAAGGACGAGCCGAACTGCCCGCAGGGGTCGATCGTCGGTCGTGCTCGCGCCGTGTCGCCGCTGTTGAAGGAGCCCTTGGTCGGCAATGTGTACTTCGTCAAGAACGTCCGTCGCGATCCGAACACGGGCAACCTGATTCGTACGTTGCCAATGCTGATCGTTGCGCTGCGCGGTGAGATCTCGATCAACCTGCGCGGTGAGAGCGACACGACCGAGAACGGACGCTTGATCAACACCTTCGCTGCCGTTCCGGACGCGCCGATCTCGCAGTTCAATTTGAACGTCGCGGGGGGCAAGAGCGGGATTCTGGCGGTAACGCGAACTCGGGCGAGCAAGATCAACCTCTGCGCTCCCGGCAAGCATGTCGCCGAGGCGGACATGGACGGCCAGAACGGCAAGCGTCACGACTTCGACGTGCGGATGTCGACGCCGTGCACAAAGAAGCAGCGGCGAGCCGCCGCGAAGCGCGCCGCGGCAAAGCGGCGTGCGGCGGCGCGGAGTCGCCGGGGGTAGGAGAGCTAAGCCGGGGCCGCCCCAGAGGGGCCCCGGCGATCGACTAACAGCGGAGTAGGGCTTGGAGGGAGCCTATGTTCGGCCGTTATGTTCTGTGCATTGGGGTCGGGGCGGCCGCTCTTGCAGGCGGCGCCTGTGGAGGGGGAAGCGATCAGGACCAGATACGCACGGCGTTTAGCACGTTCCAGGACGCATTTGCCAAGGGCGAGTACGAGGATGCCTGCGCTGTAACGACGAGGGATGCTCAGCGTCATGTCGGCTATGCCTTCCGTGTCCCGGCTCGGTACGCGCCCAACGCCCCGCCCGAGAACTGCCCGCTTGACATGCGCAAGCTTGCGCGGCTGATGAAGCGCAACGAAGGCGCTCATGGCACGGCGCTGCCGAGAATCGTACGGGTCGCTGTAGAGGGCGATCGCGCGACAGCCGTAATCGCGCTCGCTGGCTCCACCAGCCCGCTCGCGTTTGCGAGGGACGGTGACGACTGGAAGATCGATGCTGTCTATGGCGCCGTGCCCGCCGGCGAGCAGCGAGACAAGTTCTAGTGGTGCGCTCTGGAGCTAAGGTGGTTGCGGCGCTGCTCTGGACGCTGGCCCTGGCCGCGATGTCTGCCTCCGCAACGGGCGCCCCCTCCCAGACGAAGGTCATCGACGAGAGTCGGCCAGCCCCCAGACCCTGCTCGCAGATCAGGAACGTGACCCCCTACTACCTAAAGGGCGGCTGCATTCTCGAGGAGGTCGGTTGGGGCGTCGACGCCTATGTACTGACGGCGATCGGAGAGATCAAGCTGGCGCACTGCGATCTCTTCATCGACATCCACGTCGATGGAGATGGGCGAGCCATGGTGGACGGATTCGGAGGCGCCGGCGGGACCTGCGATCGCCTCAACGTCTGCTTCTCGGGCGCCAACCGTCTCGCGCGCGTGCCCTTCAACGGCCGTCTGTATCGCGATCGCGCTGGCGAACTCCATCAGCACATCGACATGTGCCTCGATACGACGATCGGCAGGTTTCGCGGCGGCTTCGACATACCGCTTCAGGATGACTACGAGGGCGTGTGGCGTAGCAAACGCGGAATATCGATCCCGGTGGGATCGAGCGGTATGCGGCTTGTAGGAAAGTGGCGCCTAAAACGCAATATCGGCGACCGGTATGACGAAACAAGGCGCGCTACTCGGCTAAGCGTCCGGACCCGGCCAGGGGGGCCCGGACTGGACCCCCCTGGGTAGGTCTGCTGCTGGCTAGAGGTGAGAGGCGAGGATGTCGTCGCCTTCGCCATCGACGTTGAGCTCGCCATCGATTTCAAAGCGAGGCACAATGCCGCCAGTTCCAGCGGGTGGGAACTGGTTTTGAACCGTAACATCGTTACAGTCAATTCGAATTACGGTGCCGTTCGGCAAGACGATAACCACGCATTCGACGTCTCCACCCACCGGGGTCGAGCCGAGTGCCGTGCCGGTTAGGCAGAACGAGAGATTGACCATCAACTCCCCTGGCGCGCTTTCTTCAATATTGCCGTGCCACCCGGCGTCATTGCAGTCATTGAGGCTGGTCCCGCAACTGCCTATAGATCCTGGTGTGGCGTTGAAGTCAACTCGTTCGACTTCCACATCGCCGTCTTCGGAAATATGGCCTTCCCAGTCGTTGTCGCAGCGCGATGCGACCTGGGTACCTAAGGGGGTGTGGGCGAGCAGGGTAAGTGTTTGGTCGCCAGTGATGAGTATGTGCTCACCATTTTCAATGTGAACTGGGTCTGTTGCGGAAGCGCTACCTACAGAAAGGGCTAGGCTCGCCATGATGCCCACGGCAACAATGAGTGATTTACGGATCATCGGAGTGCTCCTTGGTGAGCCGGCGCTAGCCGGCTATCGCGGCGTCGGTTTACGGTGCCCGTATTCGACGCATAGAACGGTCGTGGCGCAGTGGCGCCTCTCGCCCCTGGCGGAACCCCTACGTACATAAGCCCTCCCCTTAGGTACGACGATGATTGCGCATGCATTGTAGGTGGCACATACATGTGCGCAAGGACAGATTGGGTCTGAAATGGGTGCCCAGCTAGCCCCGTCAACTTCGAACCTTGGAACGACGCCCCCGGTCCCTGCTGGCGGGAACTGTTGGCGACGGTCACCTCGTTGCAATGCGTTTCCATGGCGGTGGCATTACACGAGAGGTCCCCACCAACGGGTGTCGCACCCGGTGCGGTTCCGGTGAGGCAGAACGACACCGTGTTGGTGATCTGACCGACGCCGGTTTCTTCGATGATGCCGTGCCCGCCGGCGTCGTTGCAGTGGCTCAGGGTGTCGCAGCTACTAGCGCTTTGGGGTCCAGAGCTGAACGCGATGTTTTCACGGCCCCACCGCCGTTTTCGGAAATATGGCCTTCGCCAACGAAGCCGCAGCACGCGCTGGCCTTGCTCCCCATTGGCGTATGGGCGATGAGGAGCATGGTATTGGTCCCTGACCCAGTGAACTCACCGTGCTTACCATTTTCCACATGAACAGGGCTGTCTGCTGCGGCGCTGGTCGCCAGGCCGGCGACATGCGATGAGCGCTAATACGACTGGCGTCGATAACTGACGGAACAGTATAAAACTCCCTATAAAGGTCGGCGGCTGCCGGCGGATTGCCGCCGGAGGTAGTGGCTGCTAGCAGTGGCGCGTGTGTCGTGTCGCGCTCGCGCGTCGACTGTCGCCGCGGGCGACTTGCTAGATACCAATGAGCCCTCCACTCAGGTATCGCTGGCCGCGCTCAGCGCAGCGTCGTCTCAACCAGCTGATGATAGAACCGCGCGGCCAGGGCGAGGTCGTCAACCGGAATGCGCTCGTTGGCGCCGTGGACGAGTGGCATTGCCTCGAAGAGGTCCATCTTGCGCTGGGGGAAGAAGCCGTAGGCGAGACAGTCTGGAAATGCGGCGCGGAACCAGTGAGAGTCGCTGAAGCCGGCGAGTGCGGTCGCTGTGATGGTGGCGCCGGGATCCTCCTGTGCGACGAACGAGCTGATGGTCTCCATCAGTGACGTGTCGATCGGCGAGCGGTTACCGGTGACGGTCTCGTCGAACGCGACCGTGTAGTCACCAGCGGGAAGAACCTCCTGAAGTCGCGTGCGGACGTGGTCCTCACCGAGCCCGGGCGGGACACGGCAGTCGACGCGGATCGTCGCCTCGGAGGGGATTACGTTGATCTTCTCTGAGGCCGCTGCCATCGTCGGCGCGAAGGTGACGCCGAGCAGTGGCTCGAGCAGGACCGCAATCCGCGGATCGATCGCCTCAACCTGCGCCAGCGCGGAGTCGAGATCGTCGAGCGGTATGCCGAGCGCGGTCAGGAAGGCGTCAGGCTCGGGCGAGTGCTCGGGCACCACACGCCCGTCGCCGAGCGCCGCCAGCAGCGGTGCGAGCTTCGTCAGCGCGTTGTCGCCGATCCGTGGCAGCGATGCGTGGCCAGCGCGGCCGTGGGCCGTCAGCGAGAAGCGGAAGACGCCCTTCTCGGCGACGCAGACTGGATAGATCCGCCGCCCATCGTGCTCGAACGAGACCCCTGCTCCCTCGTTGACGATCAGGTCGGCGCGCACCTTGTCGGCGTGCTCGGAGCAGAGCCACTGCGCGCCGTAGTGCGCGCCCGTCTCCTCGTCGGCGGTGATCACCAGCTTCAGCTCGCCGGCCTCCGGACGCCAGCCGGCTTCAGCCAGCGCACACGCGGCCGCCACCTCGGCCGCGACCTGGCTCTTCATGTCGAGGGCGCCGCGGCCCCAGATGCAGCCGTCGTCGCGCAGCTCGCCGGACCATGGTGAGACCTCCCACTCCGCCGGGTTGGCCAGCACCGTGTCGACATGGCCGAGTAGTGCGAGGGTCGGCCCGTCGGCTCCCGACGGCGCGCCCAGCCGCGCGACCAGGTTGGGACGTCCGGGCACGGCCGCCAGCAACTCCACCTCGAAGCCCACTCCCTCAAGCAGCCCGCGCAGGTACTGCTGGCACTCCTCCTCGTTGCCCGGCGGATTGACCGTGTCGAACTGGATCAGCCGCTGCAGCAGCTGCGTCGCCCGCGCCTCCAGCTCCCCCGATTTCGCCACCGGGCGAGTATATGTCGGGGTCGTTAGCCGGCCGGGAACATCTTGCGGCTCTTGAAGAGCCAGCGCAGGTTGCCGCGGGGGCGGAAGCGGCCGCGCAGCATCAGCTTGCGCGGGTCGCGGCGGCCGGCGAAGATGTCAACGAAGTCCTCGAACGCGACCTGGAAGCGGACGGTGGGGTTGTCGACAGGGCCGCGGGCCGCGCGCGTCGAGCCGTTGGCCACGATCACGTGCCAGGGCTCGAGGTCGAAGAAGTCCCACTGGATCGACCCGGGGGCGCGGGCGGCGTCGGAATCCAGACCGTTGGCGACCGACTCGAACAGGATCTGGACGTGCTCGGGGTCGCGGGAGGGCGGTCCCGTCTTCTCGCCGAGGTAGCCGGCCTTGGAGAGCGCCTTGCCGCGGACGGCGCGCTCGCGCGGGCTGCCCTCGAGCGGCATCACGGGCGGTCCCGGCAGCTCGTCGAGCGGCATGCCGGCGCTGCGCAGCTTCGTCTCCAGCGACAGGGCGCCCTGCTCGCCGAGGTCCTCCATGGTGAAGCCGAACGTCTCGATGTAGCGCTCGTCCCAACCGGGCGGGACGAGCACGTTGATCGTCCACGGCATGACCTCGCGCAGCAGGTCGGCTACGGCGTGGGGCACCTCGGGGTCCATCTTGCGCAGGTCGTTGAGCAACTTGACGCCGAAGCCGATGTGGCGCTGCTCGTCGGCCGCGACGTTCTCCATTCCCGCGCGGAAGCCCGGCAGGATGTCGCGATCCTCGAGATAGCTGGTGATGAAGTGCTGGCCGGGTTGGGCAAGCGTCGCCTCGATAACCACGTGGTAGAGCGCGACGCCGGCGGCGAGCTGCGGGATCGACGGGTCGCGGCGCAGCTCGTCGCACATCTTCTCGAGCCGGGCGAAGACCTTCTTGAACCCCCAGCTGAGCTGTGGCTCGATGATCGCCAGGCTGTCGCCGACCGAGTTGCCGCCAATCCCGACGACCTCCGTCATGAAACGGTTGAAGAAGACCGCGTGGCGCGCCTCGTCGACCTGCTGGGTGGTGAGGAAGTACTTCTGCTCCTCGAGCGGGGCCGCGTCGACATAGGGGGAGAGCCCGTCGGCGACCGCGTCCTCGCCCCAGAAGAAGAGCGAGTAGTTCCATAGCGCCGCCTTGCGCTCGAAGTCGGTAAACGCGCTTTGCCACTGGGCGGCGTCCTGGGTGAAGTCGAGCTCGGTCGCCTTCCAGTTGCCGTTCTCCCAGCGCCTGTAGAGGTCGGCGTAGGTGATGTTGTCGAGCGGGTTCGGAGTGGTTGGCAGCGGGACGGTCATTGGGACGAATGTAGCTCAGACCGGATCGGTCCTGAAGACGAGACCGTCTCCAAACGGCCGCTATGGTCGCCCGCCATGACTGCGACGCCATGGGGCGAAGCTGAGTCCCTGCGCTCGCGGAAGTTGCAACCGGGTCCGGGCAGGGATCCGGAGGCGGTGGATCGCAACCAACGCGAGCGGCTGCTCGGTGCGACTGTGGCGGTGGTCGCCGAGCGGGGCTACGAAGCAGCCCGCGTCGAGGACATCCTCGTCGTGGCGGGCGTCTCGCGCAACGCCTTCTACAGGCACTTCTCGAACAAGCGCGACTGCTTCATTGCGACCCTAGAGGGGATCACGGAGTTCGCGACACCTTCCACGGTCGGCGTCTTCGAGCAGACGCCCGGTCCGTGGGATCGCAAGCTGGCGGCGATGCTCGACACTCTCGCGGACATGCTCGTCGCGCAGCCCGCGATGGCTCGGGTCGCCTGGGTCGAGGTCCACGGCGCGGGGGCCGAGGCGGTGGACGTCGTCGAGCGCTTTGATCGCTCGATCGAGGACATCGTCTGCCGCGCGCTCGAGGACTCGCCGGAGCGCGCCGGCTTACCGCGCGAGATTGTGGGGGCCGTCGTGGGCGGCTTTCGCAAGATCGTCCACACACGGGTGCGCGAGGACCGGATCGAGGAGCTCCCGGCGCTGATGCCCGAGCTGTTCGAGTGGATGCTGAGCTACGAGACGCCGCCTGAGCGCCTGCGGCGGCCGCGTCGTGTGCCGCCCGAGTTTGTGGCACCCCGTCCAGAGCCGCGAGATGCGCGTGAGCGCATTCTCGTGGCGATGACCGAGCTGGTCGCCGAGAACGGCTACCCGGACGTGGCGATCACCGAGATCGCCGCGCGCGCCGCGGTATCGCTCACCACCTTCTACGCCCACTTCGACGGCAAGGAAGCTGCACTGCTCGCAACCCTGGCGGACATCCAGCAGCGCGTGTTCGGCGCGACCGCGACGCACTTCGCCGCAGGGTCCGACTGGCCGAGCGCGGTCAGCGCCAGCGGGCGCGCGTTCATCGGGTTTCTCGCGACCGACCCGGCTCTGGCGCACTTCGGCGGCGTGGAGGTCTGGGCGGCCAGTCCTGCGGGGCTTGACCTCCGTGCCCAGGGAATGGTTCTCTTTCACGCTCTGTTGGAGGACGGCTTCCGCCAATACCCCGAAACCAATCGTGTCGCTGCCGAGGCGATTGGGGCGACCGTGGATGCCCTGCTCTTCACCTGGTTGCGCCACAAGGGCGCCGAGCGGCTCTACGAGATCGCCCCCACCGGGGCCTTCATCGGGTTGGCGCCGTTCCTCGGCACGAAGCGGGCTTGCGAGGTCGCGAACGCCGATCCGGCCACCATTGGTCAGACCACTTTGTAACGGTTGACACGAATGGTCTCGCCCTGTTACGCTCGACGCGTCTCGGAGGTGTCGGAGGGTTCCGCCCCCGGGACCGCAGTTGGAGGGGTGGGGCCGCGCGGGAGGGGCGCGGCCCCATTGCGTTCGGTATTTGCGAAGGGCGCTATCGCGACAAGCGCGGCGTCGGGAGCAGCGGCCGGGAGGTCGCTCAGGCGCTGCTCGACCGCATGGCCGCGGACCAGCTCGTAGATGCCGCCAGCAATCGCCTCGGCGACCACCGGCGGCGGGGGAGTCGCGGCGGCGGCGAAGCCGGGGCGCAGTAGCTCGGCGAAGCGGTCGAGGATCCGGTCGCGCCGCTCCAGAGCGTCCGGGCCTACGGCCTGGTCGGCGACCAGGCAGGCGCTGGTCTGTGTGGGCCGGCTGGCGAGGAAGGCGAATAGGCCGCCAATCGCGGCCTGGACCGCCTGCTCCCAGCTCCCCGGCTCGCGGGCGTAGGCGGCGGTCGTCGCCGCGACTGCCTCGTCGACGAACGAGTGACCGGGCGGCGCGACGTCCCCCTCAGGCGTCACGTGCGTGGCGCGCCGCGGCTCAGCTCTCGCTGTGCCGCATCCATGCCGAGGAACGGCAGCACCATCGCGCACATCACCTCGGGCACGAGGGCCGGCAACTGCTCCGTGCGGCCGGCGGCGATCTCGCGGCGCAGCGTCTCGCCGAACTCGCCGACGCGGCCGGCGCGCAGAGTCTCGCCGAGTGGACCGTCGGGCACGCCCGGCGCGTCGAACAGCTCGGCAAAGGCCGTGATGGCTTGCTCGCGTCGCTGCTGTGTCGCGCCACCGGCGGCGATCACCTCGCTGAAGCACAGCCGCGCGGTGTCGGGCTCGCGCGCCAAAGTGCCGAGCAGCTCGGTCAGCGCCGCGCGCAGCCGGTCGACCCACTCGGTCTGGCTGTCGAAGGCACGGAAGGTGGCGGTCAGCAGCCGGTCGACCAGGGCGCCGTAGGTGGCGCAGAAGCAGTCGTCCTTGCCGCCGAACAGCTCGTAGAAGGTCTTCCGCGAGACGCCGGCCCGGAAGACGACGTCGGCCACGCGGACACCGTGGTAGCCGTGCTCGCCGACGGTCTCGGTCATCGCGCGCACGATCCGCTCGCGCTGCGAGGCCCGGACCTCCTCGGCCGACAGTCCGTGCCGGCCTCCGGTTAGCTGGTCAGGACGCCGGCCACGGCGCGAAGCGGCGGTCGGCGCGCTAACGGCCATGGACGGCCTCGGGCGGTGCGAGATGCGAGGCCACTACATCCTCGGCCAGATCGGGGAGTCCGCTGACCTTGCCGCGGCAGAGCGCGTCGTAGACCATCTCGTGAACACCGCCGGTGAGGACGCGCGCGCGCAGTAGCGCCTCATCGCGGCTCTCGCAGCGCTCCTCGAGCGCGTCGGCTGCCAGCCCGGTCAGGTGCTCCATCGTCTTGGCGCGGCGCTGACGTGCCTTGTCTCCGGCGGCCATCGCCTCGACGACGCACATCCGCGCGACCTGTGGCTCGCGCTCTGCGAACTCCAGCAGCGCGCGCAGGCCGTTCTCAATCCGCACCTCTGGCGTTCCGCCAAGCCGGCAGGCGCGCTGCACGATCACCAGGATGTGGTCGGCGGCCTCCTGGTAGGCGGCGAGGAAGCAGTCCTCCTTGTCGGTGAAGATCTCGTAGAAGGTGCGGCGCGAGATTCCGGCGCGCTTGAGGATCTTGTGAACCGTGGTGTCGAGGTAGCCCTCCTCCGCGATCACCTCTGCGAGGGCGTCGAGCAACCTGCCGCGTTGGACCTCGTGGACGACCGCCCGCGGTATCCCGTGGGGTCCCCCTGTCAGCTTGATACTGGGCCTCTTGCGAGTCTCCATCGGGCCGCTTCGCCTCTCCGCACGATGTTAGAAACAACATCTTACAGGATAGGAACACGGCGATACTGAAAATTGGCTGGCGGGCCAACCGGCGTTTGGCGCGACGCGCGCTGGACGGCTAGGCGTTGGCAGCGGCGGAGGCCGCTGCGGCACCGACGAACGGTGCGAGCTGGACGTACGCCGCCGTGGGCGTCAGCTCGCGCAGCTGACCGAGTCGCTCCTGGCGGACCTGTCCGTAGACAAGTGCGTAGACCGCATTGCCCACGGCCTCGGTGGTGAGCGGCGACTTGTCGGAAGCCAGCTCGAGCCCGGGCGCGAGGAACTCACGAAACGCCTGGATCGACTTGTCGCCAGCCTCGAGTGCGTTGGGGCCGGCCGTGAAGACATCAACGGCAGCGACGTTCGCGCCGGCCGGGTCGGACGCAAGGAAGCCGAAGAGCGCGTCGAGGCCAGCGCGCAGCGCCGCGGGCCAGTCGGACTCGGTCTCGTAGGCCGCGCGGAACGCGACCAACGCGAGCTCGCGCTCGCGGTCGAGCGCCCCGAGGAGCGCCTCCTCCTTGTTCTCGAAGTTGCCGTAGAACGTGCTCAGCGAGGCTGAGGCACGTTCGGCGATCTCGACGATCGTTGTGTCGGGGTAGCCACGCGCAGCAATCGTCTCGGTGATCGCGGTAACCAATCGCTCACGGGCGACCGTGGGGTCGGGGATTGGCGCGGCGCCTCGATCGGCTTTGCGACGCGGCCGGCGCAACTTCGCCGGCGGTGGGCGGTAGCTCAGGGCCCAGTCAACCAGCTGCGGCAGCTCATGGATCAGCTCCGCCTCCTCGCCGCGCCTTAGCCGCGTGTGGACGGTCTTGAGGACCCCGCCCACGATCGCGCGCACGATGTCGCGCGGCATGCCCTTACGCTCCGCCGACTCCTCGAAGGCGTCGGCCAGTGCCTGTTCGGCGACGAAGACCGCCTCGTCGAGTCGTTGCACGGCCTGAGGGCCGGCGGCGTAGACCTCGACCAGACAGAGGCGTGCCGCGGCCGGCTGCTCGAGCAGCAGGTCCAGGAACGCGTCCGCGACGGCGCGCAGGCGCTCCTCCCACGGCTGGGTGGTGTCGTACGCCTCGGCCAACTGCTTGGTCGCGAGCGCGGCGACCTCGTCGAGCGTGGCCAGGAAGCAGTCGAGCTTGTCCTCGAAGTGCTTGTAGAAGGCACTGCGTGAAACCCCCGACAACTTGACCACGTCGGCGACGCGCGTCGCCTCGTAGCTGTTCTCGCTGACGGCCGCCACCATCGCGGCGTACATACGCTCACGTTGGTTGCGGGTCACCGCTACAGGGTCTGCTCCCGGGCCGGGTCGCAGACGTCGCGCACGCAGTTGGGTCGCATCGCCCCAGGGCGTCGAGGTCATCGCGCGAGGACTCTAGTGGTCTGACCGGTTTGCTTCAGGAGCCAGGTTTCAAGTACGACCGCGTTCTCAAATTGGGCACTTTGGAAGGCCCTCTTCGGGGCATCTCAGCCGGCCGCGAGACGGTCCGGATCGGCTGCCTGGCGGGCCAGCCAATCAGCTGGCCGCTCCAGCTCCGCGAGCGTCGGCAGGGCCTCCGGGCCGACCCAAACTCGGTTCAGTCCGTCGATGCCGCCGGCCTCTACGACGGCATCGCAGAACTCCTTGCCGATCTTGTACTGGCGCAGCTTCATCTCCATGCCGAGCAGGCGCAGCAGCACCCGCTCAGGCGCGGAGCGGCTCTGGCGCCGCTCGTCCATCGCCACGCGTAGACCCTCGTGCTGGGGCACCAGCTCCGGAGCGAGCGCGTCCATCACGTGCTCGGCGTGGCCCTCGACGACGGCCATCGCCGCCTGCATCCGCTCCATCACGTCGCGCTGCTCGTCGTTCTGGACGAGCGCCGCAAAGCCGCCGTCGCGGAAGCGGTCGGCGAGTTCGGACGGGTCGGGAAGGTCGATCTTGCGCAGGCGGTCGAGCGCACCGCCCAAGAGGCCACCGCTGCGGCCGCGCGGCGCTCCGTTGGAAGTCGATCCGCCGTTGTCGACGGTGGTGGCCGCGGAGTCCGTCGCGCTCGCGCCGTCGTCGCTCGCGTCGACCTTGACGTCGACGGTCTCGAGGTACTCCTTCAACAGGCCGCCCATGTGGTCGCGCAGCCACGGCACGCCGCCGAACTGCATCGCGTGCGTCAGCTCGTGGACCGTCACCCAACGGATGAAGGCCTCGCGGTCTACGTTCAGCGCCGTCGCCGCGCCGACGAGATTGGTGCCGACGAACAGCAGCCGGGGGTTGGCCGTGCCGGCGATCAACGACAGCTCGTACTGACCGAGCACGCGCTGCGACATGTAGCCGACAACCAAGCCGAGCTCCGCGGCGAGGGCCGCTCCCGCACCGGTCCGGAGTGGCCCGGCGAGCGGGCCCGCCTTCTCGAACCGCTCGTTCATCCGCTCTTCGACCGGCTTCATCAGCTCGGCCATCGCGGCGAAGTTCGCATCCGACCAGCCCTGGCGGCTGACCAGCTCGGGCGTAGGGATCGGGCTCGCCGGCACGAGCTGGGTGTAGCTGCTGACCCGCGCCTCGAACTCGGCGCTGAGCGCGACCAGGTCGAGGCCAGGGTCGACCACGCGGTGCTCGTCCCGCGCGACCAATCCCGCCACCCTCCTGGCAATCGACCAATCGACCATTCGGTTGACCTTAGCTAGCCGGAAGCTTCTGGCTCAGTTCGAGTACTGGCGCGAAGAGATCGCCGTGCTCCTCGACCCGCTCGAGCACGTCCGCGGTCTCGAAGACCAGCTCCAGGTTGTCGTCCTCGATCTCGTCCCAGGTGACGGGCGTCGAGACGGTCGGCTGGGGGCGGGCGCGCAGCGAGTACACGGCGACCGTCGTCTTGTGGCGCGAGTTCTGGCTCCAGTCGATGAAGACCTTCCCGGCGCGCAGGCTCTTCTTCATCGAGGAGACGACGAGCTTTGGGTGCTGTTTCTCGAGCAGCTGGGCGATCGCCTGGGCGAACGGCTTGGTGCCGTCGTAGGTAACGGGCGTGTTGAGCGGCACGTAGACCTGCATACCCTTGGAGCCGGAGGTCTTGGCGACGCATTCGAGGCCCAGGTCGGCGAGCAGGTCGCGCAGCAGAAG
Organism: uncultured Thermoleophilaceae bacterium; assembly: GCA_964629855.1. Lineage (GTDB taxonomy): Bacteria > Actinomycetota > Thermoleophilia > Solirubrobacterales > Thermoleophilaceae > JAAYBF01. Next base: position 53,200 of record CAZVRI010000003.1, read on the forward strand.
CGCGACCTCGCGGCACTCGGGGAGCGCCGCCGGTTCGCCGGGGTCGAGGTCGAAGGCCAGCACCGTCGGACGGTCGGGGTCCTTGGCGAGCGCGAGCGACGGGTGCAGCTCGAGGTCGGCGAGGTTGGCGAGCCAGACCAGCGTCGGCAGGTCGTCGCAGAGGACGAAGTCGATGTCACGGTCCCCGGTCTCGATCGTCTCCGAGCGCACCCAGTCGGGCGCATGCGATGGCTTCTGCTTCTCGTAGAAGTACTTGCCGTCGACCCCGTTCGGGTAGCGCTTCAGGGTCAGCGCGCGGCCGCGCAGATGCGGCAGCACCATCGGCGCGATGCGCGTGTAGTAGTCGATCACCTGGCCCTTGGCGAAGCCGGGCTCGGGATAGAGGACCTTGTCGAGGTTCGACAGCTTCAGCCGCCGGCCCTCGACGTCGACCTCGGGCGCCACCTACTTCTTGGCGGCCGGCTTCTTCTTGGCCGGAGCGCGCTTCTTCGCGGGCGCCTTGGCCTTGGCGGCCGGCTTCTTCCTGGCCGCGGGCTTCTTCTTCGCGGCGGCAGTCCCACCCTGGCGTTTCGCTCCCGCGATGCTCGCCTCGAGCGCCGCCATCAGGTCGGGGACCTCGGGCCGCTCCTCCTCGTCGGGCTGGACGGCGATCTCCTCGCCCTCCGCCTTGCGCTCGATCAGGTCGAGCACCTGCTCGCGGTAGGAGTCGCGGTACTTCGAAGGGTCGAACTCGGCCGAAAGCGACTCGATCAGCTCGCCGGCCATCTTGACCTCGCGTGCGCTCGCCTCGAGCTCGGCCGCATCGGGGATCTCCTCGAGCGAGCTGGGCGGAACGACCTCGTCGCCGAACAGCATCGTCTCCATGTGCAGCACGCCGTCCTGGGCGCGCAGCGCGACCAGCTGCTCCTTGGAACGGATCACGACGCGCGCGATGCCGACCTTGCCCGACTCCTCCATCGCCTTGAGCAGCAGTGCGTAGGCCTTCGTCGCGCCCTTGCCCGGCGCTAGGTAGTAGGGGTGGTCGTAGAAGATCGGGTCGATCTGCTCGATCTCGACGAAGTCCTCGATCTCGATCATGTGCGTCTTGCGCGGCTCGACTGACTCGAGCTCCTCCGGCTTGATGACCACGTAGCGGTCGGGCGAAATCTCGTAGCCCTTGACGATCCGCTCGTACGGGACCTCGTCACCGGTCTTCGGGTTGACCCGCTTCTGCTGGATCCGCGTCCCGTCCTTGCCATCGAGCTGGTTGAAGCGGACGGTCTTCTTCGAGACCGCCGAGTACAGCTTCACCGGGATGTTCACGAGGCCGAAGCTGATCGCCCCGCTCCAGATCGCCCTGGGCATGTCCCGAACCGTACCCCGTCATGCCAGCGCCAATCCAGGTTTGGCAGGGATGTTGCGTTCTGTCGGCCGCTACCGAAGCCTGGCGGCAAGCCAGGCCATCAGCTCGGCGAAGGACTCCATGTTGGTCTCGCCCGCCTCGAAGATCACGTGGTCGGCCCTCCGGATGGCCCTGAGGATCTCGGAGCTCGGCGTGTATAGCGATATGTAGTTGATGCTCTCGAAGTAGGGCTCGAAAACGTGCATCTTCCGGTAGGCGAACGAGTCGCACACCAGCAGAGTGCGACCTGGAACCCGCGGGGCGTCTCGGTCTCTCACGATGTCGTACTCGATCCGCTTTGCGGTCTCCGCGCGGCCGGCAGCGGTGCTGAGATCGCCGGTGTAAGTGACCTCCTCCTGTCGCCGGACGACCTCGTCGGCTTCGATTTGGATGCCGTCGCCGACCTCCTCCAGGGTCGCCGCGACGAGGGTGAGTGCCCCAAGGGTGGTCCAGTGCGTATCGGTGAGCTCGAAGAGTTCGTCACCGGCGCGCTGCTTGAGTCGCACGAGTTCGCTGCGCAGCTCGATGACCCCGAGCCCCGGGCCCTCGCTAGCCAGCAGCTTCCAGAACTTGTCCTTTTCCCTGAGCGCGCACTCCTTGTAGGAGTCGTCCTCAGGTAGATACTCGGGATAGACCGAGGACTTGCTTGGAGCCGCGAACATGGTTGCTGTGGGGCCAAGCTGGCGAGTCGCCTCGACGACCGCAGCCCACCTCTTAAGGATCGTGCTGTCTTGCATCTTGTCCGCACAGGCGAACTGGGTCTCGCTGCCTTGGAAGAGCCAGCCCTCGCGCCCGGTGCTTGCCGTCACGGGACCCGGTGGTCCTCCTTGGCGCTCCCCCTCGTCACGCTCTTGGGCGCCGACGCCGGCAAAGGGAAGCGCTTGATCGTTACCGAGTGTCTCGTCACGGTCGTAGGACGGGTCCGTTCCGAAGACGTCGGTCCAGATCCGAGTGTTGAGGCGGACGGCTTGAGCGCGCAACGGCATGTGGTCCACGACGTAGCGGCTGGTCTGGGCAAAGGCCTCCCAACCCTGTGACGGCTTGGGTGCCGAGGCGAGGTTGCGGTTCTCGAATTTCTCTGGCACGACGACCACTCTCGCCACGATCGGCGCGGTGAAGAACAAGATGGCCAACGCTGCGAACGTCGTCCGGAAGGCTGTGGAGCGCGACATCAAAACTGGAAGTAGAGGAATGGGCTGAAGGAACCGGCGGCGACTGTGATCGCAGCCAGTGGGAGTAAGCAGACGACCGCGATGCGTGCGGCAAGCGGCCCGCCGGACCATCGGCCTTGCACGACGCGGCCCATCACGAACTCGCGTGGGAGCAGTGTGCTGGCTAGTCCGAAGATCAGGGCGAGGATTGCTGGGGTGACTAGCGCGTCGTCGAGGGCCGCGGGTAGTGGTCCGCCCTGGAAGGAGAACATCGCGCTGTAGACGTCGGTGGCTTGGCCGAGGTCGACCGACCGGAACAGCACCCAGCCGAAGACGGCTAGCAGGAACGTCGCCGCGCGGCGCGCGATCGCCAGTCGCTCGTCCGGCAGTGTCGCGATGCCGGTCAAGCGCTCCGCGACGAGCAACACGCCGTTGTAGACGCCCCAGAGCACGAACGGCCAGGCCGCGCCGTGCCAGAACCCGACCAGCAGGAAGATGATCATCAGGTTCCGCACCGTCACGGCCTGGGAGATGCGCGACCCGCCGAGCGGGATATAGACGTAGTCGCGAAACCAGCGCGACAGCGTGATGTGCCAGCGGCGCCAGAAGTCGGTCATTGAGACCGCCGAGTAGGGCCGGTCGAAGTTCTCGGGGAACCGGAAGCCGAACATCCTGGCGAGGCCGATCGCCATGTCGCTGTAGCCGGAGAAGTCGAAGTAGATCTGGATCGTGAAGGCGAGTGCCCCGATCCACGCGCCAGCGAAAGTGAGGCCCGAAGGATCGGACCAGGCTGCGTCCGCTATCGGCGCGACCTGATCGGCGACCAACACCTTCTTGCACAGTCCCAACGCGAAACGTGGGAAGCCCTCCGCTATGTCATCGAGCCGCTGACTGCGAGGTGGCGGATGGCGGATCTGGTCGTCGATCTGGTGATAGCGGACAATCGGACCGGCGATCAGCTGAGGAAAGAACGCCATGTACTGCGTGTAGTCGGCAATTCCCTTCATCGGCGGGGCTGACTCCCGCGTGACGTCTACGACGTAGCTGATCCCGTGGAAAGTGAAGAACGAGATCCCGATCGGCAGGAGAATCGACGGCACCGGAAGGACGTCGCTCTCGCTGAACAGTCCTAGTGCGGCATTGATCTGATCGACGGCGAAGACCGTGTACTTCCAGGTGAACAGGATCAGTAGGTTCACCACTACCGCGCCCCACATCACGCGCCTTGCCTTGTCCTCGCGGCCCGCTGCCTTGTAGCGCCCGATCAGCCGCCCAGCTGTGTAGTTGAGCGCGATGCTCGCCAGGAACACCACCACGATCGCGTGCGCGCCCCATGCATAGAACACCACGCTGACCGTTGCCAGCAGCAGGTTGCGCCACCGCGGCGGCACCAGCACGTACAACGCCAGCACCACCGGCATGAAGAACCACAGAAACTCGATTGACGAGAAGACCACGGTCCGAAGCTCCCTCCATTAGCTACTGGACCGGAGTGGAGACTAACCCCAGGCTTACTCGCGCACAACAGCTGAGGCGGCCACGTCGTCGCGCAGCCCGAGAAATACACCCGCGCGCAGGGTCCCGGTACGGGTCCACTCGCGGAACTCGACCTCGGCGACGAGCTGGGGCTCGACGAAGACGGTGTTGCGCGGCGGTTGGCGGCCGGTGAAGGGGCTGGTGTCGCGACGCAGCGGGGTGAGCTTCGCGGTGAGCAGCGACAGCATCGCCTCGTCGAAGCCGGTGCCGACCTTGCCCGCGTAGCGGAGCTCGCCGTCCTCGTCGTAGACCCCAGTGCAGATTGCGCCGAGGCTGGTGGAGCGGCGGCCCTCGCCGGGCGACCAGCCGCCGATCACGACCTCCTGGCGTAGCACGTTCTTGACCTTGATCCACGCACCGGAGCGGCGGCCGGGCTCGTAGGGCGACTCGAGGCGCTTGGCGACGATTCCCTCGAGGCCCTGCTCTCGGGTCGCCGCGAGCAGCGCCGCGCCGTCGCCCTCGTGGTGCGTGGGAGTGCGCCAGCACGGCCCGTCGAGCTCGAGGTCAGCGAGCAGTCGGCGCCGATCGCGGTAGGGGAGTCCGGTGGTCAGGTGGCCGTCGAGCCAGAGCAGGTCGAAGGCGACGTAGGTGACGGGCAGCTCCTTGGCGCGCCGCTTGACTGCCGCCTCGCCAGTGAGGTGCATCCGCGACTGGAGCCGCTCGAAGATCGGCTTTCCGAGCTCGTCGAACGCGACGATCTCGCCGTCGAGGATCGCCCGCGTCGATCCCAGCGCCGCGCCGAGCGGGCGCAGCTCGGGGTAGCGCGGCTTGTAGTCGGTGCCGTTGCGGCCGGTCAAGTCGAGATGGCCGCGGTCGAGCCGTGCCACGGCGCGGATGCCGTCCCACTTGACCTCATAGGCGAACGCGCCGTCGTCGGAGGGCAGCGGGCCTAGCTTCGCCTTCATCGGTTCGATCCGCTCCGGCATCGGCTCGACGCCAGGCGCCGGCGGATCCATCCGGTGGATCATCCAGTTCTTGCCCTTGGTCTGGAAGAGGACATAGCGGCCCTCGACCCGCTCGCCATGGAAGACGACGATTACCTCGTCGTTGCGCCACTTCTCCAGCTCGTAGGTCCCGCTGTCCCAGACCGTCATCGTGCCGGCGCCGTAGTTGCCGGCCGGGATCTCGCCCTCGAACTCGAGGTACTTCAGGGGGTGGTCCTCGGTCCGCACCGCCAGCCGGTCCTCCTTCGGGTGGAAGGGGATCCCGCGCGGCACCGCCCACGACGCCAGCGTGCCCTCGCGCTCGAGCCGCAGGTCCCAGTGCAGGTTGGTGGCGTGATGCTGCTGGACGACGAAGCGCGGCAGATCGCCAGCCGCGCCGTCCGCCTCCGCCGGCTCGGGCGTCGCGGCGAAGTCACGTTTGTCGCGGTAGTCGCGCAGACGGTCGTCCACCCGTCCATTGTGGTGGGTCGCTTGCATTCGGGGCTAAAGGTGCGGCGCCAAGCGGACGACGGGATGGGGGATGCCCCTCAAGAAGCTCATCGTCGCCTCGTCTATCTCCCTGGTCCTGCTCGTTCCCGCGACCGCCGACGCCGCCAAGGCGCGCATCAGCGGCCACCTCCCCAACTGCCACGTCGCCGTCGGCGCAGCTTCGTCTGCGCCACGCACCGAGCCGACGATCCGCTTGGCCCGCGCCGCCGTCTGCCTGATCAACAAGCGACGTACCGTCCGCGGCCTGCCGCGGCTGCGGATCAACAACCGGCTCAGCAAGGCCGCTAAGTGGCACACCCACGACATGGTTCGCCGCAACTACTTCGGCCACGTGTCGAGGCGCGGCCGCGACGTTGTCGACCGGCTCTACGGCAGCCACTACCTAGGCGGCCGCTTCAGCTGGCGCGTAGGCGAGAACCTCGCTTGGGGCTCCGGCAAGCTGGGCACGCCGCGCCAGATCGTCCGCGCCTGGATGAAGAGCCCGGGCCACCGGCGCAACATGCTCGACTCCAACTTCCGCGAGATCGGCATCGGCGTGATCGCCAGCGCTCCCACCCGCACCGACCTGCCGGCCGCCACCTACACCACCACCTTCGGCGTCCGCCGCTAGAGCAGTCGGCGACAGCGCCGTATCCTTGCTCGGGATGCGCGCAGCTGTCCCTCTAGCCGGCCTGACTGAGCCGCAGCGGGCTGCCGCGTCGCACCCCGAGGGTGCACTGAAGGTGCTCGGCGGGGCTGGGTCCGGGAAGACGACGGTGCTCGCGCACCGGTTCGCATGGCTCGCGGAGGGCGCGACCTCGCCGGAGCGCGTGTTGATGCTCGTCTACTCCGCGCGCGCGAGAGAGGAGATGTGCGAGCGGCTCGGCGAGCTGGTCGAACCGCCGTACGAGGAGCTGCACGTCCAGACCTTCGACGAGCTGTGCCGCGGGCTGCTGGCCGACGAGGCGCTAGAGGCGGGTCTCGATCCGCTGTTCGTGCCGATGACGCGCGCCGATCGGGTCGCGCTGCTGCTCGACCGCTTGGGCGACCTAACGCTGCGCCAACACGAGATCCGCGGCAATCCGGCGCCGCTGCTCGCGAGCTTCGTCGAGCGGATCGACCGGCTCAAGGAGGAGATGGTCACCCCCGACGACCTGCTCCAGCAGGCACGGGTGGGCGACGGGCTCAGCGACGCGGCCCGCGTCCTGGCCGCCCGCGAAGCCGAGTTCGCGCAGCTCTACGCCGACCACGACCGCCTGCTCGCCGAACGCGGCGCGCTCGACGGCGGCGACCTGGTGCTGACCGCGTTCCGGCTGCTGCACGAGCGTCCGCACGTCCGTGAACGGGTGGCGCGCCGCTTCACCCACGTGCTCGTCGACGAGTACCAGGAGGCCACGTTCGCCCAGGGGATGGTGCTGCGTCTGCTCTGCGAGGAGCACGGCCAGCTGACCGTCGCCGGCGACGACGCCCAGACCCAGCGTCGCTTCGGCGCCGTCGGCGGCCGCAACCTGGAGGAGTTCGCGCGCGAGTACGCCGACGCGACGACGATCGAGCTCGGGCCGAGCCAGCGCGCGCCCACGCCGATCCAGCCCAGCTTCTGGCGCTGCGCCTCCGAGCGCGCGCAGGCACAGGCGGTCGCGCTGCACGTCGAGCGGCTGGTGGCGAACGGCGCCGACCCGGCGGCGATCGCCGTCCTGGTGCGCTCGGCGGCCGACGACGGGACGGTGGTAGGCGGCGCGCTGGAGCAGCGCGCGATCCCCTTCCGCGTCCGCGGCCCGGGCGCCTACTTCCAGCGCGCCGAGGTCCGCGACGTGCTCGCCTGGCTGCGCGTGCTGGCCGACCCCGCCGACTCGGGGGCGGCGGTGCGCGCGCTGACGCGCCCACCGATCGGCGTGCACTCGGTCGACATCGCGCGGCTGACCCAACTCGCGCGGCGGCGCAAGCTCGACATGCCGTCAGCCGTCGCCGCGGCGCTCGAGGGGCCGCAGCTCTCGCCGGAGGGCCGCGACCGCGCGCAGGCCTTCCTCGATCTCTACCGCGCCGCGAGCCGCGCCTTCGAGAGCCGCCGTCCCGACGCTTTCGTGCTGCGGCTGATCGAGCGCGTCGGCATCCGTCGCCAGCAGGTGTTCGCGACCCAGGCCGACACCGTCGAGCGGCTGCGCAACATCGCCCGCCTGCCCGAGCTGGCGACGGCCTACATGCGCCGCGAGCCGAACACGACGCCGCGCGACTTCACGCGCTACCTCAAAGCCGTCGCCGACTCCGGACTGCCCGAGGCCGAGGCGACCGGTCCTGAGGGCGCGCCGGCTGTCGCGATCATCGGCATCGACGACGCCAAGGGACGCGAGTTCGACCACGTCTTCGTGCTCGGCCTGTCGGCGGCGCGGATGCCCGGCCGGGCTCCCGCCACCGACGAAGTCGTGTCGCTGGCGTCGGTGGCGATGACCCACGAGCAGGTGATGCGCCGCCGCTTCCACATCGCCGTCAGCCGGGCGCGCAAGAGTCTCGTCCTGTCCTGGTCGGACGCACCGAACGGATCGCCCGCCCGGCCGTCGCCCTTCTACGACGAGGTCCGTTCCGCCGCGGGCGCCCCCGAGGAGCGGTTCGAGGAGGAGCTGTTCGGTCCCGCCGAGGGCCTGCACTCGACCTTCCGGATCATGCGCGACGAGCTGCTCGACACCGTCCAACGCGTCGGCGGCCGGCTTGGAGAGATGCGGCTCGACACGACGCTTGACGTCTCGCAGGCCGTCGCGCGTTACCTGGAGCTGCTGAAGGTCGCGGCGCTGATCGAGCGCTCGCAGGCCGGCCAGCCGCTCGACGACGCGATCTCCGAGGTCAACCAGCTGCTCGCGGCCGGCGCGTCGCCGGAGCAGCGCGACGTGCTCGAGTCCTCGGCGCTCGACGACTGGCTGCGCGACGCCGGCCGCGACCCGGACCGCCGCCCGGTCGCCGGCGACGACCACGCCGGCCCGTCGCTCGACCCATTCATCCCGCGCCGGCGCGGCGCCGGAGCGCCGGAGAACGGGCTGATGCTGTCGGCCTCCGACATCGAGACCTACCGCCTCTGTCCGCTGAAGTACAAGTTCGGCCGCGTCTTCCGGATACCGCAGGAGGCGACGATCAACCAGCGTTTCGGGATCGCCCTGCACACCGTGCTCGAGCGGTTCCACAAGTCGCCCGACGCCGGCCGCGAGCACCTGTTCGACCTGTTCGAGTCCTCCTGGCGGCGCGGCGGCTTCGGCGACTCCGATGACGAGCTCCAGTTCCGCGAGCGCGGCATCGAGGCGCTCGAGCGCTACTGGGAGAACACCCGCGACGAGACGGGCGAGCCGGTCTGGTTCGAGCGCAGCTTCTCCTTCCAGCTCGGCCCGCACGTGATCCGCGGCCGCGTCGACCGCGTCGACCGCCGCCCCGACGGCAGCTACGAGGTCATCGACTACAAGACCGGCCGCTCGAAGACCGCCGCCGAGCTGCGCAGCGACGTCCAGCTCTCGATCTACCAGATGGGTGCCCGCGAGTCCTGGGGCGTCGAGACCTCAGCCCACTCCTACTACTACGTGATGACCGCCGAGAAGGTCCCCGTCGCCCACTCCGACGAGGAGCTCGACCGCGTCCGCGCCACCATCGAGGAGATCGGCGCCGGCATCTCTCGCCAAGACTTCCAACCAACCCCCACGCAGGAGATCTGTTCCTTCTGCGACTTCCGGATCATTTGTCCGGCGGCGGAGCGCTAGCCGCGCCGCTGGCGCAGGAAGCGCTGGAAGTCTGAGGCGATCATGTCGGCGGAGGGGATGTTCGGCTCGATGCCGTCGTCCTCGGCGACCTCGTCCATCGCGGACTCGAGCCGCTCGACGAACGCCTTGACCTCGGGATCGCTGGCCACGGCGGCGTTGACCTGACGCTCGTAGTCCTCGGCAGCGGTCTCGAGGTCGGTGGCGTCGACGGCGAGGCCGGCGGCGCCCTCGAACGCGCGCACGAGCGCCAGCGCGACCTTCGGGTTTGGCGCGGCCGCGACGTAGTGGGGGACCGAGGCCCAGAGGCTGACGCTCGGCAGCCCGGCAAGGCCAGCCTCGTAGTTCAACACGCCGGTGATCCCCGTCGGGCCCTCGTAGCTCGTCGGCGCGAAGCCGAGCCGGTCGAGCATCGCCGTGTCGGAGCCGATTCCCGTCACGTGGACCGGGCGGGAGTGGGGGACGTCGGCGAGTAGTGAGCCAAGTGTCACGACGCGCCGTACGTCGAGCTCCTGGGCGATCGTGATCACCGTCTCGCAATAGCGGCGCCAGCGCAGCGCCGGCTCAGGGCCCTGGATCACGACGAGATCGTTGTCGGCGCCGGGCACCTCGGCGGCGGCGATCGTCGTCACCGGCCAGTCGATCTCGCGCGTGTGGCTGTCGACCAGGCGCGCCGTCGGCCGCGTCTCGGTGAAGTCGAGGTAGTCCTCGAGCTCGATCCGCGCGACCTCTCTCGGCTCGAAACGGGCGCGGATGAACTCGACCGCTGCCGATGCCGCGTCGCCCGCGTCGTTCCAGCCGCCGAACGCGGCGACCAGGACAGGGCGGCGCAAGGCGGGCCGATGGGTCCAGACGACGTCGTTCAAGGTCCCTCCCACGGTATCGCGCGCCGTTACGCTTTACCCACAGTGGTCGATCTGATCATCTACGCGGCCCCCGCGTTTGTCCTGCTGCTCGTCGTCGAGGCGATCTCGTTTCGCGTCGCCCGGCGCGAGGACCTGAAGGGCTACGACCTCAAGGACACGAGCACCAGCCTCAGCATGGGGATCGGCAACGTGATCATCAACACGGGCTGGAAGCTGATCGTGCTGCTGATCTACGTCGGTCTCTACGAGCTGACGCCGCTGCGCGTTCCCGACGACGCCTGGTGGGCCTGGGTCGCGATCTTCTTCCTCGACGACTTCGCCTACTACTGGTTCCACCGGATCAGCCACGAGGTGCGTGTCTTCTGGGCGAGCCACGTCGTCCACCACAGCTCGCAGTACTTCAACCTCTCGACCGCGCTGCGCCAGACCTGGACGCCGATGACCTACCTGCCGTTCTGGCTGCCGATCGCCCTGCTCGGGTTCAAACCCTGGATGATCGTCACGATGCAGGCGATCAGCCTGATGTACCAGTTCTGGATCCACACCGAGCGGATCCACTTGATGCCGCGCTGGTTCGAGTTCATCTTCAACACGCCGTCGCACCACCGCGTGCACCACGGCTCCAACGACATGTACCTCGACCGCAACTACGGCGGCATCCTGATCATCTGGGATCGCATGTTCGGCACCTTCCAGGGCGAGGACGAGCCGGTGAAGTACGGCCTGACCAAGAACCTGCGCACCTATAGCCCGCCGAAGGTCGCCTTCCACGAGTGGATCGCGGTCTGGCACGACATCCGCGGCGCGAGCAACTGGCGCGACCGCTTTGGCTATGCGTTCGGTGGACCGGGGTGGACGCCCGACCATCCCGACGACCGCGGGCTGCTGGGCGCGCCGGCGCACGGTCACCCGCCGGCTTCGTCGCCGGCGCCCGACACCCCGTCCTGACCGACGAGGTCGGGCGGCCCGCTCTGCCACAGTTCAGCGCTGTGCGGTCGTCGCGAGAGATCGTCTGGCTGGCGATTGCCGGCCTCGTCGCAGTCGGGTTGCTGCTCCCCGCGTCGGCGGCTGCGGGCTGCGGCAAGACCAAGCGGTTCGCATCGACCGCCGACGCGGGAGTCGGGCAGGCGCCGCTGGCGATCGGCGACTCGGTGCTGCTCGGCGCCGCCGAGGAGACGGCGGCGGTCGGCTACGACGTCGACGTTCGCGGCTGCCGCCAGATGGCGGAGGGGCTCACCGTGTTGCGCAAGTACGCGCGCGCCGGCAGTCTCCCGAAGGTCGTCGTGATCGCGCTCGGATCGAACTCGTCGATCACGACCACCGACGTGCGAACGGCGCTGCGGGTCCTAGGACCGAATCGCATCCTCGGTCTGGTCACCCCCCGCGAGATCCGCGGGACCCCTTACACCGACGCCGCAACCTTGCGCGCCGCGGCGAAGCGCTGGCCCCGACGGATCGCTCTCGTGGACTGGGTCAAGCACACCAAGCGGCACAAGGGCATGACCTACTCGGACGGCATTCATCTGACGGCCGCCGGCCAGTTCGCGATGGCGCGCTTGCTGAAGGCGCCGCTGGCACGCGTCGCCCCGGGAGTCACCCCGCCACCTTCCGGTGGCGGCACAGACGGCGGCGGCGCCACGGCACCATGAACGCGCGGCTAGTGGCGGTTGCCGCCGCTACGGTGCTCACGGTGCTCGCTCCGAACGCGTCGGCCGCGGTGCTCGTTGTCGGCGACAGCCTCGGCGTGGGTACCGACGGCCCGCTACGCGCCGCGCTGCCGGAGGCGGAGATCCAGTCCGACAGCGTCAACGGCCGCCCGAGCCGCGAGGGAGTGTCGGTGCTGAGCGAGCTGCTGGGACCTGAGCACGACACCGTCGTCTTCGATCTCGGCACCAACGATGGGAACGCCGCGGTCGCGACCACGGCGGCGAGCCTTGCCGCCGCGCGCCAGCTGACGGACAACCGCTGCCTGGTCGTAGCCACCCTCAACCGCCCTCCGCTCGCCGGCATCCCGATCGACGCCCAGAACGCGATGATCCGGCGCTTCGCCGCGACAACCCCGAACGTCGTGCTCGTGGAGTGGAACGACGCGGCCGCCGGAAGCCCCGGCATTCTGCAGCCCGACGGCGTCCACGCGACCGACGCCGGCTACGCCTACCGCGGCGCCCTGTTCGCCGACGCGATCCGCAGCTGCCTGACCGGCGCGGGTGGCGGCAACGCTGCCCCGCCGCCCGACGGCCGCCAGGCCTCGTCAACGGACCGCCCCGCAGGCTCCCGAAGCGCTCGCCGGCCGAGCGGCCCGTCGCTCGAGGAGCGCGCGGCCACCGCGCTCGGCGAGCGCCTCTCCGCCGACGGCGGCCCGCTGGACATCGCCAAGCACGGCGCCGCCCTCTTCTCAGCCGCCGCCGCTAGCCTCGGCGAGGTCCTCACCCCCCGCGGCCCCGAGCCCGTGCTCGGCGCCGAGTAGTCCTCTGCGGGCGCGGATCTGAGTGCGGAGCGCCGCCCTGGGTAACCTCAGTCCATGGCGATCGCGAGCAGTGAACAGGCGGCGCTGGATGCCACGCCGAAGCAGCTGTACATCGGCGGCGAATGGCGCGACGCTAGTGGCGGCGGGACGCTGCAGGTCGAGGACCCCGCCACAGGCCACACGCTGTGCGAGGTCGCCGACGCGACACCGGACGACGCGCGGGCGGCGCTCGACGCGGCGTGCGCTGTCCAGGCGGAGTGGGCGGCCCATCCGCCCCGCGAGCGTGGGGAGATCCTGCGCCGCGCCTATGAGGAGATGACCGAACGCGCCGACGAGCTGGCGCTGCTGATGACGCTAGAGATGGGCAAGGCACTCGCCGAGGCGAAGGCGGAGATCGCCTACGCGTCGGAGTTCTTCCGCTGGAACGCCGAGGAGGCGGTGCGGATCGACGGCCGCTATGCGACGGCGCCGAACGGCGCGGGACGGCTGTTGACGATGAAGCAGCCGGTTGGGCCCTGCCTGCTGATCACTCCCTGGAACTTCCCGACGGCGATGGGCACGCGCAAGATCGGGCCTGCGGTCGCGGCTGGCTGCACGATGGTCGTCAAGCCGGCCAAGCTGACGCCGCTGTCGATGCTCGCGCTCGCGCAGATCCTCGAGAACGCCGGGCTGCCGAAAGGCGTCCTGAACGTCGTGACCGCCAAGTCGGCGGGCGATGTCACCGGTCCGCTGATCGAGGACCCGCGGCTGCGCAAGCTCTCCTTCACCGGTTCGACGGAGGTCGGCCGCAAGCTGATCGAGCAGTCGGCGCCGAACGTGTTGAAGCTGTCGATGGAGCTCGGCGGCAACGCACCCTTCGTGGTCTTCGAGGACGCCGATCTCGACGCCGCCGTAGAGGGCGCGATGATCGCCAAGCTGCGCAACATCGGCGAGGCCTGCACCGCGGCAAACCGCTTCCACGTCGCCGCGCCGATCGCCGACGAGTTCGCCGACCGTCTCGCCGAGAAGATGCGTGTGCTGAACATCGGTCGCGGTACCGAAGAGGGCGTCGACATCGGCCCGCTGGTCGACGAGGCCACGCGCGGCAAGGTGACCGAGCTCGTTACGGACGCCGTGCGGAAGGGCGCGCAGGCGCTGATCGGCGGAGAGGACGTGCGCAGTGGCGGCCACGGCAGCATGGTCGACGGCGACGCCGACGATGGCGCCGCCGGCTGCCTCGACGGCGCCGGCCACTTCTACGCCCCCACGGTCCTTAAGGGCGTCGCGCCCGGGTCGCGCATTCTCTCCGAGGAGATCTTCGGACCCGTCGCCCCAGTGATCGCCTTCGACTCCGAGGAGGACGCGATTGCCGCCGCCAACGACACCGAGTTCGGCCTCGTCGCCTACGTCTACACGCGCGACCTCAAGCGCGCCCTGCGCGTCTGCGAGGCACTCGAGACCGGCATGGTCGGCCTCAACCAGGGCATGGTCTCCAACCCGGCCGCTCCCTTCGGCGGCGTCAAGCAGTCCGGCTTCGGCCGCGAGGGCGGCTACGAGGGAATCGAGGAGTACCTCGAGACCAAGTACGTCGCCGTCAACATGGACTGACGCTCGGCTTCACGCCAGAAAAGGGTGCGCCGGAGCCCCTAGTTCCTCCCAGAGGGCCCCGGCGCGGTACTGACAAGGAGAGGTGATTCGCAAGTAATGAGCATGGTGGCGGGCGCTCCCAAAGACTGACTAAAGGTCTTCCCAAGCAGTTCTAAAGACGCCGGGTTAGAGTGGCCTTGTTCTGGAGGACAAAGCCTTGGAGGGCTGATCCTGCGACCGTCACCGGCGTGACCGATGGCGACACGCTGTCGGCCCGAACCGCCGACGGCCTGGAGCTGACGGTGCGGCTGATCGGCATCGACGCACCCGCGCCGAACGAGTGCAGTGGCCGCGATGCCCGCCGGGCGTTGTCCGAGCTAGTCGACGGCCAGGCCGTCGAGCTGGAGTCCGACCCCTCCGTGGAGGTGGGCGACGGAGCCGGGCGTTCGCGCTTCTATGTCGACCGTGCCGACGGGCTCGACATCGGTCTCGAGCAGGTGCGCCGTGGCTGGGCGGCGGTCGTGAATACCCCGGCGTTCGCTCGTCAGTCGGCGTACTTCGATGCGGAACAGGCGTCGATCGCCGGTGTCTGGGCGGATTGCGACGGCGAGTTCCACCTCACCCGCGCCGATCGGCTGCGCGCGCTTCGCGGCGAGGCGCGCGACTTCGTGCGCCGCTACTACCGGCGCCTCTCCAACAACCAGTTCCGTGCCGCGTGGCAGATGCTTGGTGCGCCCGTCAAGCGCCAGCTCGGATACGGCTACCGCACCTGGCGCTCCAGCCATCGCGGCTCACTCGGCGTGTCGGCGCGCACAACGGGGTCCCGCGTGAGCGGTGGTCGCCTGGTCGTCGGCGTCCGCCTGCGGTCGCGCGATCGCGATGTCTGCAGCGGCCGTGTGGTCGCGCAGCGCTTTCGGGGCGAGGTCGTCCTGTCCCGTCGTGGGGATGCGTTCACCGTCTCGAAGTTCCGCATCCGCAAGACCGCGGGCCAAACGCCACGGCTGTCGAAATCGCAATGCCCGAAGCCGAAGCCAACGCCGCCCGCGATGGTGCCGCCTCCGTCGACCAACTGCCAGGGCTACGACCCGTGCATCACACCCGGCCCGGACGTTGATTGCGCGGGCGGCAGCGGTAACGGCCCGCGCTACACCGGCCCGGTCAGGGTCTACGGCAGCGACCCGTACGGCCTCGACAGCGACGGTGACGGGTACGGCTGCGAGGACAGCTAGCCGGCGCTCCTGAGGAGCGCCGGCCAATCAGCGTCCGCTAGGCCTGCGACCCGCGCGCCATCTTGCGCAGGTCGAGCGCCTCGTCGAGCGTGGCCTCGTCGACGCCCTTCTCGATCGCGACCTCGCGGATGGTCCGTCGTGAAGCGACGGCCTCCTTGACGATCTCGGTCGCCTTGTCGTAGCCGATGTGGGGGTTGAGCGCGGTGGCGATCGCGGGGGTCGACTCGGCGTTGCGGGTCAGTGCCTCCTCGTTGGCCTCCAGCCCGTCGATCACCTTGTCCGCGAGCAACGTCGAGGCGCTCGCGAGAATGCCGATCGAGTCGAGCAGGTTGCGCGCGATCATCGGAACGCGCACGTTGAGCTCGAAGTTGCCCTGGGTGCCAGCGACGGTGATCGCCGTGTCGTTGCCGATCACCTGCGCGGCGACCTGTAGGACGACCTCCGGGATCACCGGGTTGACCTTGCCCGGCATGATCGAGGAGCCCTTCTGCAACTCCGGCAGCGCCAGCTCGCCAAAGCCGGTGCGCGGGCCAGAGCCCATGATCACGAGGTCGTTGGCGATCTTCGTCAGCGAGACGGCGACGACCTTCAGCGCGCCCGACAGCTCTACCAGCGCGTCGCGGTTGGCCTGCGCCTCGAACGGGTCGGCCGGCCCCTCGACAGCGAGACCGGTCGCCTCGCGCAGCTTCTCGCGCACGCGCGCGGCGAACTCCGGGTGTGTGTTTAGGCCGGTGCCCGTCGCCGTCCCGCCGAGCGGGATCTGCGACGCGCGCGGCAGCGCGTCGGAGACGCGGTCGTGGCCGAGCGACACCTGCTTCGCGTAGCCGGCGAACTCCTGGCCGAGCGTCACGGGAACTGCGTCCATCATGTGCGTGCGGCCGGCCTTGACGACGTCGCGCCAGGCGTCGGCCTTCACCTCGAGCGCGCCCGAAAGCTTCTCGAGCGCCGGCAGCAGCCGCGCCCGGGTCTCAGACACTGCCGCCAGGTGGACCGCCGACGGGAAGACGTCGTTGGACGACTGCCCCATGTTGACGTGGTCGTTGGCGTGCGCCCCGTCGCCGGCGAGGTTGGCGATCACCTCGTTGGAGTTCATGTTCGACGAGGTTCCGGAGCCGGTCTGGAAGACGTCGATCGGGAACTGGTCGTCGTGGTCGCCACGGGCGATCTCGTCGCCGGCCGCCGCGATCCGCTCCGCGATCGCCGCGTCGAGCAGACCCAGGTCGCCGTTGACGCGCGCCGCCGCGGCCTTGATCTGGCCGAGCATCCGCACGACGGCCGTCGGCACGCGCTCGCCCGACACCGGGAAGTTGTCGATCGCCTTGCTCGTCTCCGAGCCCCACAGCTGCTGCTCGACTGCCATTGCGCCTTGCGCTCCTTCGGTCTACTACGGACGGGGGACGGCGCCTCAGGGTATTGGAGCGCCCGCCGCGTCGCGGTTCGCGCGACCTCGCGGCCCGAACCGCTGCATTCGCTAAGCGGGGGAGGCGCGGACGGGCAACCCGTGGTCCGATCGCTACTTGCCTCTGATCCACACCGACTTCGAGCAGATCGCCCCGGCGCCGAGCGACCCGCCGGCGAAGAAGCGCTTCTGCAGCCGCTGCGGCGAGCCCGCGATGGACCCGCCCGCCGGGGCCGAGGCGCCCGCGCTCGAACAGCGCGTCTGTGGCGTCTGTGGCATGGGCATCTTGCTGCGCTGCAACCCCGATGCGCTGCCGGGGGCGGGAGCCGCGTTCCTGATCACCAACCACGCGCTCGAGATCGCGGCCGTCAGCGAAGCCGCGGAGGCGATCTTCGCCAGCGAGGAGAAGCTGACGGGTACCAGCGTGATGGACCTGCTGAGCAGCACGATCGGCGACCGGCGGTTGGCGAAGACCGTCAGCCGCGCCGCGCTGCGCGTCCACGACGCGGTCACCGTGCCCGCCCGCCTGACTGGCGACAAGGCCGACGAGATCGGGACGATGGCCTGCCGGATCTCGACCTGTGGGCCTCCGCGGGCCGCGCTGATCGCCGTCGAGCCGACCCATTTCGGTCGCCGCCCGTCCGGCTAGCAGCGCCTTCCTACGCCCTCTAGGACGTTCGTCCAGGTATGCAATTCGTGCTGCACGAGTTGCGCAAACGCTGCCGACACGTCACAAAGCTGCGCAGTAGCTGCGCGGTTCGCGTCAGAACCCCGTTCAAGGTCACGGCGTCTGTGACCGATAGGGGCAGAGCGGCAAACACTCGATGTGGGCCGTGCGGCAACGAAAGGAAACGGCGAGATGAGCGGAATCAGGACAAATGCAGCGGCGGAGCTCCTAGGAGTGAGCCCGAACACGCTGCGCAGCTGGGAGCGCCGCTTCGGCTACCCCCAGCCACGCCGCACCGCCGGCGGTCACCGTCAGTACGACCTGACCGAGCTGGAGTCGCTGCGCCGCGCGCTGATGGAGACCCACAACATCTCCTCGGCGATCGAGGTCGCGCGTCAGCGTGGCGAGGGCCCGTCGTCGCCGAGCCGTCTGCTCGACGCCTTCGACCACTTCGACGAGCAGGCCGCCGACCGCGTGATGGAGGAGAGCCTCGCCGTGCGCTCCGTCGATCGCTCAGTCGAGGAGGTCCTGCTGCCGGCGATCGAGCTCGCCGAGGGCCGTGACGGCCGCGAGGCCGAGCAGGAGCTCGCGTGCCGCTGGGCCACCGGCTGGATCCATGCCGCCCGGCGCGTCGTGCCATCCCCGACCCGTCCTCAGGGAGTCATCCTCTTCGACGCCAGCAACGGCCTCGACCTTGAGTCGCTGCACGTCCAGGCGCTCGAGCTGGCGATCCGCCGCGCGGGCTTCCGTTCGATCCTGCTGAGCTTCGACCTTCCACCCGAGCGCGTTGCCCGCGCGATGCGCGCCGTCGAGCCGACCGCGTTCGTCTTCTGCGGTGGCGAGGCGACGCTCGAGGTGCTCGGCCGGCTCGTCTACACCGTCCGCCAGGTCGGCTCCGCCGCACCGGTCTTCGAGTACCGCGAGGCGATGCCGGTCACCGGCGACCACTCGATCCCCTCACTCGGCTCGACGCCGACGGAGGCCGCCGACAACCTCAAGCAGTACGTCGACACCGGCAAGATCGAGCACACCAAGGTCGTCGCCGAGGACGCCGAGGCGGAGGCCGACGAGGCTCCCAAGGCGCCTGTTCGCCTCGCCGCGCAGCGCTGACGGTTCTCCGCAGTTTGCGGGAATCGTCCGCCGCTGCGCCTAGCATCGCGGCAGATGAGCTTGGAGGTCGTCGACCCACTTGCGCACCGGGCGCTGCAGGCGTTGATGCGCGCGGAGACCTCGGTCCGGCGAGTTCTGGCCGCCGACCTCGAGCGTGAGGGTGTCTCGGCGCCGGGCTTCTCGGCGCTCGTCGTGCTGACGACCGCCGGGGGATCGCTCGAGCTGCGCACCATGCGCCGTCGTCTCGGCTGGTCGAAGGCCAACGCCACCGAGGTCACCGCGACGCTCGAGTCACGCGGCCTGGTGCTCCGCCACCGACTC
This sequence comes from uncultured Thermoleophilaceae bacterium, assembly GCA_964629855.1. Lineage (GTDB taxonomy): Bacteria > Actinomycetota > Thermoleophilia > Solirubrobacterales > Thermoleophilaceae > JAAYBF01. Next base: position 72,036 of record CAZVRI010000003.1, read on the forward strand.
GAGCGCGACCGCCGCGCCGTCGCTCTCGATCTGACCCCTGCCGGCCGCTCGGTCGTCGAGCGGCTGTTCCCGGCTCACGCCGACCGCGTCACGAACGCCTTCTCGCGACTCGACGACGACGAGAAGCGCAACCTCGCCGATATCTGCCGCAAGCTCGCGGCCTAGCTCAACGGGTTAGCGCTGGCTTGCAGGGGGTTGAGCCGCGGTAGGTGTAATCGCTGCCGTTGCTGAAACGGCCGCGGATCTCGTACGGCCAGCGGCGGTTCTTCGGGCAGGAGATCGACTCGATCAGGTTGCCGCGACCGATCTTGAGGTCGATCGAGCGCGCGGCGATCGGAATGCCCGCGATGATCTGCAGTACCTCCGGCATCGCGAACGACGCCTTGTACTTCCACTTGCCGGAGGGGATCTTCTGGATCCGCACCGGGACGGGCTCGCGGACGAGCGCCGGGTTGTAGACCGTTATGTAGGCGAAGGCGAGCTTGTTGCCAGCGTTGAAGAGCTCGATCCGCCCCTTCGTGACGACGTTGTCGGCATAGCCGACCGCCGTGCCGGAGCCGATTCGCGAGCGCTTCGGGCAACGGTCGGTCCCGTAGCGGTCGAGCGTGCGCTTGTAGCAGCGCGGGAAGTCGTCGCCGTTGTAGTTGCCGGCTCGCGGAAAGAGTGCATATCCACTCTGGAAGATCGGCCGCTCGTAACCCGGCTCCGTGAAGGCGTCGGCCCGGACCCGAACCACCGCACCCTGCGGCTTCTTCGGCGTACCGGCGCGGTTCGGCGTCACCTTCACGGACGCCGTGAACTTAGTCACGTTCGGCGGCGTATCAGTGATGTTTTCCTGCGCTAGCGCGAAGCCGGGCCCGACACCGAGAGCAACCCCTGCGAGCAGTGCGGATCCAGCAACCAAAAACTTTGGCATCTCTACCTCCCGGCGCCGACTATATACACGGCTTGGGCCGACTGTCCAGGTAGACCCGGCCGGCGGCCGTAGAATCCCCGGGCCGATGTCCCGCTACACGCCAGTTGACTCACGCCAGTCCTTTCCCGCCCTGGAGGAGGGGATCCTCGAGCGCTGGCGGGAGCGCGACGTCTTCCACGAGTCGGTCCGTCGTCGTGAGGGCGCTGAGCCGTTCGTTTTCTACGAGGGTCCGCCGACCGCGAACGGCCGTCCGGGCTCCCACCACGTGCTGTCGCGGGTGTTCAAAGATGTTTTCCCGCGCTACCAGACGATGCGTGGCCGCCAGGTCCACCGCAAGGGCGGCTGGGACTGTCACGGCCTGCCGGTCGAGCTGGAGATCGAGAAGGAGCTCGGTCTCGCGCACAAGCGCGACATCGAGGACTACGGGATCGACAAGTTCAACGCGAAGTGCCGCGAGTCGGTGCTGCGCTACATCGACGAGTGGAACCGCCTGACCGAGCGGATCGGCTTCTGGATCGACACCGACGACGCCTATTTCACGCTCGACGACGGCTACGTCGAGTCGGTCTGGTGGACGTTGAAGCAAGTCTGGGACAAGGGCCTGCTCTACGAGGGCAACAAGGTCGGCCCGTACTGCCCGCGCTGCGGTACCGGCCTCTCCAGCCACGAGGTCGCGCTCGGCTACAAGGACGTCGTCGACCCGTCGATCTACGTCCGCTTCCCGCTCGTCGACGAGGCGGGCGTTGATACCGGCGAGTCGCTGCTCGTCTGGACCACGACGCCGTGGACGCTACCGGGCAACGTTGCGGTCGCCGTCGCCCCGAAGGTGACCTACGTACGCGCCCGGGTCGGCGGCGAGACGCTGATCCTGGCCGAGCCGCTGGTCGCGAAGGTCCTCGGCGACGACGCCGAGATCGTCGAGAGCTTCCCCGCGACCGAACTGATCGACCGCCGTTACCGCGGCCCGGTCTTCGCACTGTCGGACGGCGGCCCGGCGAACGCCTTCCGGGTGATCGGCGGCGAGTTCGTCACGACCGAGGACGGCACCGGCCTCGTCCACCTCGCCCCGGCCTTCGGCGAGGACGACTTCGACGCCGCAGCCGCCGCCGGGATCTTCGATCCCGCCGACCAAGGCGGCCCCGCGCTCTACAACCCGGTCAAGCGCGACGGGACCTTCGACGACCGTGTCAACGGCTTCGCGGGCAGCTTCGTCAAGGACCCCGAGATCACCGCGGCGCTGATCGCCGACCTCGACGGCCGCGGCCTGCTCTTCAAGGCGCAGGACTACGAGCACTCCTACCCGCACTGCTGGCGCTGCGACACGCCGCTGCTCTACTACGCGAAGTCGAGCTGGTACGTCCGCACGACGGCCGTCAAGGACGAGCTGCTGGCCGCCAACGAGGCCGTCACCTGGTACCCGGAGCACATCAAGCACGGTCGCTTCGGCAACTGGCTCGAGAACAACGTCGACTGGGCGCTGTCGCGCGAGCGCTACTGGGGCACGCCGCTGCCGATCTGGCGCTCCGAGGACGGCGAGGAGACGATCTGCGTCGGCTCGCGCGCCGAGCTGGCAGAGCTGACCGGCGGCGAGCTGCCCGACGACCTCCACCGCCCCTACGTCGACGACGTCGTCTTTGAGCGCGACGGCAAGACCTTCCGGCGCGTGCCGGACCTGATCGACGTCTGGTGGGACTCGGGCGCGATGCCGTTCGCCCAGTGGCACTACCCGTTCGAGAACGAGGACAAGTTCGACGCCTCGTTCCCCGCCGACTACATCTGCGAGGCGCTCGACCAGACGCGCGGCTGGTTCTACTCGCTGCTCGCGATCTCGACGATGCTGCGCGGCCGCGCCTCCTACGAGACGGTGCTCTGCCTCGGCCTGATCCTCGACGAGAACGGCCAGAAGATGTCGAAGTCGAAGGGCAACGTCGTGGTGCCATGGGAGGTGCTCGACCAGCACGGGGCGGATGCCTTCCGCTGGTACTACTTCACCTCGAAGCAGCCGTGGGACGGCTACCGCTTCTCGCTCGACACGGTCGGCGAGTCGGTGCGCCAGTTCATGAAGCCGCTGTGGAACACCTACGCGCTGTTCGTGCTCTACGCGAACGTCAACGACGTCGAGCCGGTCGCCCTCGCCGACGTCGCGGACGACCTGACCGACCTCGACCGCTGGGTCCTCTCACGCCTCCAGGCGACGACGGCCACCGCGATCGAGCGTCTCGACGACTACGACACGACGACCGCCGGCCGCGCGATCGCCGCTTTCGTCGACGAGCTGTCGAACTGGTACGTCCGCCGCTCGCGCCGCCGCTTCTGGGACGGCGATCCCGCCGCCTTCGCGACGTTGCGCGAGTGCCTGGTCACCACCGCGAAGCTGCTCGCGCCGCTGACCCCGTTCGTTGCCGACGCGATCTACGAGAACCTCGACGGCTCGGAGCCGTCGGTCCACCTCTGCGACTTCCCCGAGGCCGACGCCGCGCTGCGCGATGAGCGGCTCGAGGAGCAGATGCAGGTCGTCCGCGACGCCGTCGAGCTCGGCCGCGCCGCCCGCGCCGCCGCGAAGGCGAAGGTCCGCCAGCCGCTGTCGGAGGCCGTCGTGGTCGCCGCCGACCGCGAGCGTGAGGCGATCGGACGCTTCGAGGCGCTCGTGCTCGACGAGTTGAACGTGAAGCAGGTCCGCTACGTCTCGCAGGCCGACGAGCTCGGCCGTTTCGAGCTGAAGCCGAACTACCGCACGCTCGGTCCGCGCTTCGGCAAGGACATGCCGAAGGTCGCCGCCGCCGTTGCCGGCCTCGACGCCGACCGTGCCGCCGCGACGCTGCGGGACGGCGGCGAGGTCCACGTCGCGATCGACGGCCGCGACCATCCGCTCGGCGCCGACGACGTCTCGCTCGCCCTCCAGCCGCTCGACGGCTACGAGGTCGAGCGCGCCGGCACCCACGCCGTCGCGCTCAACTTGGAGCTGAACGACGACCTTCGCCGCGAGGCGCTCGCGCGCGAGATCGTCCACGCGATCCAGAACGCTCGCAAGGACTCCGGCCTCGAGGTCCAGGACCGCATCTCACTCACCCTCGGCGGCGACGACGCGTTGCTCGACGCCGTCCGCGCCCACGAGGCCTACGTCACCGGCGAGACCCTCGCCACCTCGCTCGACCTCAGCGGCGACACCAACGGCGGCGCGACTGCCGAGCTCGAGGGCCGCACCCTCTCGATCGGCGTCGCGCGGGTCTGAGACCCACCCGCCGAGACGTCAACTACTGCCCCCCGCTCACGCCCCCCGGAGACCCGGCCAGCTTCCACTTGCCGTCCTCCTTGACCAGCGGGACCGATGCGATCGGGCCCTTACCCCCAAAACGGATCGATGCCGTTGCTCGGTCGCCCTTCACGTTGACGCCGACAACCTCCGCACTCAGGGTTCGCTTGAGTCCGCCCGCCTGGCGTGCGCGGCGCAGCAGCAGTCCGATCGCTTTCTCACAAGTCCACTCCACGTCACCGAACCCAGCGGAGGTCTCTGTGTAGGAGATGGTCTGTCGCTTCGCCTCCGACGACATCAGATTGCAGACCTTGGTCAAGCTCTCGTTGTCGTCAGCGTTCTCAAGCGTGGTACGCGCCGCGATGTCGGTAGACGCGATCCCGGCCTCTACTGCGGCGCCGAAGCTCTGGTAGACCTCGTCAATGGACTCTGCCCCAGCGCGCGCTTGTGGCAGGTCGCCGCTGAACTCCGGCGTGCTAGTGCGCCGGTTGTCGCCACTCCCGCTCCCGTCGCCGCTCGGAGTGCTCTGCGCCTGGGTGGCGGTGTCGCCGGAATTCGCCGGATTGTCATCGCCGCCACCGCAGGCTGTGATGCTCGCGCCAGCCAACGCAATGGCGCCGATCGCGAGCGGTGCGACGAGTATGTGACGTGGGAACACGGGACGCATGAGTAATCGCGTGTCCGTGACCCTAACGCCTACCGGGGTAGGCGCGCGCCGCTCAGTCGGGCGGGCCCAGCGCCGGCTCGCCGCCGGCGCCCTGGACCTCGCCGCCCATCGCCCAGTCGGACTGCTTGGAGTCCTTGAAGCGGATCCAGACGTGGTCGGGCTGGGTCTTGCCCACGTCGACCAGCAGCTCGGTGAGCTTCTCCGCGATCTCGCGCTTCTGCTCGGCCGAACGGCCCTCGTACCACTCGATCGTGACGATCGGCATAGCTGCCTCGCCTAGGCCGTGAGGGCCGGCTCGAGCTCCTGCACCAGCCGGCTCTTCGGCAGCGCTCCGACGATCTGGTGAGCGACCGCGCCGTTCTTGAACAGCAGCAGCGTCGGGATCGACATCACGTTGAAGCTGGCCGCGGTCTGCGGGTTCTCGTCGACGTTGAGCTTCACGATCCTAAGATCGTCACGCTCGCCGGCGAGCTCCTCGAGATGCGGCGCCACGACGCGGCACGGACCGCACCACGGGGCCCAGAAGTCGACGAGGACCGGCTTGTCGGCCTCGACTACCTCGGCCTGGAAGTTGTTGTCGGTCACTGCGTCGAGACCAGCCATCTAGGCTCCTTCAGCGCGTCGGGATCAGTTCAATGCTTCAAAAAGTATAGCGACCCTCTACCGCACCCGAAAGCGCAGCAGCGGGACCTTCCAGAATGCCTCTACGGCGATCTTCGCAGACATCTTGGACGTGCCCGCGGTGCGATCGCGGAAGACGATCGGGACCTCCTCGATGCGGAAGCCGCTCTTGATGGCGCGGTAAGTCATCTCGATCTGGAAGCCGTAGCCATCGGCAGCGACGGCCTCGAGGTTGAGCTTCTCGAGCACCGAGCGGCGGAAGCACTTGAAGCCACCGGTCAGATCGTTGACCGGGATGCCGAGGATCAGCTTCGCGTAGAGCGACCCCCCGCGGCTGACCACCCTGCGGATTAGGCCCCAGTCGGTCACGCCGCCGCCGTCCACGTAGCGCGACCCGAGCACGAGGTCGGCGCGCGCCGCTGCCGCCACCAGGCGCGGAATGTCGGCGGGGTCGTGGGAGAAGTCGGAGTCCATCTCCATCAGCAGGTCGGCGCCGCCCTCGAGCGCGCGGCGGAAGCCGGCGAGGTAGGCGGGCCCGATGCCATCCTTGCTCGTGCGGTGCAGCACCTCGACCGCATCCGGGTTCTCCGCCGCCAGCCGGTCCGCGATCTGCCCGGTGCCGTCAGGCGACCCGTCGTCGACGACGAGGATGCGATGCTCGAGACCGGTCGCGGCCAGCTGCGGCAGCGCGGCGGCCACGATCCGCTCGATGTTCTCCGCCTCGTTGTAGGTCGGCAGGATCAGCCAGACGCCGGACATTCGGCGGACACCCTATGCGAGCGCTGCGCGGTAGGTTGCCGACCATGTCAAATGAGCTGTTCTCGGTGGAGGGTAAGACGGCGGTCGTGACCGGAGGGTCGCGCGGCGTGGGATTGATGATCGCCCGCGGGCTGGTCGAGGCTGGCGTGGAGGTGGTGATCTCCTCGCGCAAGCTGGAGCAGCTCGAAGCGACGGCGGCCGAGCTGGCGGAGATCGGCAAGTGCACCGCGGTCCAGGCCGACCTGTCGACCCAGGAGGGTGCGGTCGCGCTGGCGGCGGCGGTGCGCGAGCGGTTCGACCGGCTCGACATCCTGGTCAACAACGCGGGTGCGAGCTGGGGCGAGCCGATCGACAGCTACCCCGACAAGGCGTGGGACCGCGTGCTCGACACCAACGTGCGCGGCGTGTTCCAGCTGACGGTCGCGGCGCTCGACCTGCTGCGCGCCGCGGGCTCCGCCGAGGACCCGGCGCGGGTGATCAACATCGGCTCGGTCGACGGGCTCAACCCGCCGATGATGGAGTCCTACGCCTACAGCGCGAGCAAGGCGGCCGTCCACCAGCTGACCCGCCACCTCGCCAAGCGGCTCGCCTCCGAGCACATCACCGTCAACGCGATCGCTCCCGGCCCGTTCGAGAGCAAGATGACCGCCTTCATGCTCGATAGCCCCGATGCGCGCGCGGTCGTCGAGCAGCAGATCCCGCTCGGCCGGATCGGTTCGCCCGACGACATCGCCGGCACGACGATCTTCCTCTCCTCGCGCGCGGGCGCCTACCTGACCGGGACGGTGATCCCGGTCGACGGTGGGTTCAGCGGCGCCTAGCGGGTAGAAGAGGGCGATGAAGAACGCCGACATCGCCGCGGCCTTCGACGAGCTCGGCACGCTCTACGAGCTCGACGGCGCGGTCGTCTACCGCGTGCTCGCCTACCGCAACGCCGCCAAGGCGATCCGCGACTCCGGCGTGTCGGTCGCCGAGCTGGCGCGTCAGGGGCGGGCGGAGGAGCTGCCGGGGATCGGCAAGACGATCGCCGAGAAGATCGTCGCGCTGCTCGACGAGGACGAGATCCCGGCGGCGCGCAAGCTGAAGGCCAAGATCCCGGCGGGGCTTGTCACGGTCACGCGAATCCCCGGCCTGGGGCCGAAGCGGGCGCGGCAGCTGCACGACCAGCTCGGGGTCGACTCGATCGAGAGCCTGCGTGCGGCCGCCGAGGCGCAGCAGATCCGGACCGTCGCGGGCTTCGGCGCCAAGGCCGAGGAGAAGATCCTCGCGGCGCTGGCCGCGGGCGCCGACGGGTCGGTCAAGGAGCGCGTGCTGCTCTCGGTCGCGCGCGAGGTCGGCGGCGAGCTGGTCGACGGGTTGCGCGCGAGCGGGACCGTCGAGCAGGCCGAGCTTGCCGGCAGCGCGCGCCGCTGGGCCGACACCTGCAAGGACCTCGACATCGTCGTCGCCGTCGCGGCCGACGCGGAGGCGGGCGGGACGCACGCGCCGGCGGAGGCCGTCGCTGCCGTGGTCGACGCCTTCGCGGCGCTGCCCGGCGTCGACGAGGTCACGAGCCGTGGCGACGCGGGCGCGAAGGCCATTACCCATCAGGGCCTGGCTGTCGACCTGCGCGTGGTCGGGCGCGACAGCTTCGGCAGCCTGCTTCAACACTTCACCGGCTCCGGGCGCCACAACGAGGCGCTGCGCACCGCCGCGGTCAAGCAGGGCCTGCACGTCAGCGAGTACGGGATCCTCGACGACGCCACCGGCGAGACGGAGCGATTCGCCGACGAGCCCGCCGTCTACAGGCGGCTGGGCATGGACTACATCGAGCCCGAGCTGCGCGAGGACCGCGGCGAGCTGGCGGCAGCGCGCACGGGCGAGCTGCCAAAGCTGATCGAGGTCGGCGACATCCGCGGTGACCTGCACTGCCACACGACCGCGTCCGACGGCCATCAGACGGTGCTGGAGATGGCACGGGCCGCCCAGGCGCGCGGCTACGAGTACGTCGCGATCACCGACCACTCAGCCAGCCACGGCTTCGGCAACCACGTCACCCCCGACGAGCTGCGGCGCCAGATCGAGCGGGTGGCAAAGGCCAACGAGAAGATCGGCGACGGCTTCACCGTGCTGGCGGGCAGCGAGGTCAACATCCTGCCCGACGGCTCGCTCGACTACGAGGACGAGCTGCTCGCCGAGCTCGACTGGGTGATCGCCAGCGCGCACACCTCGTTCGGGATGTCCGAGGACGAGATGACAAAGCGGATCGTCACCGCGATCGAGAACCCGCGCGTGCGCGCGATCGGCCACCCGACCGGCCGCAAGCTCGGCCAGCGCGAGCCCTACGCGGTCGACATGGACCGCGTCATCGAGGCCGCCGCCCGCACCGGCACCTTCCTCGAGATCAACGCCAACCCAAACCGCCGCGACCTATCTGACGTCCACGCCCGAGCGGCCGCGGACGCCGGCGTCAAGCTGCTGATCGACTCCGACGCCCACCGCGCCGAGAGCTTCGACCTGATCCGTTACGGGGTCGCCACCGCCCGCCGCGCGTGGCTGACGGCGGACGACGTGGCGAACACGCGTAGCTGGAGCGAACTCAGGGAGTTGTGACCGCGGGGTCCGAGGGCTTGGACGACGGCGTCATGTCGCCTGAGTCTCGCTCGGCTTGCTGCTGCCGTAGCTCCTTGCGAACCCGGCGCTGGTCGGCGAGGGTAGGGCTTGGCGCGGCATCGAGGACCACATAGGTGTCCTTGTCGCCTGCGCTCGCCCTTACCACGCTGATGGTCGTGTTCTCTGCTGGAACAGGCCGCGCCGTCTCGAGCGTGTAAAAGCCATACGTGTCGTTGCCGCCCTCGTATTTTGGCTTGGCGGACGGATTGGCCTTCAAGCGCTTGCCGAGATCCGCAGTCTCGGGAAACAAGTCCTTGCAAGCCTCTTTCTTGTCGGGGGTCGTCAACGCCACCTTGAAGAAGGTGTCGCAGTCACGGTCACGCACGGACGCCAAGTAGGAGTCAACGACCTTGTCATATTGCGCGCGGCTGTCCTCGTCGCTCGTGTCGATGCTCGGCTTCGTGATGACACCGAAGCGGCTGATCCCCCACCGCCGGTCCGGCGAGACGAACAGCACGATCGCTCCTCCCTTGGCCGTCTCGCCCGACTTGTAGTCGATGATCGCCCCGGTGCCGTGCTCCTCGACTCCGATCACTTTGAAGCTGGACATGCTGTCGCGGAGCTTCTTGTCAGCCGGACACGCGAGCCGGCTGACAGACCGGTCATAGATCTCCTCGAGCTGCGCGCAGTCTTTCTTGGACTTGGACGTCTCGATCAATTTCGCGAGCCGCTCGATGAAGGTCTGCGGCGACTCGTTGGCCACCGCCCAGACGACCTCCTTCTTCGCCGCGGTGCTCTCACTCTCACCGTTGTCGCTCCCGCAGCTTGAAAGGCCCATGCCGGCAACCGGCAGGACGACAAGAATCCACGGCAGCAGCCGACCCCAAGCCCTTCCACCCATCTTCAAAGCTCCCTCCTGGCTTAGAACTCCCTCCTCGTCCGAGCCTACAGAGGTTCGACGGCGCGTGTGGGCTCTTCTTGTGTCGGCTCGATTTTGCGCAGACCGGGGGTTCGCAGGAGCTTCGGTGCGCCAAAGGGGGGACTGCGGTCGAAGTAGAAGCGGACGCCGTCGCGTCCCTCGATCGCCTCGACCGCGCTGGCCTGCTTGCGCCAGGTGAGTGCGACGGCGATCGCGTAGCCGGCGGCGATCGCCGGTATCTGGGGGAGCAGGAAGGCGACTCCGCCGGAGATCAGGGTCACCGCGGCTAGTGGCCAGAGGCGATTGAAGACGATCGCGCCTGGCTCGACCTTCGGGAGCTGGTTGGTGTTGCGTGCCTCGCCGAGCAGCCGGCCGATCTGGGCGGTGGGCACGTTGCGGCGGCCGAGCCAGAGTCCGGCGCCCGCGGCGAGCACCCACCAGCCAACGGCGATGTAGATCGGGATGTTGCTGTCCTCGCCGCTGGCGCCGGCGATGGCGACGATCGCGAGCGCGGTTCCGGCGCCGCCGAAGAGCATCACCGCTACCTTCAGGAAGTCGCGGAACAGCATCTACTCGGCGAGTGTCGCCAGCACGTCGACCATGCCGCGAACCCCGTCGACGACGACGTCGGCCCGGTCGACGATCGCCGGTGGTCCCTCGGTCGAGCTGACGCCGACGCGCACGGCCGTACTGAGCGCGCCGTCGGCCCGGAGCTTGTCGAGCGCGTCGAAGGCGTCAAGGTCGGTGACGTCGTCGCCGGCGAACAGCGCCGCGCGGACAGCGGTCTCCTCGACCAGCGTGCGCACCGCCTGGCCCTTATCGATCGGGACCGGCGGGCGGATCTCGAGCACCTTGCGGCCCCAGTGGGTCGCGAACCCCTCGGTCTCGGCCTCCTGCGCGACGTTGCTTAGCCAGCTTTCGGCCGCCGGCTCGTCGGGGACGTCACGCCAGTGGAACGCCTTGATCGGTCCCTTGTCCTCGATGCGGATTCGCAGCAGCCGTAGCTCGCGAAGGTTCTCGCGCGCCTGCACAAAGCGGCGGACCCGCGGCTCCCAGCTGGCGAACGCGGGCGCGAGCGCGGGCTTCTTCTCTCCGGCGTGCAGCAGCTCGGCACCATGGGCGCCGGCGTAGGCGATGCTGCCCACGCCGACCAGTCGGCGCGCCTCGGCGACGGGCCGACCCGATACGCAGGCCACACAGCCGTAGCGGCGTCCGAGACGGCTCAGCAGCAGCGAGATCTCCTCGCGCACGTGCGCCTCCTCGGGCCGTCGGACGATCGGCGCCAGCGTTCCGTCGATGTCGCAGAAGATCGCCGCCCGCTGGGGATCCTCGGTCAACGGGCGCAGGCTCTCCCGCAGCGTCTCTGCCGTGGGCGCGGACACGCGACGTAGTATGCCTCGCGATGGCGTCCCGGCTGCCGAAGCTCGTCGTGATCGCCACCGTCGGTGGGGCGTTCAGCGGGCTGTTCGGGGTCGGCGGGGGCACGGTGATCGTGCCGCTGCTGATCCTCTGGTTCGGCTACGGCGAGCGCGAGGCGACCGGAACTTCGTTGCTGGCGATCATCGTCATCGCGACGCTGGCGGCGTTCGCGCAGGGGACCTACGGCAACGTCCATGTCGGCGCGGGCATCCTGATCGGGATCCCGGCGATGGCCGGGGTGGTCGCCGGTACCGCCCTGCAGCAGCGGATACCCGAGCGCGCAGTGGCAGGGATCTTCGCGGTGCTGCTGGTGGTCTCGGCGGCGGTGCTGGTGTTCTGATGGACGCGCTCGACGTCACCGGCCTGCTGGCGATCGGCTTCTGCGCGGGGATGCTCGGCGGGCTGGTCGGCGTCGGCGGTGGCGTGCTGTTCGTGCCGGGGCTCGTGATCTTCCTCGGGCTGACGCAGCTGGAGGCCCAGTCCACGTCGCTGCTGGCGATCGTCTTCGTGGCGCTCGTCGGTGCCTGGCGACAGGGGCGCTACGGGAATCTGCGCGTCCGTGACGGGCTGATCGTCGGGATCCTCTCGCCGCTCGGCGTCTTGGCCGGAACGGTTCTCGCGAATGCGGTCACCGAGCGCACCCTCGAGCTGTCGTTCGCGGCGGTGCAGCTGTTCTTCGCCTGGAGCCTCGCGCGGCGGGCGCTGCGCCCGCGCGATAGGTTGAGCGCGTGACCCTCCTGCAGATAGAGGCGCATGCCCGCGATGGGCTCGCGCACGTGGTGCTGACCGGCGAGCTCGACCTGTCGACGATCGCCAAGGTCGAGCAGGAGCTCAGCCGTGTCGAGGGCGACGGACCGGAGGTGGTCGCGCTCGATCTCTCGCGGCTGACGTTCCTCGATTCGAGCGGTTTGCGGGTGATCGTCAGCGCCGACAAGCGCGCCCGCCGCGAGAACCGGCGCTTCGTGGTCGTTCGCGGTCCCGAAACGGTTCAGCGCGTCTTCTCGATCACTCGGCTTGACGAGCAGCTCGACCTCGTCGACGACGTCGCCGACCTTGCTTGACGTAACTCTTCCTGCTCGGTAAGTTCGTGTCTGCAGTCCGGGGAGGGTTCCGGATATTGCTCCCCCGAAGGAGGGAAGGGGAAGTGGAGAAGGCCTACGTAGCTGGAGCATCTGGAAGCGGTCGCGGCGCCGAGCCGCGGTGTGAAAGGCCGCCGATCCCGGGTGCTCCCGACAGCACGTAGGTCGGTCGTGCCGTCGCGTCAGCGCCCCGACTCTCGCCCGGGGCCGCGGCGCCCATAGCGGCCCGGCTAGAGCGACCCTCGGCGTCGCTCCTTCACCGAAAATTTCCTCACTGGAGTGCATAGGGCCCCGGCGTCTCCGCCGGGGCCCTATGGTTCCCCACCCACGACGCTTGCACTCTCGTGCCGCGTCGCATGGCACACCCGTTCCCTCCCCTACGACCACGGGAACAGGATAAGAACGCGAGGCTATCCAGATGCGGCGCCGGCTGCAAGTCGGTCTGGTCAGGCCGCGGCGGCCGCGCGCTGAGGGCTGGGCCAGTCAGCGTCCGCTAGTGAGCCGGAATTGCCGGTGCTCTGCCAGAGCTCGTCGGCGGCCGTCGGGGCTAGCGGTGCCAGCAGGAGGGCGAGGACCGCGAGGGCGGCGGCGACAGCCTCCCGGTCGGCAGCGGCTGGCTCGTCGCGACTCTCCGTGACGCGCGCGTCGAAGTCCTTGATGCGGACGAGCAAGGTGATTGCGTTGCGGGTCGCCCGGTGCAGGTCGAGTTGCGCGTGGTTCTCAGTCGACCGGGCGACTGCTGTGTCGCACCAGCCCGCGAGGCGCCGCCGCAGTCCGTCCGAGCTGTCGATCCGTGCGCCCGCGGCCGCGCCCTCGAGGCGGGCGGTGGCGAACTCGCCCAGATCCCGCAGGAAGCCGGCGCTGTAGCCAAGGATGTCGTCGGTCGCCGAGAAGCGCTTCCGCGGCGCCGCGGCGTGCAGCAGGGCGAAGCGCAGGGCGTCCTCGCCGTGAGCGGCGATCAGCGCGTCGGCGTCGTTTGGGTCGGACGAGTCCGCGCCTGCGCCGTTCGTCGAGGCCGACCGCTTGCGTTTGACCGCGCGCAGCTTGAACTGGCCGTGCGCGAGCGCTGGAGCGACCGGCTCGCCGCTGTCGAGTCCGAGGGCGCCGGCGTCGCGCAGTGCCTTGGCGATCGTGCGCAGGTCCAGCAGGACGGGGCCCGCGCCGTCGCCCACGACGGCAAGCGCGGGCAGGCGGGCGGCCAGGTCTCCGGCCCGGGCGGCGGGATCGCTGTCGCGCGCGTCTGCAGGCAGCGTCGCGACGAGTAGCGCAAGTGCGGCTGCGAAGCGTGGGTGGAGCGTGTCCGGGGTGCGCCAGTCGTCGGCGGTGGACAGAGGCATGTCGCCCGCCGCGTAGAAGATGGTCGGCGGTCCCTTGTCCTTCTTCGAGTCGACGTTCCAGCCGGCCGCGGCCAGCTTCGACAGGCTCTGCTCGAGCTCGTTGCCGGTGTCGCCCGGGTCGTCGACGTGCTCGAGCAGCTCGCGCTGGCCGTTGAGCGCCTTGTCGCTCCAGCCGCTCAGCTCGTCGAGCCGCCGCTCGCTCTCGCCGTGCAGCTTGCCGCAGCGCAGCCGCCAGCCCTCTCCGCTGCGCTGATACATCCCGTCGCCGGCGTCGAGCTGCTCGAGCAGCCACTGGCCCCAGCGCTCGATCGTCGCCGCGTCGATCTCGGGCTCGAACAGCACGTCGTCGCCGCCCATCCGGCGAAAGCGCACGTGGGCGTCGGCGATCGCGTGGCCTCGCAGGCTGCTGAGGTCGCGGCCGCCGGGGGTGGCGCTGAGTGTGAGTACGTATTGGTGGTTGGGCACGTCGAACCGACTAACTTTCGTTGAAAAAACGGCTAGTGCGCCCGACGGGACTCGAACCCGTATCTGCGGCTTGAAAGGCCGCTGCTCTTAGATAGGCCGGATTGGGCGCCAGAGAGACGAACGGTCCGTGAGGACATCCCGCCACCGACACGAAGTCGGCTTGAAGGCTGGCATTCGAGAACTGGCTAACCCCGTGGACTACCCATGTACCGATTGAGCTACGAACGCATGATTTGGTGCTACCGAGAACTCCCTCCCGTTCTCTTCCCTCCGTGTGGTCACACTACCTAAGCGGCCACTGTCGCGTCAAGGCTCAGCAGCGACACGAAGTTACGCAAAATGACCTTGCCCTCGGGCCGGAACTCGACGTGTGCCTGGAGGCCGTACGTGGGCCGCTCGGCGTGCCGGATTCCCTCCGTGTGGCAGTGGTCTCCCCAGGCGATCCGCCGGAACCCCTCGGGCACGTCCATCAGCTGATAGCGGTGCCGCTCGAACAGCAGCGCCGGGCTCTCCAGGCTGTCGAAGAGAGCGTCCGCGGCGTCGACATGGACCGGTGTCTTGCCGACCGCGTGCTTGCAGTCGCCGATGCCGACTCCATGGGCCTTGCCGATCAGGTGCATTCCGCCGCAGATGCCTAGCAGCGGCACCTCGGTGCGGCGGATCAGCTCGAGCTCGTTTTCGTACACGTACGGAGTCGTCGACGGGACGTCGGTGCCGGTCAGCACCACGCCGTCGTATGCGCCCTCCGAGGCCATGTCCGGGGACAGCTCGCCGAGTGAGACGATCGTCGTCTCTGCGCCGAGGCCTTCCAGACGGGCCGCCAGAACGTCCGTCGAAAGACTCCCGTTGTCGACGATCATGATCTTTGGCACTTGTGCTCCCCTCCCGAGCAACTGGTTTCCGTTCCTATCCGGTGACCGGAATTCCGGCCAGCGGTCTCTCCGCGCGGTTCAGCGCGACCGTCCCGGTCGCCACCAGTCGCGCCGTGCCCGTCATCTCGAGCACCCTTGCTGCACTGTCCCAGCGCACGTCGATCGCGCCGCCGGGCTGACGGACCACGCCGCTGCCGGGCGGCTCGCCGAGCACCTGCTCGGCCGCGATCGCGGCGGCGGCAGCGCCCGTGGCGCAGCCGAGCACCGGGCCGACGCCGCGCTCCCAAGGCGTCACCGTCAGCCCACCGTCGCCGTCGCGCGACGCGAACATCACGTTGGTTCCCCCGGGCCGCGCCGCGCAGAGCGCCGCGCCGGCGGCGTCGAGCTGCTCGCCGGTCGGCCGCGGGCCGAAGACGACGAGATGCGGCGCGCCGATCAGCGTCTGCACCAGTCGCCGGTCCTCAGCGATTTCGACGATTGGGTCGGCGGGCACCGGCATCTCGGCGCGGAACGTCCAGGTCTCGCGGTCGAGCAGCACGTGCTGGGCGGTGCCGCCGCCGCTGGTGATCGTGACGGCCTCGCCCTCGCGAAGATCGTCACGCTCGGCGATCAGCGCCGAAGCCGCCCGGGCGCCATTGCCACACCACTGCGCCTCCGAGCCGTCGGCGTTGAAGACCCGCATGTGGTGCATCGCCTCGCCCGGCGCTCCCTCGATCATGATCAGGCCGTCGCCACCCAGACCGCGGGTGTCGTCGGCGATCCAGCTGGCGGTCGAGACCGCGCCCGGCTGGGCCTCGACCACCACGTAGGCGTTGCCCTCGGCGTAGTACTTGCGGAAGTAGAGCTCGTCGGCGTTCATGCCGCCGCCCCTCCGGCCGCCTTCGCCCGCGTCCGCTCCAGCCATCCGTCGAGTCGGTCGAGGCCGGCAGCCAGCTGCGGCGTCGCGACGCCGAGACGCAGGAAGCCCTCACTCTCGTAACAGACGCTTCCCGGCGCGAGCAGGACGCCGGTGTCGTGGACGAGCTGGGCACAGAAGTCGAGCGTCGGCATGTCGCGCAGCAAGCGCGGGAAGAAGAGTCCGCCCGCGGGCGGCGCCGCCAGCTCGAAGTCCTCGGGATGGTCGGCGATCCAGCTCGTCGCCAGCTCGGCGCCGTCCTCGGTCAGCGCCCAGGTCCGCGCGAGGATCGCGTCGCGGTGTTGAAGCGCGGCGAGCGCCCAGAGCTGGTCGCGTGCGCCGGGGTTCAGCGACGTGTACTTGCGGAACTGGCGCGCCTTGACGACCAGCTCCGGGTTGGCGACCAGCCAGCCGACGCGCAGCCCGGGCAGCGCGTACGACTTGCTCATCGAGCCGATCACGATCAGGTTGTCCTGACCGTCCCAAGCCGACTCCGGGTGGCCGGAGCGCATCTCGCGGAAGACCTCGTCGACGATCAGGTGGACGCCGAGCGGCGCGAGTCGCCGGGCGAGCTCGCGCAGGTCCTCGGGCGGGACCGTCTGCCCGGTCGGGTTGTGCGGCACGTTGAGCAGCACGACCTTCGTGCGCGGCCCGACCGCGTCCTCGATCGCGCCGAGGTCGATCGCGAAGTCGTTGCCCTGCTCCAGCCGGACGAAGCGGACGCTGCCGCCGGCGCCATTGGCCAGCTCGTACAGCGGCTGGTAGGCCGGCCAGAGGCAGACCACCTCGTCGCCGGGATCGAGCAGCAGGTTGTGCAGGATCAGCAGCGCCTCGATCGCGCCGACCGTGACCATCACGTTCTCGCGCTCCGCCGGCGGGTTCAGCGCGGCGATCGCGTCGCGCAGCTCCGGATAGCCGGAGGACGGGGTGTAGCCCAGCTCCGACTCCAGGTCGGGGCGGCCACCGACGATCCGCTCGAGCTCGGCGGCGGTCATCGGCTCGGCGCCGCTGAGCGCCAGCATTAGCTCGCAGCTGAACTCGTAGTCCTCGAAGAACTCCTCCTGGCGGAAGACCGAAAGCTTCATGCCGCGGCCTCTTTGGCCGGCGCCATGCCAGAGGCGGCGTCGGCAGGGTCCGGGTCGCGCGGGCGCGCGTTGCGGATCGCGTCCTCGTCGTAGTCCAGCTCGACGACCTCGCCGCGCGCGGCCTCGGCGACTGCTCCCTCGGCGCGCTCGGTCGCCTGCTCGGGCGTGTCGCCGGTTGCGACGACGCCGAGGATCTCGCGGTAGCCGTCGGGCGGCAGTCGGTAGACGTCGCCCTCCTGGGTCCAGCGGTTGACCGCAACGATTCCGGGCTGGTCGAGCAGCTCGTCGGCCCGTGAGATGTCCCGCACCAGGCACGGTCGCTCGGGGAACCAGCTGCGGCTCGCGGCGGCGCGGTCGGTCAGCGGCGTGATCTCCGGCTTGCGTCCGCGGGCAAGCTCGAGTGTCAGCTCGAGCAGGTCGACGCCGGTGGCCAGTCGCACGACCTGGCGGATCGAGCCGCCGCCCATCCGCGCTCCGACCTCCAGCACGCGGATCCCGCGCGAGGTCAGCTTCATCTCGGCGTGGGTGATCCCGTCGGCGATTCCCAGCGCCTGGATCGCGCGGCCGGCGACGTCCTCCATCTTCTCGCGCAGATCGGCGGCGATCGGGGCGGGGCAGGTGTGGCCGGTCTCGAGGAAGAACGGCTGTGACATCTCGCCCTTCTTGCAGACGGCCACATGAGTCGTCTCGCCGCCGAGCGTCACGGACTCGACGCTGAAGCCGGGACCGTCGAGGTACTCCTCGACCAGCCAGCGGCCGTCCATCTCGCGGATCGCCGCCGAGTGGTGGCCGCTCGCGGCGGCGTCGAACTGGGCGAACCAGCGGTCCAGCTCCTCCTCCGAGTCGAAGCGGACCGTGAACAGGCTCGCGACGCCGGTGCTCGGCTTCAACACGCCGGGACAGCCGACGTCGCGCACCGCCTCCGGGATGTCGGCGATCTTCGACACGACGCGGCGCCGGCCGATCGGCACGCCGTGCTGCTCGAAGCGGCGCATCATCAGCTGCTTGTCGCGGCAGACAGCCGCGGTCTCGGGCTCGATGCCTGGCACGCCATGGCGCTCGACAAGTGCCGCCTGGGTCCGCAGGCAGGACTCGCTGCAGTTGACGACACCCTCGACATCGGTCAGGTGGGCGGTCGCCGCGAGCACCTCGACGGGGTCAGTCGGGTTGGCCGCGATCCGCTCGTCGACGCCGGTCGCGTCGTGGGGATCGCGCGGCGCGATCAGGGTGACGCCCATGCCGAGCGACTGGGCCAGCCGGTAGACGTCGCGCCTGCCGGCGTCAGCGCCCGGATCTAGAAATAGGAATGTCACCCTCCCGGACCTCCCTCCATGAGTCCGTGAACCTGATCACCCCGTCTCGCAGCTCGCGGCGGGGCACGCTCAGGGATATTCGCACACTTTGGGAATCCCCGAAGAGAATTCCCGGCCAGACCAGCACACCGGACTGTTGTGCCAGTTGTAGAGCGGTGTCAGTGGTGCCGAAGTCGCTGGAATCGGGCGCGGTCGCCCACACGTAGTAGCTGCCGTCGGGTGGGCGGACCGTCAGACCACCGGCACCCAGGCCGTCGAGCACGTCGCGCAGCCGCGGCCGGTACGGCGCCATTCGGTCGAGCTCCGGCGGGTCGTCAAGCCACGCTCCGAAGGCAACCTGGGCGAGCGTGTTCGGCGCGCCGCTGAGCGTGGCTGCTGCTTGGGCGAGTCGCGGAGCCAGCCCCGGCGTCGACACCGCCGTTCCGACCCGCCAGCCCGGCATCGCCGCCGTCTTCGACGCCGTGTCGATAGCGACCACCTCGCGCCCGGCGTCCTCCTCCGCCGCGACGCTGAGTTCGTCAGCACCCTCAGCGTCGCGG
>CAZVRI010000004.1:0-61871 GCA_964629855.1 uncultured Thermoleophilaceae bacterium
CGCCGAGCCGCTGGAGCGAGGCGTCGCAGGCGGCGAGCACGTACTCGCGGTCGCCACGGATTCCCAGCCGCTCACCGTTCTCGCCGCGCACGTTGGCGAACTTCGTCGCCAGCGCGACCTCGTCCCGCCGCCCGGCGATCGCCCGCCCGACGAGCTGCTCGTTGACGAACGGCCCGTACATGTCGGCCGTGTCGAGCAGAGTCACGCCCAGATCGAGCGCGCGCTGGATCGTCGCCACCGCCTCGCCGTCATTGGTCGTGCCGTAGAACTCCGACATCCCCATGCAGCCGAGGCCCTGCTCCGAGACCTCGAGGCCCTGCGTGCCCAGCTTGCGTCTATCCATACCCCAGGCTTAGCAGGGTCGAAATCTCAGCTCGATGGCTTCTCGTGATGTCCGCCGAACTCGAAGCGCATCGCCGAGAGCAGGCGGTCGGCGTAGTCGGCCTCGCCGCGTGAGGAGAAGCGCTCGAAGAGGGCAGAGCTGAGGACGGGGGTCGGGACGGCCTCGTCGATCGCGGCGATCGCGGTCCAGCGGCCCTCGCCGGAGTCGGAGACGCGGCCGCCGAACTCCTCGAGATCGGGGCTCTTGCGCAGCGCGCTGGCAGTCAGGTCGAGCAGCCAGGAGCCGATGACGCTGCCGCGGCGCCACATCTCGGCGACCTCCGGCAGGTCGAGGTCGTACTGGTACAGCTCGGGGTTGCGCAGCGGGGTCGTCTCGGCGTCGACCTCCTGGCTGGCGTTGCCGACGTTGGCGTGGCGGAGGATGTTCAGCCCCTCGGCGTAGGCGGCCATGACGCCGTACTCGATGCCGTTGTGGACCATCTTCACGAAGTGGCCGGCGCCCGACGGGCCGCAGTGCAGGTAGCCCTTCTCCGACTGCGCGGGTTCGCCCTCGCGGCCCGGTGTGCGCGGGGCGGCCTCGATGCCCGGCGCGAGCGACTCGAAGATCGGGTCGAGCCGCGCGACCGCGTCGTCATCGCCGCCGATCATGTGGCAGTAGCCGCGCTCGAGGCCCCAGACACCGCCGCTGACGCCGACGTCGAGGTAGTGGATGCCGCGCTCGCGCAGCTCCGCCGAGCGGCGCAGGTCGTCGTGGTAGTAGGAGTTGCCGCCGTCGATCAGCGTGTCGCCCTCCTCGAGGTGCGGCGCGACCTCGGCGATCGTCTGGTCGACGACGCCGGCCGGGACCATCATCCAGACCGCCCGCGGCTTGTCCAGCTTCGCAACCAGGTCGCCGAAGCTCTCCGCTCCCGTCGCGCCCTCGCTCGCGCTCTGCTTGACCGCGTCCGCGTTCAGGTCGAACACGACGCACTCGTGGCCGTCGCGCATGAGCCGGAGCACCATGTTGGCGCCCATCCGTCCAAGGCCGATCATCCCGAGCTGCATCACGTCTCCTGTCGTCCGATCGAGGGTGCCGGCAACTCTACGCCGTCAGTGGTGAGCCAGCTCGTGGCGCAGCCGCGCGCGCGACTCGCCGTAGCTGCGCGTCTCGAGGACGATCAGGAGCCATAGGAGCACCGCGACGATCGTCACGCTCGCCAGGGCCGGCAGCTCGACGGCGACCGGCACGAGCGCGAGCAGGATCAGCGCCAGCCCGAGCCGGCGGGTGTTGAGCGTGTGGACGTGGCGCCAGCGGAAGGCGACGTGGGCGAGCAGGTAAAGCGCGACACCGCCGAGCAGCGCGAACGCCGGCACGACCTTCAGCGGGTCATCGACGTGCTCGAGCGTCTTCTTCAACCCGAGCGCGAGCAGGATGATCCCGGCGACCATCGGGGCGTGGAGGTAGGAGAAGGAGTCGCGCGCCATCGTGTTCTGCTCGCGGCCGGGCGCGGCGTTGGCGAGCCGGCGCGCCGAGACGAGCGCGACGACGTCGAAGTAGAGCCACCAGAGCGCGGCGGCGATCGCTACGCCGACAACGGCGGCGACCACGACGCCGGCGTCGACGCCGTGCTCGGCGCCGATCCCGATCGCGACGATCGACTCGCCGAGCGCGATGATCACGATCAGCCCGTGGCGCTCGGCGAAATGCTCGGGCACCAGCTTCCAGCCCTCGGCGCCAAAGAAGTAGGGCCCGCCCATGTCGAGCGTCAGCGCGAGCGCCCAGAGCGCACCCTGCGGGACCCCGTCGAGGAACGACGCGCCGATCAGCAGTCCGGTCCCGACCGCCGTGCTGACGCCGAGCCCGATCACCGAGCTGCGCAGGTTCGGGTCGTCGCGGCTGGCGAGCACGAACAGGGCGATGTGCGCGACGCGGACGAGCGCGTAGGCGAGCGCGAACAGCAGCCCGTGGTCGCCGAATGCCTCCGGTACGCAGAGCGCGACGACCAGGAGCGCCGCCATCGCGCCGAACATCACCAGCCGCACCGCGCCCTCCTCGGGGTCGACGACGCTCGTCAGCCAGGCGTAGCCGACCCACGACCACCACAGCACGCCGAGCACCAGCAGCCCGCGCGCGAGTCCCGCCCAGGTCGGGTCGGCGGCCATCAGCGCCGTGCACTGGGTGAAGCCGAGCACGAAGACGAGGTCGAAGAACAGCTCGATCGGCGCGACTGTCTCGCCCTCGCGCAGGGTGGCGTGAAGACGAGGCGTCGTCGTGGCGGCCACGCTGCAATCCTGCCACGCGTGACCTATCCCGCCCGAGCCGATGGCGACGCCATCTTCGAGACCGCAGCGCTCGTGATCCCGGTGACGCTCGAGCTCGACGCGACCCCGGCCCAGGTCTGGGAGGCGCTCGGCAGCGACGAGATGTGGTCGTGGGCGCCGGTGCTCGATCGGCTGCGCTGGCTGACGCCGCGGCCGCTGGGCGAGGGCTCCGTGAGGGCGATCCGCGTCGCGCGGCTGTTCACGCTCGAGGAGCACTTCTACCGCTGGGAGGAGGGACGCCGGGCGACCTTTCATGTCGCTGGCGTGACGCGGCCGGTGCTGAACGCGCTCGCCGAGGACTTCGTGCTCGAGCCGACCGCGAGCGGCGGCACGCGCCTGACCTGGACGTTCGCGCTCGACCCGAAGATCCCGGGCGCCCACCTGCTCGCCCGCTTCGCCGGCCCGCTGCTGCGGGCGGGCAATCGGTCGCTGATCGCGGGCATCCGCAAGATCCTGCCGCCTAGCTGACGGTCCACCGGCGGTCGCCGGGGCCGGCGCGCCCGCTACGGTCCCCCGGATGACCGCGATGAACTTGCCGATCGCCCTCGGGCCGGGCTGGCTCGATCCCGAGAAGCTGATCGAGACGTTCGGCATGCTCGGCGTGCTGGCGATCGTCTTCATCGAGTCGGGCCTGCTGGTCGGCTTCTTCCTGCCGGGCGACTCGCTGCTGTTCACCGCCGGGCTGCTGTCGGCCAACGACGTGCTGCCGGACCTGTGGGTGCTGCTGGTGACGATCCCGATCGCGGCGATCGCCGGCGACCAGGTCGGCTACGTGATCGGCCGCAAGGCCGGTCCGGCGATCTTCAACCGGCCCGAGAGCCGCTTCTTCCATCGCGAGAACGTCGACCGCGCCCAGGAGTTCTTCGACCGCCATGGACCGCGGACGATCATCCTCGCCCGCTTCGTCCCGATCATCCGCACGTTCGCACCGGTCGTCGCCGGTGTCGCGCGGATGGAGTACCGCACCTTCCTCACCTACAACATCGTCGGTGGCGTGCTGTGGGGGGTCGGGGTCACGACGCTCGGCTACTTCCTCGGTCAGGTCGAGTGGGTCAAGGCAAACATCGAGTTCGTCCTGATCGCGATTGTCGGCCTGTCGCTGATCCCAGTCTTCCTCGAGCTGTACCGCGGCAACAGCCGCCGCCGCGCCGGCGTCAGCTGAGCCGCGGGCGCGCTTAGGATGGCCCGATGAGCGGGCCAGCACTGGGAGGGGCGCGGGTCGTGCTCGGGCTGCTCGCGTTCGTGGCGGTGGTGGCGCGCCTGGTCGAGTCCAGTGACGCCCCGGCGTTCAGCGCCGCGAACTTCTTCAGCTACTTCACGATCCAGAGCAACCTGATCGCGGCCGGGGTTCTGCTGGTCGCCGGCGCGGCCGTGCTGCGGCACAGGCCGGCAAGCGAGCGCGTCGACATGTGGCGCGGCGGCGCAACGCTGTACATCGCGACGACCGGCGTCATCTACTCGGCGCTGCTGGCGGCCGACGAGCCGAACCTGCTGCGCCCCACGAACGTCGTCCTGCACTACCTGATGCCGATTGCGCTGGTGGTCGACTGGGCGATCGACCGGCCGCGCTGGGCGATCCCGTTCCGCCGCGCGGTCGTCTGGATCGCCTACCCGGCCGCCTTCATCGCCTACACGCTGGTCCGCGGCGCGATCGTCGACTGGTACCCGTACCCGTTCATCGACGTCGCCGAGCGCGGCTATCCCCCGGTGTTGGTCACCACGTTGGTGCTGGGCGTGGCGATGCTCGGCTTGATCTGGCTGCTGGCGTGGACCACTCGCCTGCGGGCCGCTCGCGTCGCGCCGGAGCCGGCGCGCTAGATTGGCCGCGCCGATGGCGATCGTCGTCTACGAGAAGCGGACCTGCACCACCTGCCGCAAGCTGGCGGCGCTGCTCGCCGAGCGCGGCATCGACTTCGAGCGCGTCGAGTACCACGTCGAGGGCCTGACCGAGCCCGAGTTGCGCGGCCTGCTCGCCAAGACCGGCGGTTCCGCCGCCCACCTGCTGCGGATGCGCGAGGACGGCGCCCGCGAGCTCGCCGAAGCCAACGACGACACGGTCATCGCCGCGATGGTCGAGCGCCCCGAGCTGCTCCAGCGCCCAATCGTCGTCAACGGCGACCGCGCCGTCCTAGCGCGCCCGATCGAGCGCGCGCTCGACGTTCTCTAGAGCAGCCGCTGCTCGCGCAGCCAGGCCTCGGTGCGGCGCATGCCCTCGGCGAGGTCGACTTGGGGGTCGTAGCCAAGTAGGCGGCGGGCCTTGTCGATCGAGTAGCCGCCGGGACGGGCGAGGTAGCGCATGCTGGCTGCGTTGAGCTCGGTGCGGTTGCCGCGCAGGCGCTCGGCGGTGCCGGCGGCTTGGGCGGCGGCGACGGCGAGCGGGGTCGGCAGGCAGATCGGGCCGCGCTTGCCGAGCATCCGGTAGTAGTGGCCGAAGAACTCCTTCGCGGGGACGCCGCGCGCCGGTCCGAGCGTGAAGACCTGGCCGGCGGCCTCGGGGCGCTCCGCGAGCAGTGTCAGCCCGGTGATCAGGTCGTCGACGTAGACCGGGCTGAAGACGCCGCGGCCGTTGGCCGGCAGGATGAAGCGGTTCGACTTGATGATCTCGAGCGGCAGCACGGTCCACGGACGCGAGCCGGGGCCGTAGACGTCGCCGGGACGGGCGATCGCGCACTCGACCTCGCCGGCCGCGTGCGCCTGCAGCACGACCTGCTCGCTGGCGATCTTCGTGTCGACATAGGGGTTGCCGTCGGGGCGCACGGGATGCCGCTCGTCGACCCCGTCGGGGAAGCCGAGGTCGGAGAAGGCGCGCACGGAGGAGAGGTGAACGAAGCGCCGCGCGCCCGCCGCCGCGGCTGCGTCGAGCGCGTTGCGGGTTCCGAGCACGTTGACGCGCCAGCTCTCGTCGACGTCGTAGGCGTTCGAGACGATCGCCGCCGTGTGGACGATGACGTCCGCGCCGGTGGCCGCCTCCTGCCACGGGCCCGCCGCCGCGATGTCACCCGCGGTGATGCCGCGCTCCGGATCGGCGGCGAGGTCGACGCCCGCGACCTCGGCTCCCTGGTCGCGGAACCGCTCGGCGACAGCTCGCCCGATGAAGCCGCCGGCTCCAGTGACGAAGACCTTCACGGGAGGAGGACCAGCTTGCCGCCGCCGATCTCCCCACGCTCGCCCAGCTCGTGCGCGGCGGCCGCCTCGGCGAGTGGGAAGGTGCGGGCGACGTGGACGCGCAGCGCGCCAGACTCGACCAGCGCGGTAATCGCCTCGAGGTCGGCGCGGTCGGGCTCGACGAGCATGTTCGTCACCCGGACGCGGTCGCCGGCGGCCTGCTCGAGTGCGGCGCGGTCGGAGCTCGACGGGACCAGGATCAGCAGGCCGCCGTCGCGCAGCGCGGGCAGCGAGCGCAGGCCGATGTCGCCGCCGACCAGGTCGAGCACGAGGTCGGCGTCGCGGACGGTGGCGCCGGCGTCCTGGGCGGTGTAGTCGATCGTCTCGTCGACGCCGATCTCGGCCAGGAAGTCGTGGTGTGCCGCGCGCGCCGTCCCGATCACATACGCGCCGCGGCTCTTGGCGATCTGCACCGCCAGATGGCCAACGCCACCCGCCGCCGCGTGGACGAGTACGCGGTCCCCCGCGCCGACAGCGGCGATGTCGACCAGCGCCTGCCAAGCCGTCAGCGCCGCCAGCGGCAGCGCGCCCGCCTCGACGTCGCTCAGCACGTCGGGAGTACGGACCAGCTGGCGCGACGGCGCGGTCACATACTCGGCATAACCGGCCGCCTCACGCGGGAATCGCGGCATCCCGAGCACACGGTCCCCAACGGCGAAGCGCGTCACACCCTGCCCGAGCTCGACCACCTCGCCAGCGACATCCCAGCCGACCGTGAACGGCGGCTCGCGCAACGGCCCATTCCCCGCCCGCGTCTTCCAGTCGACCGGATTGACCCCCGCGGCTCGCACACGAACCAACACCTCGGTCCCCACCGGCTCCGGCCGCTCCACCTCAACCAGCTCCAGAACCGACGTATCCCCGAACGAGCTCTGGACGATCGCGCGCATGAGGGCCGAGTCTAGGCGGCCACCAACGGCCTAACCCCGTCTTGCGGCGTGCTCTTGCTGCTCCAGTCGCCAGTAGGTCATCTTCGCGGTCGCCGCCAGCAGCACGAACGCCATCAGGTAAAGGACGGTCTGAGAAGGCTGAAGCGCCATGCCGATCGACATGAACAGCAACATGCCGATGGCCAGGGTTGGAATGTGAGGCCTACGCGATCCCGACATAGCACATAGTCTATATGTTCCGCCCGATCTCGATCAGTAGGAAGCCCGCTCCAACGACCCCTCCGCCGACGCTTCCCCACCCGATCGCTTCGTCCCAGTGCCGCTCCTCGTTGCGAATCTCGAGCGCGCACATCAGGACGCTGCCAAGCGCCGCGCAGCCGCCGATAACCGCAGTCACCGTCTCGACGTTCTCGAGGAAGGAAGAGGACACGCGAGGCAGCATGCCCAGGCGCGTGTTGCGGGACAGCACGCGCGTGCGACAGCTCTGCGCGTGCGGAGAGTGGAGCTGAGGGGACTCGAACCCCTGACCTCTGCCATGCGAAGGCGAAAATAAGGGGAGCGGAATCCGCCTCCTTTCTGGCTCTACAGAGCGGAAAATTGGCTTATCCATGCGCCACACGCGGGGTCTGAGACGACCGCGCATTGCTTTGCATTACCGGCGATTCTAGGGGGTTTTGCCACGGGTTTTGCCACCAAGTGCTGAGGGCGGCTCGGCTCTGCCAAGTTGGTGACGCAGCCTGGTGCCTTGCTAGGCTGTTGCCGCTATACCACCCGGTCCCTCGTGGGCCGGGTTTTTTTTGTTCCTCGCGACCGTCGAGCAGCCTCTGGCTCACGACTCGCCGCCGCGCTGCGAGCACTGACCACGCGCTTGCCGTCCTACCCAGCCTGCCGTTGGTCGATCCCGCCGGCTACGGCCCGAGGTCGGGGCCAAGGTCGAGGTCAGGGGTCGGTGGGTTGACGAACTTTTCAGCGAGGTCGATCGTCTGCTTGAAGTCATCGAGCTGTCGGCCGGTGAGCGAGGCGGTGTCGGTCATGTCGGGGTCAGGAAGCTGTCCGTATTGAAGGGCGTAGGACTCTTGGGCGGCGGCTGCTCGCTCCCACTCCTCACGGTCGCTCGGGCTGTCGGGTCGCTCGCCTAGTCGTCGCTCGATCTCGGGGTCCACGTCGAGCGAGACCGTTCGGGTTGCGCGCCAGTAGGCATCAGCGCGACGTACGGCCAGCTCGCGGTCTGCGGCGGCTGCCTCGACTACGTCCAGCTCGTTCTTGTCGAGCCATCGGTCGGGGTCGAAGGTGGCGGCTTGGTCGGTGCGGTCGGCTAGCTCTTGGCGGCTGTTGCCGATAGCGGCTTCGAGTTGGGCGAGACGGTCTTCTAGAAGGGCGCGTTGGTGGCGGTCGCGGCGTCTTTCGCTGAGTTGTTCCAGCTCGGCTTGGGCTTTGTCGTGTAGCTGCTGGATGTGGGCGAGGTTGCTGGCGGCTCGCTCGATCAACGCGGCGTCTCGGGCGCGGCGTGCCTGGTTGGGGATCGAGGTCAGCAGCGTCCGGCCGCGGTCCTGGATCTCAAGCAGTTGGGCGGTGGACACGTCGCCGAGCCGAGTGTCGATCTCTGTCTCGTCTAGGGCGAGCTGCTTGGCGCGCTCGGTGCCGAGCCGGCGCTCGAACATCGAGTACAGATCGCGATCCTCGGGCGCGGGCTCGCCGGGCGCGGGCTCGCCGGGCGGGCGCTCGTCGGGGTCGGGGACGTTGACGTAGAAGCGGGCCTCGTCGGTGTGACGGGACGCGGCGACGTAGCCAAGCTCGCGAGCGAGATCCGGCGAAGCGAGAACGAACGTTCGCCCCGTCGTCATGCCCTGGGACTTGTGAATCGTCATTGCGTAGCCGTGATCGACATAGCCGTCTGCGAGGTAGTCCGACGGCAGCCGAACCGTCGGGCCGCTCTCAAGTTGGACGGTCAGCTCGACGGCCTGGCGGTCGATCCCGACGACCGTCCCCCGGTTGCCGTTGCGCAGCAGATGGCGGCCGTCATGGTCGGCGCGGTCAACGGGACGGTTGCGCAGCGCCAGCACCCGGTCGCCCTGGGCGAAGCTGCGGCCGTTGACAGTGAGGGCGCTCGCGTCGTCCAACTCGCCGGCGGCCACCCGTGTCGCTCGGGCGAGGTGGTTGAGGTCGGCGACCTCGTCGCGGCGGCCGGCGAGCATCACGGTCTGCTCCATCCCGTGTTCGCGGGCGGCGACGTACCAATCCGACACCAGCGCTCTGGTCTGCTCGTCGGCACTTTGGCACGGCACCAGCCGACCGTGTCGGTCATAGGCGTCGATCCACTCCGACAGGTCGCCGTGGCGCAGCTCGTCCAACGCCGAGCGGTCCCAAGCATGGCTCTGGCGATGAACCTGCGACAGCTCGACCGCCCCGAGCCGGTCAGCTAGTCCCTCGAACCCGCCACCGGCCTCGACGGCCGGGACCTGACGCTCGTCGCCGATCAGCACGACCTTCGCCTTGGCGTCGGTGGCGTGGTCGAGCAACCTGGCGAGGCGGCGGGTGTCGACCATCCCGGCCTCGTCAACGACCAGGACGGCGCGGTCAGGCAATCGCCAGTCGCCACCGCGCTCCAGATCGCGTAGGAGGCCGTGAACGGTGTAGCTGTCGATCCCCGCGCGGGCGTGCAACTCGTCGGCGGCCCGTCCGGCGAGCGCTGCCCCGATCACCCGATACCCCTCGCGCTCCCAAAGCTCGCGCGCCGCGTCGATCGCCGTTGTCTTGCCCGTGCCGGCCTTCGCGCGGACCACCTCCACGCCGTCGCCCGAGCCGACGAGCTGGCGGACCATCGCCTGCTGCTCGTCCGACAGCACCAGCCCACCGGGCCGGCGCTCGAACCGCTTCCCCTCCCCCAGCGCCACGACGCCGGCCCCCTCGCCGACGCGGCCGGCGGCCTGATCGATCATCCGCGCCTCGACCTCCAGCATCTCCGGCGTCGTCAACAGCGGCTCGCCTCGACGGTCAAGCGGCGCGGCTGGGCGGATCGTCGCGCCGGCTGCGCTCCCGTCCAGCGCGACGACTTGGTCAGAGGCGATCAGTCGATCCGCCGCCTCCTCGATCTGCTCGACCGTCGCGCCTCGGGCGTGGCGAGCTGCCAGCTCGCGCACCACGTCCCGGCGAGCGAACGCCGACCGCTCGGCGGTCAGCCCTTCGGCGCCAACGATCTCTGAGACGGCGGCGCCGAGCTCGCCGCGATCCGCCGGCAAGAAGTGGACGCGGTCGATGGTGTCGGCCAGCTCGTCGCGGCCGAACCCGCGCTCCTGCGCGAGCGCCCGCCACTGGCCGCGCTGCTCGGCGAGGTCGAACGACTGCTTCGCTCGCCGGGTCGAGAGCGCGGCGATCTCCGACTCGCGCGCCGAGCCGGCTCGGCCGTCGCGGTCGAGGGCGTCGAGGATCTGAGCGCGGCGCTTAGACAGGGCCTTGGTCAGCTCGGCCGGGACGCCGACGATCTCAGCCGCGCCCTTGTGGACCTCGCTCCACTCGACGCCCAGCTCTGTAGTCAGTCGCTCGCGCAGCTCGGCCTGGAACAGATAGCCGGCGGCGAGCTTCTGGTCGAACAGGTCGCGAGCGTCGAGCGTCCGCCACGCCTGCTCGACGCCCTCCGCCCGACCGCAATGGGTCATGTTTGCCACCAGCACGTGGACGTGAACCTGCGGATCGCCCTCGCGGCTGAACCTATGCGGGAACACCGCCGCGACGAACCCCTCGCCCCGAAGCGCGACCTTGCCGCCAGCCCCGGCCCGTGACGTACAGGCGTGGCGCTCCAGATAGTCGAACGCCGCCGACGCCGCGCCGTGGGTTGCCTCCCAGACCTTGCCGGCGATCTCCGGACGGTCGTACTCATCAGCCAGAGCCCAGAGCGTCGAGACGGACTTCGGGACCGCCATCTGCAAATCGATCCCGCGCACCGCACCTGGCCCGGCCGCCCGACCAAGCTGATCGCCGCTCAGCGGATGCCGGCGCTCGAACACGGCCTCCAACTCGCCGTCGCCGACCTCGCCCGCTAGGCCGAGCCCAGCTGCGCCCTGGCCCGTCCAGGTGCCGGGAGCCTCGCCGTGGCCGGTGTAGTAGTCCTCCGCGCCGCGCGCTACCTGCTCGGTGTAGTACTCAGGCGACCGCCACTGGCCGCCGCCTGTCCCGCCGATCTTGCCGATGGTGAGCATCCACGGTCGTAGACGCGACCGAGGCCGTTCCGTGTGATCGCACCGCGAGAGTGCATGTGTGTGATGGCTGCTGAGGCGGTCTGGAGGGGATGGCGTGAGAAGGGGTAGCGGAGGGTGGGAGTGAGAGGGTTGGAGGAAGCGGGTCGGTGTGGAGGCGGGTGGCGATCTGGAGGGAGAGGCGGAGGGCAAGGGGTGTGGCGGAGGTGGAGCGGGTCGATTGACCGCCGAGGGCGCTCCCTGTCCCAGTCTTGGTGGCTCTGGAAGGACTGGATGAGGGCCAAGGACTATGAGCGACGCTGCGCCCTAGCTGTCCATTGACTGCGCGGCGCGCTGGAGAATCGAGCGATCAACTAGATCGCGAACGACGGGCTCCATCCCAGCCGACTGAACGCGTGCCGCGTACTGGACCGGTCCGAGATCTACGAACAGGCGCCCCAAGACCTCGTCGGCGAACGAACTAGACACAAGGGGCACTCCCTCCCAGTCCAGCAGCACCCGCGCGGACGGGTCGCCGCGCAGCAAGTTGAGGATCTTCGTCCGCACCGGGCGGCCGGAATCCCGCGAGCCAAGCCCGATCGCCTCGTCAGCAATCCTCACGACGAAATCGGGGGAGTCATTTCGGATCACGTCTAGGTAGTCGTAGGCGACTCCGCGCGACTTTCCAAAGTCGAGCGCGTCATCGAGCGTCAAGGGTCGGTCCGTCCGGATCTCTACGAACACGAAAGTCCCATAGAAGCGTCGAGCGCCCTCGCGATCGACCACCCGCTCCTCGTGGTCGGCGCCAGACCCGTCGCGGGGGATGACGCGCACCTCCGCTTTGCCGGAGGCCAAGCCGAAGGATCCGCCGGAATGGGTCGCGATTCGGAGTGCCCCTGCGAGGCCGTTGCCCTGACCAACATCGAGATCTCTCGTCACCCCCTGCTTCATGGCCTCCCCAATCGCCTCCCGATCGTCACGGAGGGCTGGGTACCCCTCTTTCATCGACTTCAGAACCCCTCGTCCTCCGTCCGCGACGGCGAACTGGATCCGCCGCTGGTCACGGAAGGTAGCGACCTGGACAAGTCCTCCAGCCGGTGCTTCGGCGTGAACGAGCACGTTGTCGGTGATCTCATTGAGCGCCCACTCAAGACCGGCCAGGGATGACCGTTCTAGCTCCATCTGGTGGAGAACGATGTTCATCGCCTCGTTGACGACCTCCTGTTGAGCCGCGCCGGAGTCGTAGCGACGGACCGGCATCTGGGCATCCCCGCGGTAGGGCGAGGGGTCGTACATGGCGGGGTTGATGATGTGCGCCCAGTTGCTGGCTTCGAACACGTTGGCGAGCGCTCGATCTGACGGTGCGATCAGATCGAAGTGCATTCCGTGGGCTCGTCGGAGATGCTCGACGTGCGCGGCGATCTGCATCATTGCGTCCGGATACGCGCGGGTTGCCCGCGAGAAGTCGAGCGTCAGGCCAGCCACCTTCTCATGGCGCGCGCGGGACAAGGCGGCAATCGCGTCAACGGCAGCTGCGCCGGCAACGCGCGCGTCGAAGACAAGCCGATCCCCCGTGATGCGACAGGCGGCCCGTCTTCGGCGTGGTCCCCTTCCGCGCCGCTGTCGATGCGAAGGCCTGCCCGATGGTTTACGAGGCGGTGTGGGCACGCGCCGAAACGGTAATCGAATGCGTAGTCCGCTGTTCTTCTCTTGCGGCTCGTCCGTCCTGCGGCATCCGCCGCGCGGCCTAGGATGCTCGGCGTGACGGAGGGACCGACTAGTTCGAACGTGCCGTATCGCCGTGGATCCGAGTGGCGGCGCTGGGACCTCCATGTCCATACGCCATACTCGGCGCTCAACAACGGCTTTGGCGATGATTTCGATCAGTATGCGAAGACGCTTTTCGAGCGCGCCATCGACAAGCGCATCGCGGTCATAGGAGTCACCGACTACTTCACCGTCGCGGGCTATCGGGATCTCAGCGCCCTACAGCAGGACGAAGAGCGTCTAACCGACCTCCTTGGGGAAGCGGCCGCTGCAAGCGCTCGTCGGATCACGCTGCTTCCCAATATCGAGTTCCGGCTGAGCGACATCGTTCAGGTGGGGGCAAAGTCGACGCGCGTCAATATGCATGTCCTCTTTTCCGAGGGCGTATCTGCCGACACGATCGAAGACCACCTTCTTAACCGACTTGAGTTCGCTGAGGAGTCTCAGCCGGACGGCGCAGATGGTACGGCGCCGCTAACGATCCCTCAGCTAGAGAAGCTCGGGAAGCGTCTCAAGCGAGAGCATCCAAATTTCTCGGGCTTGTCCGACCTCGAAGTCGGCATGACGCAGGCCGTTGTCAGGCATGACCAGATAACAGGGGTCTTGCAAAAGCATCATCCATTTGCCAAGCGCTACTTGCTCGTTCTAGAGGACCCATCGAACGTATCTTGGGAGGGGCAAGGACACCTCTCTCGCAAGCTCCTGGTCAAGAAGTCCCACATGCTGTTCTCGTCCAATCCGTCCGCTCGCGAGTTCGGCCTTGGTCTCCGGCATCCATCCGAAGAAGCGTTTAAGGCGGAGTTTCACTCTCTCAAACCATGTATTCATGGTTCCGATGCGCATAGCCCCGACGCTCTGTTCGAGTTCGCCGAGGATCGTCAGCTTTGGATCTGTGCTGACCCAAGCTTCAATGGGTTAGCGCAAGTCTTGCACGCACCGGCTGAGCGTGTCTTCATCGGTTCAGAGCCACCAGCGCTAGCGCGAATACGCGACAGCGCAACGAAGTCGATCGATCTCGTCCGTTTTACGCAGGTAGCCGATGCCCAACAAGACCCGGAGTGGTTCTCCGGGTCGCTACCGCTGAACGCTGGGCTGGTAGCGATTATTGGCAAGAAGGGCAGCGGCAAGAGCGCGCTTGCCGAGATTATTGGACTAGTGGGCAATGCGGCTAGTGGCGACGACTTCTCCTTCTTAACCACAAAACGCTTTCTCAATACCAAGCAACGGCTTGGCGAGAAGTTCGAAGCCGAGATTCTTTGGCGCTCAGGTGACTCCGATACTCGGAGGCTTGACGAGAAGCCGGATGCGTCGCTGCCCGCACGCGTCAAGCACATACCGCAGCAACGTCTAGAGAGGATCTGCGACGAGATTCAGGAGTCTCCTGGCCCATCGAGGTTCGATCACGAGCTTGAGTCGGTGATCTTCTCGCATGTGCCGCAGGCCGAGCGTCTTGGCCTCGACAGCCTCCGCCTTCTCCTCGATCACACCACGTCTGAGCAAGACGCTCGTATTCACGACCTCCAGCGGCAGCTCGATCAGGCCAATCGCGAGTACATCGACTTGCTTGAGCGTTCGTCGGACAACGCGCGCCGGACATTGGAAGCGAAACTTGAGCAGAAGCGGACAGAACTCAAGGCGCACCATAAGGCCAAGCCAGCCGCCGTTACCAAGCCCGGTGATCCGAACGGCAATTCTGGTGGAGCACAGGCTGAGCAGGATCTCGCGAAGGTCGTTGCGCATATCGAGAAGCTGGATATCGCGCTGGAGGCTCTTCGCGGGACTCAGGCGATCATGACGAAGAGGCGCGTGGCCGCCGAGCGCCTTCTCAGCCGCGTGGAGAACTTCAAGACGAAGGTGGAGGAGTTCTATGCGCAGAGTGGCGCGGACGCCGAGCTTCTCGGTATTGACCCCCACGACATCCTCTCGGCGACGTTCAAGACGACAGACCTCGAGGCGCTTCATGCCCGCGCGATGGAGGAGATCGAGAACTCGACCGCCATGCTGGATCGCGGTCGGTCCGAGTCGACGGCGCGAGAGCGTGCCGACGCATCGAAGGAGGCTGAGGGGATACGGCACAAGCTGAGTGAGCCCGAGCGCCGCTACCAGGAGTACCAGCGAACGCTCGCAACCTGGGAGAAGAAGCGTGATGAGATCCAGGGCACCGAGAATGACGTAACGAGCATCGCGGGTCTAGAGGCCCAGATATCTCAGCTCGACAAACTTCCAGAGCAGATCGCAGGAGTCCTGCAACGACGCAACGCGTTGCTTCAAGAGATTTTTCAAGCCAAGAGCGCAGTACTGGCGGAGTACCGGCGCCTTTACGCGCCGGTGGAGTCCTTCATCGGCGGGCAAGGCGTCGCCGAGGACGTCAGTGCGCTTGGGTTCTCCGTGGCCATGGTGGTGGATGGTCTGGCCGACAAGCTCCTGGGGATGATTCACCACGGCAAGCGTGGAACATTCCAGGGAGAGTATGAGGGGAGGGAGCGTCTTAGGGCGCTCGTGGAGCGCCACGACTTTACGTCATCGGAGGGGGTCGCTGAGTTTACTGAAGACCTGGAGAGACATCTCGTAAGAGATGTGCGGCAGAGCGCGAACGACTCGGTGGACCTTGCATCTCAACTAAAGAGCGGCGCTACGGTTCTGGATGTCTACAACTATGTGTTTGGGCTTGACTACTTGCGGCCGCGGTATGAGCTGAGCTGGAGAGGTAAACCCCTCAATCAGTTGTCGCCGGGCGAGCGGGGCACGCTGCTACTGATCTTCTACCTGCTTATCGACCGTGACTCGCGGCCGCTAGTTATCGATCAGCCTGAGGAGAACCTCGACAACGAGACTGTTGCGGAGCTACTCGTGCCGGCTATCAAGTATGCCAAGGCACGACGTCAGATCATCATGGTTACGCATAACCCCAATCTCGCCGTTGTCTGTGATGCCGACCAGATTGTTCATGCATGTATTGATAAGGCGAACGGTAACCGGATCACCTATACCGCAGGTGCGATTGAGGCGCCTCCCATTAATCAGATGATCATCGACGTTCTTGAGGGCACCAAGCCGGCGTTTGACCTCCGCGACGAGAAGTACGATGTAGTTGATCGCGCCGACGCCCTGGATGTCGCAACCGCGTAGGCCGACACCACGGAGAGCTGGGTACTGCCGTTCGTCGCGGTGGACTACTTAGTCTGCTGAGCCAGGCGCTTCGATATGTCGGCAGCCAGGGTCTCTACTGAGACACCAAGCGCCCTAGCGATTCGCAGCATAACGACGAACGTGACGGCGTTGCGGCCTTGCTCGTAGCGCCCGTACTGGGCGCGGTGGAGGCCGGCGGCGTGGGCGGCGTCCTCTTGGCTGAGGTCGGTGCGGCTACGGAACTCGCGCAGGACTTCTCCGACGATTTCGTTTTCCCCTTTCGCCATGACTGCCGGCAATCTCGGGGGAAACGGTTGCGATGGCTACTACACATCAGTAGCATCGCCTGGGTATGGGTTCGCTACCCCTGTCCGCCCGCTCCTCGCTATTCGAGGCCTTTGAGCTGGCGCTCGGCTTCCTCGGCGATCTCCGAGGCCGGGACGCCGAGGCGGGTGGCGATCTGCACCACGGTCAGGAAGCTCGGCGCGTTCTGGCCGGCCTCATACCGGCCGTACTGCGCACGGTGAAGCCCGGCCTTGTCGGCCGCGTCCTCTTGGCTGAGGCCAAGCCGCTCGCGCACCGAGCGCAGGACGTGGCCGATGATCCTGTCTTCGGGCTTCGGTGAGTCGTGGGGCACGCCCTGCATCTCACGGGCTACGTGCCCCCCGCGCCACTACACATCTGTAGCATTGTGTGGGCAGGGCGCCCGTGAACGCCCGCCGCCAGGCTCGCGCCGAGCGCGCGCACGACATGTACCAGGCGTACCTGCGCGGCATGTCGCTCGCCGAGGTCGGCGCGCTCTACGGGCTCGGCCCCGAGCGCGTCCGCCAGCTCTTCTACATGACGCGCCTGCCCACTCGCAAGCGCGAGTGGCGGCCCCCCGGCCATCCCTAGCGGGAGCGCTACCTAGCGCGATGACTGGATGGGCGGTCGCCATAGCGGGCTGGCGCGGCGCGACCAAACCTGGGCCCATCGTCGGGCCACCGGATGCTGCCCAACCGGGCAGGCACCGATCGCGCAGCTATCCGTTCCGCCGCCCGGCCTCCGACAATGCTCCTGTGGACAAGGCCGTAATGCAACTCCTACCCGGCTATGAGTCTGGAATGCGTAGCTCCCTTGCTGGAGGCGCGGATTTCGTAGTGGACGACGTGGAGCCAGGTCGAGTTGCGGTCTCGCCCCGAGAGGGGGCTGGCGCCGTACGGCAATACTTTCGCTTGCGCAAAGTTGCCGACGCTAACACCGACATCGTTCAGGACGACCCATGGGCGTTTCTCGCGGTCATGCCGCCGGCAAGCAAGCCTGAGGGCCTCGGAATTCCTGAGAAGCTGCGTGACCAGTGGGAGCGCCTCCACAAAAGCGACACGCTCGCTGCCTTGACTCAGCGCCTAAGCGTCGAGGTGGCAATCACCGAGGTCGAGCGGCTCCCGCACCTATTTCGGCGCGAGCTGCCGGTGCTCTTTGAGCGCTATCCAGGCGGCTCTCTCTGGTATGTGGGGGTCGAGGAGGTTCTCCTGAAGCGCCTTACAACTATGAGGATTGCCTTGCAGTCGTCGATCGCACCGGATAGCAAGTTCGCCGAGGGCCGCGAGGGCATTACCTACTTTGGCGCGTTTCAGCTAACCGGCGGGCTTAGTTTCGTGGAGGTCGTTGCTCCGTTGCTGCTCACATTCTCTCCCGCAGTAGCGGGGTTCGCCATGGATGCGCTGCCTGGCGCGTTCGTGTTCTTCTTTGGACAGTTCGACAACGACCACGACCTACGTCGGTCCGCCCGTGACGATCTCTCTATCTCGTATCATCCAGCAGTCAACGAGCACCCGACGGCTCCTGGAGTCAAGGTTTCGGTCAAAGAACTCGGTGCGGGAGAGCTGGGCGCACTTCTCGGATGGTGGCTAAGGCGCCTGGATATTCTGTACAGCCATGCCGCTGATCCCACTCGCTTCGTTGCGGAGGACGGTTCTCTGAACAGCAACGCTCAGGCAGCGTGGTACTTCACCGTCGAGCGGCTACTAGCGGACTTTACGGCACTAGGTTCCGCTGTGACGGCGCCGCCGCTTCTTCGCATGCAGGGCGCATTTGACGCCCTTGACAAAGCAAGCAGCTTGATCGCTGGAGCGGGTGGGAACGACGCGACTGAGTTCATGCGACTCCTCAGTGCCAAGGCGACGCTGCCTCGCGTGGAACGGGCGTTCGACCTGATGCCGGTTCAATCGCGCTCCCGATTCAAGCGTTGGGCGCATGACTCGTACGCCCGGCTCTATTCGGATATTCACGGCCAGACGCTTCAGGATCGCATCACCCCAGACGGCAAGGCCGTGCTAGTGGCTTGGGATCGTCCTACTGACTTGCGCCGGATGTCTTGGGATGAGTACGTGGGCGCTTTGGTCCGAGAGGCGCGGAATGCTTCTCACGGGCTGATGAATATTCTGACGCATACCCCAAAGAACAAGCGTGCGCACCGCTTTCTTCTTGCGACGAACCAAGGCGACGTTCCGGCGTCATTGTATGAGGTGGCAAGGGTCATCTGTCTGGCGTTGATCGCAGACGGGCAAGGCCTTCGCTTGGGGCAGTGGCGGCAACGCCAAGAATAGAGTTGCGTAAGGCGGCTAACCGAACGATCCGAGGTGTAACATGCGGGGCCGAATGGATCGCATCTCGCCTAGTGATAATCGACGCCGCGTAGTCTAGGCCTTACTCTCTCGACCCATGCCTAGCATTGACGAGCTGCACACGGAGCTGTTTGGCTATGTGCCATCCAAGGATGGGACGGCCTATGAGCGGATAGGCGCGGTTGTGCTCGCGACGCTTGGATGGAGGGATGTTGTTCACGACACTCGCGAGCGCCCGCCGAGCCAGCGGGCAAACCACCAACTTGACATTGTCGCGCGAGATCCCTCAGGCACAGTCAGCCGCTTGATCGTTGAGTGCAAGGACTGGGATCAGAAGGTCGGTCAAGGGACGCTGAACGCTCTAGTGGGCGTGCGAGCGCAGACAGGTGCCGACGCAGCGGCGGTTATCACGACGGAGGGCTTCACGAAGGGCGCGCTTGATGTCGCCGTGGATGCCGACATAGCGCTTGTACGTCTAGACGCTTACGACCCTGAGCGCCATGGAACGAACTTCGTGCGCAGCGTAGTCCTGACCGTTAACAACTACTTTCCGGTGCACTCGGATTTCGACATCGAGATCGTCGATACGGACGGGTCGAGAGAGGCTCTGGAAGTAAAGGTCACCGGGGCGGATCATCTCCTGCATGGCGACGGCTCACGTGCCGAGCGGATACTCGACGTCTTGCAAGCGAATGCGTCGCCTATGGAAGAGGGCGTCTTCAGACAGCGGGCGGCCTTGCCGCCAGGACGCTTCATCCCGACGGTGGATGGTCCCGCAGTGGAGATCCAAGCGTTGATGTGGACCGAGACCAACCATCTCGACACCTTCGAGGTAGTACATGAAGCTAAGGGCGACCCAGTCCTCTTCCTGAAGCAACTTGATGAGACCGGCGAGGGTGGAGCGGCTCGGCTCCTGATCAGCCAAGATCTCTTTGCATGGGATGTCGATGCCCAAGGCAACGTTGTCCCACGAGGCAATCTCGCGCCGGACGCGGAGGGCGGCGTCTAGCCCTTCGACGAGCGCGGATCGTTGCCGGGTGAGACCGTGTCTTGGTCGCGTATCCGGCCATTGCGACCTTTTATTACTAGCTCGCCTCCACCGCTCTTCTTGAGGTTCTGGCGAGCGGCGTCAACTGCCTCTTGCTGCGTCGCATGAACTGAACTGGCGCGTTGGGCACCCGGCCTGTCGACCGACCAGCCACGCTCATGCGGCGTAACGGTGCGCTTGTTTGGTGGTGTCGTGGACACGATCTTATCCTTGTCCGGGGCGGCGTCGCGCTCAACAAACTCACCGCGCTGAAAGTCGACGGCCCCCTCGGAAGCCCATCCTGTTTGCAATAGATCGCGGTCGTGTAAGAACGCCGCGAGTGCCTGGGTCCACTGACGCGAGGGATAGCTCGCCTTTACGTTCGCGAGTACCCGCTCCACCTCAATGATGCTGCGAGGCTCAACCTCCAAAGGCTTGCGGTCGGGGAGCTGGCGTAGTAGCCCCTCTTTGATCCACTTCCGAACGGTCGGCTGCGACACATCAAGACGGCGCGCGGTCTGCTCAACGGTTAGCCCCGCGCTGCCAAGGGCCTCGCGTAGGTCTTGGAGCGCAGTTTCGAGCCACTCCCAGACATCGCTCAGACGCGGACGCACGTCGTTGGAGGGCCCATGTTCTAGAGCCTGCCGCTCGCGAGCGAGTCGCTCCAAGATCTCCTCGGCATCGACAGCGGCAAGACCGATATGACTTCGATCTTCTCTGGACCGTGTCGTCAGTGAGCCCATAGAGGAAGACTAGCTTATCGTTTTCGTTTTCGGGCGAATCTCGAAACGGACCTTTGGGCGCATCGGGGTTGATCAAGCCGGGACTACGGGCTCGATAGGTTCTCTGCCATGGCGAGCGGGAGCGGCTTTGGGGTTCGTGCGACCCGGTCTGCCGAAAGGGCTATCCGGGGGCTGAGGGGTACCACAGCTAGGCGCTATGCCCAGTTCGAGACGGAGTTGCGCGCCCAAGGCTGCCGAGCGGCGGGCTACCGACTGCTGGCTCCCGATCACGGCGAGTTCTCCGCCTACTGCTGCAAGCATCTCGATCGGCGCTGGCGCGTCCTCACGACGTTTGATCCCGGTCTAGTGACAATCGTGGCCGTAGGCGAGCATGATGGCGAAGCCTTCTATCAGCAGGTCGCGTCGACGCTTGAGATCCGCCCGGTCGGCTCTAAGCGCGAGGCAAAGCCGCCGTGCTGCGGTAACGACGGCTGGCCTAGCGTCGGAACTCGCTAGACATCTGAGGATGCCCGAGAGCCAGCCATCCGAGGAGGAGAGCGCGACAGGAATTGGCGCCATCCGTCAACGGATGGGATCTAGCGCGATGTCCGCCGAGGAATTTGAGGCGACGTTCGGTGACCTCCCGACCGACGACGAGGGCTGACTCCTACGCCGCAATGTCGTCTTGGTGATCGTCACGGTGCGGGTCGAGAAGCCGGTCGAACGCGGCACCCTGCAACGCCCGGTCTCGGCGCGCGCAGACCTTGGCGTAGACGCGCATGGTCATGCGGGGGTCGCGGTGTCCGACTTGTTGCATGACGTAGGGGACTGAGTAGCCGGTCTCCAGGGCGAGGCTGATGTAGGTGTGGCGGAGGATGTGGGGCGTGACGTGGGGTAGGGGGCGCTCGCCGCGCTCTTGGCGGCGGCTGTTGGCGAGTTGGGTTGCGGGTGCGAAGACCTGATTGTTTGCCTGGCACTGGTCGCGGCGGCGGCCGTTGCTGTCGGGGAAGGCGGGGTCGTCGTGGCTCATCGGGCCGCGTGACTTGAAGTAGGTCGTGACGGCCTCCACGAGACGGTCGGTCAGATAGACCTCGCGGACTCCGGCCTCGGTCTTGGAGTCGAGAACCTGGAGCTTGGCGTGGCGTAGGTCTACGTCGCCAACGTCGAGGTCGCATAGCTCGGTGACGCGCAGGCCGGTGCCGGCGAGGACCAGGACGAACACGGCGTCGGCGGCTGCGCGGTCCTCGTCGAACCCGAGGCCGGCTTGCCGGCGCTTGGCCTCCTGGTAGTTGTAGATCGCGGTCGACTCGGCGACCCGCGCACGCCTGGCGACGGCTTTCCACGGCAGGCCGTCCTCGTCGCGGAGGCGGACGATCAGATCGGCTCGCGCGGCGACGTGCGGGCGCTGGCGCTGAAGCGGGCGGGGCGTCCCGGCCGCCTCGATCAGATCGGCCAGCTCGTCGGCCTCTAGGGCGGCCTTGAGTCGCGGGCGCTCCTTGAGCCGCCAGCTAGCGGCCGGGTTCGCGAGTGGATCGCCCCACCCCTGCTTGGCCGCCCACGTGAACAGGCCCGTGAGGTAGACCAGGGTGCTGTTGATCGTGGCGTCGGACAGCTCGCGCAGCGCGCCGCCTTTGGGGCCGGCGAGGTACTTGTCTTGCTCGCGGAGCTGTGCGATCCGGTTGCGCTGCTCGATCTGGTGGTCGGTGTAGGCGA
The DNA here is from genome assembly GCA_964629855.1 of uncultured Thermoleophilaceae bacterium. Taxonomy (GTDB): domain Bacteria; phylum Actinomycetota; class Thermoleophilia; order Solirubrobacterales; family Thermoleophilaceae; genus JAAYBF01. The sequence goes on from CAZVRI010000004.1 coordinate 21,835, forward strand.
CCACGTCGCGCTCGGTAATTCGGCTCGGTCGCCGGTTCTTGAAGAACGGGATCAGGTGAGTCTCGAAGGCCCAGGTCAGTCGGTTCATGGTGCTGGACCGGAGCTGGCGCGAGCGCTTGAACTCCAGGTACATCCGGGCGGCCTCGGCGAATCCGGGCTCGCGCTTCGGGGCCTTCGCCTCAGAGGGCGGTACCCAGCGGCCGAGCCGGATGTCCTCCAGCACGTCCTTGAGCTTGCGCGCCGCCGACAGCGGGGTTGCGCCGTCGCGCTCGTCGCCGAGGTCGAGCGTCACGCGCTCGCCGTCGACCATGAGCCGCGCCCTGAACTTCGACGTGCCATCCGCGCGGACGGTCTCCTTGACCTTGGGTGAGGACGGTCGTGCCATCGCCTATCGCTCCTTCGATCTGGAGCGCGGCTGCCTCGACTTCGCCTGCGGAACATGGAGCGCCATCGAAAGCGAAGACGCGACCGACCCTCATTTGTGCCCTCAAAGTCCCGGCGATTGCCGACGATTCAGTCGGAGTGCCGGGGTTTTGGCACGGGTTTTGCCACAAGCGCCATATAGGCCGCTTTCGGCATCTGCCCGGGGTGGCTGTCGGTGTAGTCGGAACCCGCATCGCTTCTGGGTTCCGCTCCGATGGAGCTGAGGGGACTCGAACCCCTGACCTCTGCCATGCGAAGGCAGCGCTCTTCCAGCTGAGCTACAGCCCCAGGTTCCCCGTGGGAGGGATCTCATGCTACCGGCGTCGTCGTGGTCGCGTAGGCTGTCGGTCGATGGGCGTTCTCGACGACGCGATCCGCGAGCACCTTGAGCTGAAGCGCAAGCATGGCGCCTCGGAGGGCGAGGTCGAGCAGCAGGAGCAGGAGGCGCTTGGCGCCCCGCAGGCACGGGCGGCCGAGCCGGCAGCCAGTGAGCCGGAGCCTGTTGTAGAGCCGCCCGAGCCCGAGCCCGAGCCCGAGCCCGAGCCCGAGCCCGAGCCCGAGCCCGAGCCGGTTGCCGAGCAGCCGGTCGCGGAGCCGGAGGCGCTAGTCGAGCCAGAGGCGCCCATCGAGCCGGAGGACGATGAGCCGGACTGGGACTTCGAGCCCGAGCCGGCGGAGCCGCCGGCCGACCCGGAGCCGGAGGCCGATCCCGACGGCGACACGCCGCCGCGCGGCTTCGAGCGTGTCGAGGACGTCGGCCCGCCCGCCGAGGGCGACGACGAGGACGTGCTCGAGGAGACGCCCGACTTCCTCCAGGAGACTCCAGAGCACGACCGGCTGTGGTTCGAGCAGAAGCCACCGCGCGACTTCGACTTCGACGACGACAAGTAACCGTGCGCCGCCGTTCCATCCTCGTGGCGCTCTGCGCCCTGCTCGCCGTCGCGGCAGGCAGCGCCTACGCAGGCGCGCAGATGGCCGGCGACCCGGCGCCAGTCGTCCGCGAGGCGCTTGCCCAGGACGTCAATCCCGCCGGGGCCAAGGGCCGCACGCTCGGTCTCTCGCGCGTCGATGTCCAGCCGGGTGCGCAGCTCGCACTGCACCGCCACCCCGGCGTCCAGATCGCCCGGATCGACCAGGGCGTGCTCACCTACACCGTCGTCACCGGCGCGGTCAACGTCTGGCGCGGCAACCCCGAGGTCAAGGCGACGAAGGTCCGTACGATCCGCGCCGGCCAGACCGCGCCGATCCGCACGGGTCAGTGGATCGTCGAGAAGCCCGGGACGATCCACCGCGCGCGCAACGGCGGCAAGAAGACGATCGTCATCTACATCGCCACGCTGTTCCGCAACGGCGCGCCGCCGGCGATTCCCGTCGAGCGCTGAGCGCCCGGTCAGCGCCCTTTCTGGCCCTCGGTGTAGACCAGCGTGCCGTCGCTGAGCCGGTAGACCGTCCCGACTGCATGGCCGCGTCCCGTCGCCGGCGGGGCACCGGACGGCGAGGGGAGCGTGCGGGCCTGCCGCTCGCGCTCGGCGGGAGCCGCACGCTCGGCGCGGCCGGTGCGCTCGTCGTAGGTCAGCGTCAGCCCTGCGACGAGAAAGGCGACGGCGAGCACGATCCCGATGTCGAACAGGTTGACCAGGCCGTCGAGTGGGTCGCCACTGTCGTCGCGCAGGCCGCCGTGGCGGCCGAGGCCGACGCGGCTCATGCCGGCACCGGGACGGCGGCCGGAGCGGGGTGGGCCGCGGCGCGCTCGAGCGCGGCCAGATCCTCGCCGTACATCCGCGTGCGCGTCAGCGTGAGCGCGAAGGCGACGGTGCCGACGAGCAGGCCGACGACCGTCGCGGCGAACGCGATCTGGAGGTCGCTGGCGAGCGACGCCACGTCGCCGCGACCGAGTGCGGCGAGTCCTGGCGCGAGCGGGATCAGCGTCCCCATCAGGCCGGTCGCCGGCCCGGCGCGGACGAGCATCCGGGTGCGGTCGAGGCGGCGCTGGGCGGCCAGCTCGTAGTCGGCCAGGGCGCACTCGATGGCGGCCTGGTCGCCGCCGGCCGCGGCGATCTCGCGCAGCGCGTCGCCGGCGAAGTCGCTCGCGGTGTGGCGCGCGAGCTCGCCGGCCTGGGACGGGTCGGCGATCGCACGGCGCGTGGCGTCGCGCAGCGCGCGGCCTCCGGCACGACCCTGACGGCGCCACAGCTCGCCGGCGAAACGGCCAACCTCGAGCGAGCAGAGCAGGAGCAAGAGCAGCGCCAGCAACAGCACGGGGATCTGCAGCGCGGCCGCGATCTGGGCGAGCGCGTCGCCGAGGTCGTCGTGGACGTTGGCGAGCACGGTCATGGGCGCGCCGTCTCCGTGCTCCAGCGGCGACGCGGTCGCCAACGGCGGCCGTCAGACGGTGGGCGCCGCCGCGCCTCGCCAGGCCCGCGGCGCTCCTGTCGCATGCCGAAGCCCGCGCTCAGCAGCATCGCACCGGCGAGCGCGAGCGCCAGCTCGGGCCCCTGGTCGCCGCCGGCCTCCGCGCCCCGCAGGCCAGGTGCGATCCCCTCGTGGCGGCCCCGGCCGGGGGTGCCCGCGTCGCCGCCGGAGATCACCGTGCCGGTCACCTCGCCGTCGCCCCCGCCGCCGTCGCCACGCCCGTTGCCGCTGTCTCCGCTGCCGGCACCGGCGCGTCGGGCGGCGCTCGCGGTGGAGACCACGCCGGCGCTGGCGGCGCCGTTCGACGTTGCGGTGGCTGCATGGTCAGCGCGCCGTCGGCGGGTCGAAGCCTGCTTCCGCCGCTCCGCTTGGCGCCGGTCGAGGCCGCGGACACCGCCGGGCGTCCGGCCCTGGCTCTGCGGCTGCGGCCGGCTGAACAGCGGCGCGCCACGTCCGCCACCGCCGGCGATCACCTTGCCGCCACGTCCTCCGGGCAGGCCGCCGTTGCCGTCGTTGCCACTGTTGGGTGCTGGCTTCTGCTCCCCGTCCGGCCGGGTCGGCTGCTGCCCGGGCGGCGGCTCGACCGCACGCGGCGGCGCCGCGACCGGCAGCGGCTGCCCGGCAAGCGCCGGCGCGGCGTAGGCGGTCATCCAGACTGGGTTGAGGCCGGGGGTGCTGCGGGTCCAGACGATGCTGCCGTCGGGCTGTTGCATCGATCCGAGATAGTCGAGCGGGTCGCCGCCGCCGCGATCCCAGGTGCGCGGGTCGATGCCGGCCGCCCACAGTCCCTGGACGACCCAGGCGGTGGTGCCGGTGTTCGTCTCGCTACCCGGAGTGACGGCCGAGAAGCCGCCGTCGGGCCCCTGCATCCCGCGCAGGAAGTCGAGCGCGCGGCGGACCGCGTCGGAGCGCGCGCGCCCGGCGCGGCTGAGCGCTTGGATCACCGCTCCGGTCATGTCGGCGTCCTGGTTGGTGCCGAGCTTCGAGGAGGCCCAGCTGCCGTTCTCGTTCTGGTTGGCGATCAGCCAGTCGGCGGCGCGCTGCACGGCTGCCTGTGCCACGGGCTCGTCGACGCGGCTGAGCGGCAGCAGTGCGAAGGCCGTCGAGTTGACCCAGCCTTGCTTACCGGTCGTCGACTGGGGGAAGCCGCCGTCGGGGAGCTGGCGGGCGAGGATCTGCGCGACCAGGTCGATGCCGGCGAAGTCGCGCCCCGACTCGCCCGCGGCCAGCACGGCGAGCAGCGTGCGCTCGTAGTCGGTCGTCTGGTCGTAGCGGGTGGTGTTGCGCTCGATGTAGGTGTAGAGGTCGGCGCTGCCGGGTCGCCGCTGGTCGTGCGGATTGATGCCGGCCGCCGCGAGCCCGACCGCGACCCAGCAGCTGAACAGCACGTCGGAGCTTCCGCCCGTGCGGCCGCCGAACCCGCCGTCGGGGTTCTGGACCTCCTGGAGGAAGCGGACGGTCCGGTCGAGCCGCGCCTGGTTGGTCCCGTCGGGCGCGCCCGACGTCGCGGCGGGCGCCGCCGTGACGGCGACCGCGCAGCAGGCGGCCAGCAGCGCGGCCCGGCGGAACCTGAAGGGGCTAGCGCGCATTGCCCTTTCCGAGCGGGATCTGGACGCGCCCGAGCTGGCGGGTCGTGCGGCGGCCGCGGTTGTCGACGACGGTCAGGCGGAGCGCGAACTTCACCCCGCGGCGCAGCGACAGCGACGCCGAGGTCTGGGCGCGGCCGCGGGCGAGCTGGCGGAAACGCGCGGGCTTGCCGCCGACGCGCCGCGCGGCGATCGTCCAGCGGCGAACGCCGACGCCGCGCTCGAGCACGCGCCAGCTGACCTTGACGCGCCCCCGCTTGCGGTCGACGCGGACCGTCGGGCTCGTCATCCGGACCTGCGCGAGCGGTGGCTTGGCGGTGCCCTTCGGCTCCTGTCCGGTCGCCGGCGGCTCGCCAGATCCCGACCCCGGCCCGTCGCCGGGCGGCGGCGTCTCGGGCTTCGGCGCCGAGCGCACGAGGGCGTCCGGCGGCAGCGGTCCGCAGTCGCCCCCCTCCTCCGGCCGGACACAGACGTCGAGCCGGTTCGAGCGCACGTAGCTTGCATCGTTGGCTGCCTTGATCCGGTGCCAGCCCGGTGTGTCGAAGGTGATGGCCACGCTGCCATCGCCGGAGGTCGTGACGGCGGCCGGGTCGTCGGTCAGGACCTCCTGGAAGCCCTTGGCCGGATCGGTCGCGACCGGCGCCACCGTCACCCCGGCGACCGGCGCCACGTCCTGCGGGCCGCCGTCCATCGCGCCGGCGTAACGCTCGACCTCGACGGTCAGCGGCTCGCCCTCGTCGATGAAGACGGTCGGCAGCGGCGCCGCCGGAGTGGCGGCGGGATCGTCCGCCGCGGCGAGGCGCAGAAACGGCCGCGACATAAAAGCGTCATAGACCCACAACACGTCGTCGCCGGCGGCGTTGGCGAACTGGCAGCCGCCGACCGGCGTGAAGCTGCCGTTGACCAGGATGCCCCAGTAGGCAAACGCGTCGGGGTCCTCGGCGTCCGGCCCCCAACGCTTGATGAAGTAGTCGTCGAAGCCTGGGTACCACTGGCCGTCGAAGGTCTCGCCGACGATCTTCATCGCGTCGACGGTGGCCGCCGTCGGCGTCGGCCCGGGCACTTCCGACATGCCGTTGTTCGTGCTGTCGCAACGCCGGTCGACGCCGTCGGAACTGGCCCGGATCGCGTGGCCGTCGGTCAGCAGCGGACCCTCGAACAGGGTCTGCGTGGCGCCCTCGACACGAACGTTCAGCTCGGTCGGGATGGCTGCCGCGGGAGTGGCGGCGAGTGCTGGTAGGAGGAGAGCGACGGCGAGCGCCGCGATGCGCGTGTGCATGTCTTGGGCCCCTTTCCGCGAGGGCGGTTCGACGTTGCGGATCGCGGTAGGTCTCCTGGCTTCCGAGCCTGTCCCGCCGCGCCTTCCCGGGCCTCTCGGCCTAGTGGCTGCGCCGCGCGCATGCGGCGGGTGTCCTCGGTCACAGTGGCGGGCCCGCGTCGGTTTTGCACCGACTTCCCTGGCCCGCGATCCCGGTTATGAGAGTTGGCGGCCGACTGTAACGGAAGCGCGAGTCGGCGCGATCCGCGGTTTGACGGACGGGCCGAAGTTGTGCTTATCTTCGCCGCGCTCACGACTACGGGGAACTCCGGTGTGAATCCGGGGCTGACGCGCAGCGGTGTGGGTGACGACTGGATCGCAGTACCACTGAGCCGAGTGAAAAGAAGGCTTGGGAAGGAGATCCAGGAGGACGAACCCAAGCCCGAATACCCAGTTGTGAGGAGTTCAACGTCTCGCGTATAGGCGTCGGCCCTCACGCTTCCGCGTGCGTGTCGCCGCCCTGAATAAGGAGCAGCGACATGCAGCCCAGGCTTCGCCTACGGAAGGGTTCCCTTGCACGACGACTGACGCCCCTGGCGGCTGTGCTCGCCGGCTTCGCCGTGCTGCCCGCTCCCGGCGTCGCCGCGACCGATCAGCAGGTCGACCAGGCGGTCGCCGCCGCCTCGGCGTGGCTCAAGGCCCGCCAGCTTCCGACCGGCTCGCTCGGCCCCAACGGCGGTCTCGACCCCGCCTGGGCGCTGACCGGACTTGCCGGCGCAGGTACCCACGCGGCTGACCTGCGCTCCGGCGCCGGACTGCCGAGCGCGCAGGACCACTACGTCGAGCTCTGGACTGGTCCCAGCGACAACGCCTGGTCGAGCCAGTCCGTGCCGCAGGCGACCGACTACGCCCGGGCGATCCTCGTCGGCCGCGCCGCGGGGATCGACACCGCGCGGCTGTCGGCCGGCCAGAACATGACCGCCAAGCTCGCCGGCTACTACCGCGACGGCTTCTTCAGCTCGAAGACGTCGGTCTTCAACCACACGATCTTCGGCCTGATCTCGCTCAACGCGGTCGGCGCGCCGCAGTGGCTGCGCGATCGCACCGCCGACATCATCGCCTCGACGCAGCACACCGACGGCGGCTACACCAGCTACCCGGCGCTCGACGACGTGGCCCGCGCCCACCCCGGCGACATCGACTCGACCGGCGCTGCCCTGGCCGCGCTGTGCGGCGCCGGTCGCACGGCCGCCGACCCGGAGGTCGCAGGGGGGATCGCCTTCCTCCGCTCGAAGCGGTCGCCGTCGGGGCAGATCGGCAACGCCAACAGCACGAGTTGGGCGCTCGACGGGATGGGCGAGTGCGGGCTGCGCCGCGGCGGGGCCGGATGGACGCCCGACGACGAGGCGACGACCGACTGGCTGATCGCGACCCAGCTCACGGCAGGCGCCGGAGCCGGAGCCTGGCCGCTGAGCGGCAGCACGCCGAACGAGTACGCGACCCAGGACGCGTTGCGCGCGCTGACGGTCGCCGCCTTTCTCGTCTCGCCGCCGGTCCGCGCCAACCCGAGCGACCCGCGCCTGCGTCCGCCGCCGGCCGTCGCGGCCGGAACGCCGGTACCGCTTGCCCTGGCGCTCGACGCCGGCTTCGGCGACGTCCGCTTCTGCTCGCTGACCGCGCCGGCCGGCGCGCCGCTAGCCGACGTGCTGGCGGCGGCGGCCACGGCCAGCCTGCCCGCCGGCTGCGTCAGCGGTTCGGGATTCGCCGGCGGTGCGCTGACCGCCCTCAACGGCGCGGCCTCCGGTGCCGCCGATGGTGGCTGGAAGGTCAGCCTCGGCGGCGGCGCGGAGGCGCCCGCCGCCGGCCAGGCGGTCGGCTTCGGCGACTTTGTCGCGCTGCGGCTCGAGCAGCCCCATCCGCTCGCGCTCGGCGCCGCCACGGTCGACTTCGGCGAACCGCCGGTCGGGACGCTGGGCGAGACCAGGAGCGTGAGCTTCACCAACCGCGCCACCGCCGACTTGGTCCTGCGGCGGCCGGTGCTCGCCGGGCCGGCGGCCGGTGACTTCGTGCTCGCCAGCGATGGCTGCACTGACACGACGCTCGCACCCGGCGGGAGCTGCAGCGTCGCTGTGCGCTTCGGCCCCAGCGCGCTCGGCGCTCGCGCGGCGACCCTGCGCGTCGCGGTCGAGGGCACGGACGGCGCGGTGGCGACCGAGCTGTCCGGCGTCGGCGGCGAGCTTTCGGCCGGTCCGCCCGGTGGGCAGGGACCGCCGGGCGAAGAGGGTCTGCCCGGCGGCGCCGGTGCTCCTGGGGGGCCGGGGCCGGCGGGTCCGAGCGGGTCGCCCGGCAAGCGCGGTGTCTCCGGTGGCCGCGGGCCGGCCGGTGCGCGCGGACCCCAGGGACGCGACGGGCGCGTCCGTGCCGCGAGCTGCCGCGCCGTCGGCAAGCAGCGGACGCGGATTGCCTGCCGCGTCTCGCTGACGGGATCCAAGCGGGCCGTCGCGACGCGGACCCGCGCTCGCCTGACACGCGCGGGGCGGACCGTCGCCGCTGGGCCGCTCGGCCGGCTGCGCCCCGTCAAAGCGGGACGCGCCATCGCCCGCGGCAACTACCGCCTACGCGTGGCCGGGGCCGTCATGCGGGTGACGGTCCGATGACGCGCACGCCAGCCACGACTTCCTCCAACGCAAGCCAAGGAGCACACGAGATGCCTGCCACCGCCACAGACCGCCGCCGCCGCGCGCCGCTGCTCGCCGTATTCGCGCTGACCCTGGTCGCGGCCTGGAGCGTCGCCGCCGGCGCGTGGGCGGCGTCCGACCCCGGCCGCGTCTTCGGCTGGGGTATCAACACCAGCGGCAACCTAGGCGACGGCACGGCCACCAACCGTGCTTCCGCGGTCGCGCTTCCCGCGCCGTGGTCGACGACCCAGGCTTCGGCCGGTGGCACGTTCAGCCTGCTGCTGCTTGCCGACGGGACGCTGCGCGCCACCGGGGTCAACACCGACGGCCAGCTCGGCGACGGGACGACGACCTCGCGCAACACCTGGGGCGCGGTCACCGGGATCGACGACGCCACGGCCGTCGCCGCGGGCCGCTATCACGGCCTGGCGCTGTTGGAGGGCGGCACCGTCGCGGCCTTCGGGCGCAACACCACCGGTCAGCTGGGGATCGGCACCACGGTCGGCTCGCCGACTCCGGTCGCGGTTCCCGGGCTGGCGAACGTCACCCAGGTGTCGGGCGGCGACACCCACAGCCTCGCGCTGCTGGGCAACGGCACCGCGATGGCCTGGGGCGACAACGCTTCCGGCCAGCTCGGCGACGGCACGACGACCGGCCGTCTGGCGCCGGCCGCGCTCGATCTCTCGTCGTTCGGCCAGCAGGTCGTCCAGGTGTCCGCCGGAGCGACCCACAGCCTCGCGCTGCTCGCCGACGGCCGCGTGCTCGCATGGGGCAACCGGTCGAGCGGCAAGCTCGGCGACGGCGGCTCGATCGATGGCAACCAGCTCACCCCGGTGGCGGTCGACCTCACCGGCTTCGCGTCGCCGGTGACGAAGGTCTCGGCCGGCGCGCTGCACAGTGTCGCCCTGCTCGCCAACGGCACCCTGATCGCGTGGGGCAACAACGCCGGCGGCCGGCTCGGCGACGGCACCACCACCTACCGCACCGCTCCCGTCGCGGTCGTCGGCATGTCCGGCGTCGTCGACGTGGCGGCGGGCGCGACGCAGACGGTCGCGCTCAAGGCCGACGGCACCGTCTGGGCGTGGGGCGCCGGCGCGTCCGGCCAGATCGGCGACGGCGGCCTGGTTGACAGGCTCAACCCGACGCAGGTGCCCGTCACCGGCGCGGTCGCGATCTCGCAGGGCGTCCGGGCCGGTTACAGCCTGGCGATCGTTCCCGCGGCGCCGGCCGTCGCGGCCGCGACGCTCGACTTCGGCGAGCAGCCGCGCACGACGCTCGGACCGGCACAGACGGTGACGGTCAGCGCGGGCTCGAAGCCGCTCCACGTACGCCGGCTCCAGACGACCGGCGCGCACGCGGGCGACTTCCTGGTCACCGCCGACGGCTGCACCGGCGAGACGCTCCCGGTCGGTGGCGAGTGCACCGCCAGCGTCCGGTTCGCCCCGACCGGCGAGGGAGCGCGGACGGCGACGCTCGCGGTCCGCTCCGACGCCGCCGGCGAGCTCGCGGTGGCGCTGACCGGCTCCGGCGTCGCTCCGGCGGCGGGTCCGCAGGGCCCCGACGGGCCGGAGGGTCCCCAAGGTCCGGGCGGGCAGCCCGGCGCCCCCGGCTCTGATGGGCCGCAGGGCCCGGCTGGTGAGACCGGCACGCCCGGAGCTCCGGGCGCTGCAGGCGAGCGTGGGCCGGCAGGTCCCCAGGGCCGGGCGGGGCGCGATGCCCGCGTGACGTGCAAGCTCGCGGCGAAGGGCCGCGGCCGCATCGTCTGCAAGGCGACCCTGACCAAGGGTGCGCGCAACGTTCGGGCAGGCAGCCGCGCACGGCTGACCCGCTCGGGGAGGACGTACGCCGCCGGGACGCTCCGGCGGCTGCGTGTCACCCGCCAGATGGAAGGCGGGCGGTACACGCTGGTGGTCGGCCGTGGCGAGCGGTCGCTGCGGATTGCGGTGAGGGTCCGCGCGGCCCGTTAGGCGCGACAGGCGACTGGCGAACTAGGCAAACGCAACAGGAGGGAATCACTCATGTCAGATCGATTCATTCGCCGTTGGAGGGTTCCAATGGCTCTATTGGTCGCGTTGGCGACAGCATGTCTCGCGCTGCCCGCGGTCGCGGTGGCGGACCCGGAGGTGACGGTTCGCGTCGAGGGCGAGGCGGGAACGCTGCTCGCCGAGACGGTGGTCGAGATTGGGACGGGCTCGGGCAACGCGACGACGTGGAACAACGTCGGGTCGATGCCGGAGACCTGTGACGACGACACCGCGTACCAGGCGATCGAGAAGGCGGTCGAGGGCGACTGGGACCGCAGCCTCTACGTCGAGGAGATCCTCAGCGAGACCCACACCTGGGTCCCGAACGAGGAGTACTGGATCTACTACGACAACAACAACTACGCGGACCGGGGCGTCTGCGACCAGCATCTCGAGGACGGCGACACCGTCCTGATGCAGGCCGGAGTTTCGGGTCCGTATCCGAACTACATCCCGGAGTCGGTGCCGCTCGAGCTGGAGGTCCTCGACCCGCCCTCGGGCATCGTCGAGATCAACGGCGACCTGACGGTGCACGTCACCGCCTGGCAGCCGTCGGACATCTTCGGCACCCAGGATCCGATGGATCCGAACCACTGGATCATCGACCCGAGCGATCCGGTCGACGCGGTCGGCTACACCGTGACCGCGGGAACGGAGACGGCCGTCACCGACGGCGATGGCGAGGCGATCCTCACGATGGACGAGGCGGGCCCGATCTCGGTCCAGGCGAGCAAGCCGCTGGACGCCGAGAACTGGAGCCGCTCGGTTCCCGTCGAGGTCTGTGTCGACGACGGGATCTCCTGCCCCTGACCGATCCGAGCAGCCAGGGTCAGCGACGTCCGCGTAGCCGCTGAACCTGACGCAGCTCGACGATGTCGTCGCTCGGCACACCGCTGCCGAGCGACGGCCCGTCGAGCAGCTCGGCCGCGATCCGCCGCCGGACCAGCTCGCCCTCGACGGCGTCGACGCGCAGCGCCGCGGCACCGGGGCGCGAGCTGACGGCACGGTCGAAGCGGCGGCCGCGGAACAGCAGCGCGCAGCCGTCGTCGGCCGCCCAGCCGCCAGGCAGCTCGCCGTCGCGGACGGCGGCCAGCCAGATCGGCAGCCGCTCCGGCTCGCCGTCGGCGTGGACGGACAGTGAGCCCGGCAGGACGCCGAGTCCGGCGATCGGCTCCGGCGGTCCGCTCGACTTCGTCACCCCTCCCTCGAACCAGCACATCGCGCCGGCGCTGATGCCGGCGAGCACCGTGCCGCGCTCCCACGCGTCGACCAGCAGCTCGACGAGTCCGTGGGCGCGCCAGATCGCGAGCAGGTTGCGCATCGAGCCGCCGCCGGCGTAGATGACGTCCTGGTCGCGCACCACCTCTTCGAGCGTGCGGGTGCTGCCGTGGAGGTTGAACAGCGCCAGGTGGTCGGCCTCGCAGTCGTTGCGGCCGCCGAAGCGGGCGCGGAAGGCGTTGATCTGGCCGGTCGGGTCGCCGGAGGCCGTCGGCAGGAAGAGGATCCGTGGCGTGCGTGCTGGGGCGAGCCCCAGCACGAAGTCGTCGAGCGCCGGGTTGTCGGGCTCCATCGTGAACCCCCCGCCGCCGAGCGCGACGAGCGTCCGCCGCTCCTCCGGAACGACCTCTTCTCCGCTCACGCCGTGGCCAGCTCGGGCATCCGCGCCCCAAGGTACTCGACGTCGAGTGGCGTCTCGACCACTTCGTCGTCGACCGGCTCGACGCGGTAGGCGCGTGCGTGCGGCCGCGAGCTGACGACGCGCGCCAGGTCCTTGCCAACGAAGTGCAGCGCGGCGCCGTCGTCGGCGGCATAGCCGGGCCGCATCCCGTCGCCGACGAAGCGGCGGTACTCCTCGCGCCGCTGCGGCTCGGCGTCGTAGTGGACGCAGTTCGAGTGCGGCAGCAGCCCCAGCCCCTGGACGCGGTAGGGGTCGGAGTGGAACGCGGTCAACGCCTCCGCGAACCAACACAGCGAGCCGGCCGACGGCCCGCACAGCACGACACCCTGCCGCCACGCCCGCCGCAGCACGGCGTGCAGGCCGTGGGCGCGCCAGGTGCCGAGCAGGCTGACGACGTTGCCGCCGCCGACGTAGATCAGGTCCTGCGCCAGCAGGTGGTTGGCGAAGTCGCTCTCGACGCCCTCGCGGTCGCGCCGGAACAGCGAGACGTGGCTGGCGTCCGCTCGCGTCGCGAACTGGCGGTAGAAGCGGACGATGTAGTGGTCGGCGTCGCCCGACGCGGTGGGGAGGAAGCAGACCTTCGGGCGCGCCTTGCCCGTGAGTGACAGCACGTAGTCGTCGAGGAGGGGGTTGCCGGCCTCCATCGAGAAGCCACCGCCTCCGAACGCCACGATCTGTCCACCGCGTCCAGGCATACGTCGATGTTCGCCAGCGGCGGTGGATCCACGTATGTACGCGCGTCGAAGATCTGTCGGTCAGTCCTCGACAGGCGGACAAGGGCCATAGGACGCGGTGGCGAAGGCCGGCGCCAGCTCGGCGGGCTCAGGCACAGCCTCCTCCTCGCGGCGGCGCGGGTTGGCGATCCCGAGCAGCGAGATCACGCCACCGACGATCACCAGTCCGCCGCCGACCGCCATCCCGGCGCGGTAGGCGGAGACCGACGCGCTCTCGACCGGGCGGTCGAGCGCCGGGCGGCCGTCGACGCCGCCTGAGAGCGGCCGGGCGTCCTCGACCGCTGCGCGCACTGGGGCGGGCAGCGCGGCCGCGCGCTCGTCGAGCACGGTCTCGAAGCGTGCCGCGACGACCGCGCCGAGAACGGCAATCGCGAGCAGCCCAGCGACGCGTGCGACCTGGTTGTTGACGCCGCTCGCCACGCCGGCGTTGTGCTCCGGCACCGAGCCGAGCACCGTCGTCGTCAGCGGCGCTACCGTCGCCGACAGGCCGAGCGAGAAGACCAGCACGCCGGGTAGCAGGTCGGTGACGTAGTTCACGTCGCTGCCGAGCCGGCCCATCCAGATCAGTCCGATGCCCGCGACGATCGGGCCGAGGCCCATCAGCAGCCGCGGCCCGATCCGGTCCGACAGCCGGCCGAAACGGCTCGACAGTAGCCACATCACGAGCGTGATCGGCATCAGCGCGAGACCGGAGGCGATGGGGCTGTAGCCGGCCACCTGCTGGAGGAAGATCGTCGCGAAGAAGGTGGCCGCGCCGAGCCCGCCGTAGATCCCGAGCGTCGACAGGTTGCCGACGCTGAAGTTGCGCGAGCGGAACAGGCCGAGCGGCAGCATCGGATGGTCGGTGCGCCGCTCGTGGGCGACGAACGCGACGAGCAGCACGATGCCGGCGACGAACGGCAGCCAGACCAGCGGGTCGCCCCAGCCGTAGTTCTGCTGCTCGATCAGCGCGAACACCGGGCCGCCAAGGCCGAATGCGACCAGCACCGCGCCGAGGTAGTCGATCCGCTTCGAGACGCTGTCGTCGAAGCTCTCGCGCATCCCGCGCGCGAGTGCCAGCGTCAGCAGCACCAGCGGCACGTTGATCGCGAAGATCCAGCGCCACGAGACGTGCTCGACGATCGCTCCGCCGCCGAGCGGACCGATCACGAAAGCGATCCCGGTCCAGGCCGTCCACGACCCGATCGCCGCGCCACGCTCGGAGGCCGGGAAGGTCGCGGTGATCAGCGCCAGGCTCGCGGGGACGAGCAGCGCGCCGGCGGCGCCCTGGAGGGTGCGCGCCGCGATCAGCGCCTCGGCGTTCGGCGCCACCGCACAGAGCAGCGACGTCGCGCCGAAGCCGGCCAGCCCGGCCATGAAGACCCGCTTGCGGCCGAGGATGTCGCCGAGCGACCCGCCGACCAGCAGCAGCGCGCCGAGCGTCAGCAGGTAGGCCTCGACGATCCACTGCTGCGCGACGAACCCGGTGTCGAGCTCGTCGACGATCGCCGGCAGCGCCACGTTGACGACGGTCCCGTCGAGGAACACCACCCCCGACCCCAGGATCGCCGCGATCAGCGTGAGGCGCTTGACGCGAGCGTCGTCGGTCACGCGGCCAACGTTAGCCTTGTCCGATGCGCCCGCTCTGCTGTCTCGCTCTGTCGATTGCGGCGATCGCCGCCGCTCCCACCACGGCCGGGGCCGTCACGCCGGCCGGAACCGCCGCCGTGCTGAACGCGAAGCTCGACCAGATCGCGGCGGCACCCGAGGGTCCGCCCGGCGTATCGGTGCTGATCCAGCGCAACGGCAAGGTCGAGTACCGCCGTCGCGGAGTGGCCGACGTTCCCGCCGCCAGGCCGCCGCGTGCCGGCGACCACGCGCGGATCGCCAGCGTCGCGAAGGCGTTCTCCGGAGCGGTCGCGCTCGCCCTGGTCTCGGCCGGCAAGCTCAGCCTCGACGACACGATCGGCGAGCGGCTGCCGGGCCTGCTGCCGCGCGCCAACCGGGTGACGCTGCGCCAGGCGCTCGCTCACACCGGCGGCCTGCCCGACTACATCCGCGACGAGAAGTTCGTCGAGAAGCTCCAGTCCGATCCGACCGGCTACCTGACGCCGCGCCAGATCGTCCGCTACGTCCGCGCCAAGCCGTTGCGCTTCCGGCCCGGCTCGCGCTACGAGTACTCCGACACCGACAACATCGTCGTCGGCCTGATGGCCGAGGCCGCTACCGACCTCTCCTATGAGCGACTGCTCGCCCGCCACGTCTACCGCCCGCTCGGCCTGCGCAACACCAGCATGCCGCGCAGCGTCCGGATGCCGGCACCGTTCATGCGTGGCTACGAGGTCGCTCCGGGGATGCCGCCTGAGGACGTCAGCCGCGTCATCAACCCGGCGCTCGCGTGGGCGTCCGGCGGCATCGTGTCGACGGTCGCCGACACCAACCGCTTCTTCCGCGCCTACGTGGGGGGCCGGCTGTTCGACCGCAACGCGCGTCGCGGTCAGTGGCACTTCCGTCCCGGCGCCTCGTCGCCGCCTGGCCCCGGACGCAACTCAGCCGGGCTCGGGCTCTTCCGCTACCGCACCGGCTGCGGCACGGTCTACGGCCACACCGGCTCGTTCCCCGGCTACCGCCTGTTCGCGGCCAGCAGCGCCGATGGCCGCCGCTCGGTCGCGTTCTTCGTCAATGCCCAGATCGTCCCGGGCCAGGGATCGCCCGCCGTCTCGAGTCTCATCCGCTCGGCGCAGGCCGACGCGGTCTGCCACGCCCTGCGCTGAGCTGGGGCGGGCGCCCGCCCCGCTACCGGATCCGCTGTTCGGCCTATTGGCCATCTAGACAAGGTGGCTTGGCGGCGTTAGCGTGGCGCCAGGGAGGGACGGGAGATTGGAAGCTCAACCTTGCATGGCCTCACGGCTGCGCCTGCTGGTTCCGACAGGGCGCACGCTGCCTGACAACGCTTGGCTGCACCGCCATCACGCGATGGTCGGTCTGCTGTTCGTCGAGGGCGTGGGACTGGCGATCTTCAGCGCCGCCCAGGGCAACACCTTGGCGCACAGCGCGGTGCACGCGGCCGGCCTGTTCGTGATCGCCGCCGCGGCGCTCCTTTTCGAGCACCGCCGGCGCGCCGCGTCGGTGCTTGTCTCGTTCGGGTTGGTGACGGCTTGTGCGTTGCTCGTGCACATCTGGGACGGCGCGATCGAGGGGCATTTCCTCTTCTTCGTCACGATTGTCGTGCTCGCGCTCTACGAGGACTGGGTTCCGTTCCTCGTCGCCGCCGCCTATGTGGTGATCCACCATGGCATCGCCGGCGTTATCGACCCAAGCGCCGTCTACAACCACCCCGATGCGGTCGCCCACCCCTGGAAGTGGGCGGCGATCCACGGCGGCTTCGTGGTCGCGGCCGGTCTGGCGAGCGTGGCCGCTTGGCGGCTCAACGAGATTCTCAGGGCCGAGGCGCAGGAGTCCTACCGGCGTGCGCTGGAGAGCGAGGAGCGCTCTCGCAGAGCGTTCGAGGGCGCGCCGATTGGCATGGTCCTGTTCACCTTCGGTCCCAGCGACATCAAAATTGAACGGGCCAACCAGGCGATGTGCGAGCTCACCGGGTACTCGCGCGAGCAGCTGCGGACGAACGGCTTCGATCTCGTGGTCGACCCCGCGAACCATGCTGGCGTGATCGAGGACCTCGGGACCTTGCTGCACGGCGGCGGCGACACCAGGGTCAAGCTTGAGCTGCCGATCCACCATGCCAGCGGAGAGGGGCGCTTGGCCACGGCGATGGTGTCGCTGCTGCACGCCGAGGCTGACGGCCGGGGCTACGCGATCGCCCAGGTCGAGGACGTCACCGAGCAGCGGCGGGTCGCCGAGGAACTGATCCACCAGGCGCTTCACGACCCGCTCACGGGGCTCGGCAACCGGCGCAGCCTGCTTTCCGACCTCGACCTTGGGCTGCTCGAAGCGACGACCGCACGGCCGCTCGTCCTGCTGCTGTTCGACCTCGACGGCTTCAAGAACTACAACGACACCTTCGGGCATCCGGCCGGCGACTCGCTGCTGCTCAGGATGGCCAAGCGGCTGGAGGACGCGCTCGAGGGCTGGGCGTCCGCTTACCGGGTCGGCGGCGACGAGTTCTGCGTGCTGAGCGCGACGGGGGTCCGCGACCACGAGGCGATCACCAAGCTTGCGGCAGCGGCACTCGCCGAGCACGGAGAGGGCTTCGACGTCACGGCGTCGTACGGCTCGGTGCTCCTGCCTGTGGAGGCGGCGACCGCGACCGACGCGCTGCGCGAGGCGGACCGCAGGATGTATGCGCATAAGCGCGAGGACGGCCGCGCTCCCGCCGGGCGCCAGAGCGCCGACGTCCTGTTGAAGATCCTCTCGGAGCGCAGCCCCGCTCTAGGTGTTCACCTGGACGAGGTGACGGCTCTCTGCGATCTCGTCGCCGAACGGCTCGGGCTGTCAGGGGACGACCGCGAGCCGCTGCTGCAGGCGGCGTCGCTTCACGACGCGGGCAAGATCGCGATCCCCGACCAGGTGCTCGACAAGCCGGGTCCGCTCGACGAGCAGGAGTGGACGTTTGTGCGGCGGCACCCGGTGATCGGCGAGCGCATCCTGTCGGCGGCGCCGGCGCTCGCCCGTGCCGCCGTGCTCGTCCGCTCGAGCCACGAGCACTTCGACGGTTCGGGCTACCCCGACGGCTTGGCCGGCAGTCGCATTCCGCTTGGCTCGCGGATCATCGCTGTCTGTGACGCCTACAGCGCGATGGTCGCCGGGCGGCCGTATCGCGCGACCCGGGACAGCGCGGCCGCGCGCGCCGAGTTGAGGCGCTGCTCCGGAACGCAGTTCGACGCGCGGGTCGTCGAGGCGCTGTGCGCGGTCCTCGACGAGCGCGCGCGCGAGTCGGCGGTAGTCGTTCAGCTGGCCGAGCGCCGCGTCAGTCGACGAGGCCGGGGATCGCCTTCAAGGCCTTCCAGGCGTTGAGCCGGCCGTTGTAGACGACCTTGCCCTTCAGCGCCGGTGGCTTGTCGACCTTCTCGCGGATCGCCTTGCGCAGCTGCCCGTAGGTGGCGTTGGACTCCTGCTTGCGCAGCATCGCCGCGACGCCGGCGGCGTAGGGCGCGGCCATCGAGGTGCCGGAGAGGTTCTTGTAGCCGCCGCTGAGATAGGTCGAGAGAACGTTGTCGCCGGGCGCGGCGACGTCGACGCCGGTCGAGCCCCAGTTCGAGAACGAGGCGAGCTTGTCCTCGTCGGTGGTCGCGGCGACGGCGAGGATGTTCGAGTCCGTGTAGGCGGCCGGGTACTCGGGGTGCTTGTCGATGTTCTGGCCGTTGTTGCCGGCGGCGAAGACGAGCAGCACCTTGTGGTCCTGGGCGTAGTCGACGACGTCGTGCAGCGCCGACGACTTAGAGCTCGATCCGAACGAGCCGTTGACGATCTTGAAGCCCTTCTTGACCGCGTACTGGATCGCCGCGATCGCGTCGGAGGTCGACCCCTTGCCCTTGGCGTTCATGAACTTGACCGGCATCACCTTCGCCGACCAGCAGATCCCCGACACGCCGACGGCGTCGTTGGCGCGGCCGGCGACGATCCCGGCGACGTGCGTGCCGTGGCCGTTGTTGTCCTCGCCCGACCCCTTGCCCTTGATGACATCGAAGCCGTAGGTGTCGTCGACATAGCCGTTCTTGTCGTCGTCCTTGTTGTTGTTCGGCTTGTCGTCGCTCTTGTAGAGGTTCTTGACGAGATCCGGATGGTCGGTGTCGATCCCGGTGTCGACGATCGCGACCTTCGCGCAGCTGGTCCGCTGCGCCCAGGCGGTCGGCGCGTCGATGTCATGCCCGTCGGGGTTGTCGGCGACCGCCCACTGGAGTGGGTAGAGCGGATCGTTCGGCGCCTTCGTGGCGCGGGTGAACAGGAAGTAGTCGGGCTCGGCGTAGGCGACGTCGGGATGATTGGCCAGCCGCTTGCGCAGCAGCGCGAGCGCGATCCCCGAGCGCGGCTTGACGAGTGTCAGCCGGCCACCCTTGATGCCGGCAAACCGCTTCGCCAGCCGCCCCTTCAACGCCGCGAGCACCTCCTGCTGGCGCTCCTTCGACGCACCCTGCTTGAAGCCAACGAGCAGTTGCCCAGACGCCGCCGGAGCGGCAGTCGCGCTTGTCGGCGCCGCGGCTACCAGCAGTGCGACGAGGATCGGCAGGGCGAGCGTGAGGCGAGTCGAGGGCATCGGCCCATCCTAAGCGCCGAGGCGCTCGCGGATCACCGGTGCGACCTCGGTGCCGAACAGCTCGATCGAGCGCATGACCTGATCGTGCGGGAGCGTGCCGACGGAGAACTGGAGCAGGAAGCGCTGGTGGCCGAAGAACTCGTGTTGGAAGAGGATCTTGTCGATCACGTCCTGCGGGCTGCCGACGAAGTTGGCGCCGCGCAGCGTGCGGCCGGCGTCGAAGTCCTGTGGCGTCATCGGCCGCCAGCCGCGCTCGCGGCCGATCTTGTCCATCATCGTCGCGAACGGGGCGTAGGACTCGGCGACCGCCTGCTCGGCGGTGTCGGCGATGTAGCCGTGCGAGTTGATGCTCAGCGGCGGCGGCTCGTGGCCGGCGTCGCGCGCGGCCTGGCGGTGCAGCTCGGCGAAGCCGGCGAAGCGCTCCGGCTGGCCGCCGATGATCGCCAGCGCGAGCGGCAGCCCGAGCCTGCCGGCGCGGATCGCCGACGGGGGGTTGCCGCCGGCGGCGAGCCAGATCGGCAGCGAGTCCTGCAGCGGGCGCGGGTAGACACCGAGATCGACCAGCGGCGCGCGGTGGCGGCCGCTCCACGTGACGCGCTCCTGGTCGCGCAGCGCCAGCAGCAGCTGGAGCTTCTCCGCGAACAGGGTGTCGTAGTCGTCGAGGTCGAAGCCGAACAGCGGGAACGACTCGATGAACGACCCGCGGCCGGCCATGATCTCCGCCCGCCCGCCGGACAGCAGGTCAAGCGTCGCGAAGTCCTGGAAGACCCGCACCGGGTCGTCCGAGCTGATCACCGAGACGGCGCTCGTCAGCCGGATTCGCTCGGTCCGCGCCGCCCCGGCCGCCAGCGCGATCGCCGGGGCCGAGACTGAGAAGTCCGGCCGGTGGTGCTCGCCGACTCCGAACACGTCGAGCCCGACGCGGTCGGCCAGCTCGATCTCCTCCAGCAGGTCGGCCAGTCGTCGTTCGGCGCTGACCGTCCGCCCCGTCTCAGGGTCCGGAGTCAGCTCCGCGAAGGTGTAGACGCCGAGCTCCATGCCCCGCGAAGCCTAGGCCTCGCGGGGCATCTTGCACACCTACGGGGTTGAGCTGTCGCCCGAGTCGTCGGACGTCGAGTCGTCCGGCGCCGTGGTCGCCGCGTCCGGTGCGGCGGCTCCGCCGGCCGGGCTGGCGGCAGGCGTGGTCGTCGCGGGCGGGTTGCCGTCCGACGGCGGCGGCGTCGGCGCCGGGATGAACGAGGCGCGGAAGTAGACGCCGTTCTTGGCGGTGCACTCGACCGTGTCGGTCTGGTTGCCGGTGTCGATCCGCTGGCAGGCGTAGGTCGGCGGGGTGCCGATCTTGACCGGCTTCGCACCGGGCTCGATCGCCTGGATCTGGGTCGCGTTCTGGGTCAGCAGCGCAGTCACCGCGGCGCAGTTGATTCCGTTGGCGGTGATCGCGTTGAACGGGCCGGTCGCCGTGCAGGAGATCGCCACGTTCGGGCTGAGGCCGTGGTTGGTCGACGGCTTCACGTCCTTGGTCTTCTTGGCGACGATCTGCGAGGACTCCTGGACGTTCTCCGTGTACTTCTTCGGGTGCGAGTTGGAGGGCTTCGTCGCGATGCTGAAGCGCAGAGCGGCCTTGCCCTGGGTGCAGCGGACGGTCCGGTTCTGGCCCTCGACGTAGAGCGTCGTGCAGGACTTGCCGCCGACCGTCGCGGACTTGCCCGCGGGGATCTTGGTCAGCTGCGAGGTCGGGGTGTTGTCGAGGAACGTCGCCGCCGACTGGCAGCTCTGGCCGCGGACCGACACGTCGTAGAAGCGGCCGAACGTCCCGCACTCGGCGACCAGCTCGACGCGCTTCTTCGCCTGCGGGATGGCCGTGAAGCGGAACGCGTCCTTGCCGTCGGAGGTGACGCAGCGGATCGTCACGATCCCACTACCGAGCTCCTCGATCACCGAGCACGCGTAGCCGTCGACCTCGGACGAGACCTTGCCGTCGTCGTAGGTCTTGTAGACGTCGAGGATCCGGGTCCGGCCGGTCTCGCAGCTGATGCCGCGCACCGAGATGTCCTGGAAGCCGCCGAACGCCGCGCTGCCGACGTCACCGTCGAGGTCCATGCTCGAGCACTCGTAGACGTCGCTCGCGGAGTGGGCCCGGGCGCCGTCCTTGGCGGAGACGTTGTGCGCGGGCAGGATCACGGTGGCGCTGGCGCTCTCGCTGACCTCCGTCGTGCTGTCCGACTTGTCGTCGCCGCAGGCGGCCAGGAAGAGTCCGAGCGCGAGCGCGAGGACCAGAAGTGAAGAGCGTTTGAGCATCTGAGGAGGGACCCCTTGGTAGTTCGCTTTGCGGGACTACCTACGGCTCCGAGCCGGTGTTTCCTGCCGCCATTAGGCGATCGGCGGCGGATCGCCATCGGCGCTGGCGGCGAGATCCGGGTCCCAGCCGCAGACCAGGCAGGCGTGGCGGAACGCCGTGCGCGCGAAGTCGAGCGCGTATCCGTGCGGGTCCGGCTGCGCGACGACGTCGTCCCAATCGAGGACGTACTCGCCGAGCGTGTCGTTCCAGTAGCCCGGCGCGGGCGCGAAGCTGCCGCCGGCAAAGTCGTCGGGCGCGGGGTGGGCGTAGGCGTAGAACGCCGGCTTTGGATAGCGCGGGTCGCCCGGCCACCAGCCGACGGCGACCTCCTGCGAGTCCATCGCGTTGCGCATGATGAAGTCGTCCGAAGGCGGATCGGCGGGCACGCCGGAGAAGAGGCCGACCGCCAGGTCGAACGACCCCCACCAGGCGTTGACCGGCGTCGAGCGGCCGCGGTAGGGGGCGCGGAAGTCGGCGAGCACGAGCGCCGCCCGCGTCGCCGCCGCGAAGTAGGCGCTGACCTCGACGCGGTCGTAGGTCGCGTGCTCGTCGTCCTCGTCGAGCGGGACGGTCCACGGGACCTCCTGCGGGGTCGGGTCGATCTCGACCGGCCCGACGAGCTCGCTGATCCCCGTCAGCAGCTCACGCGTCACCTCGCCGACCGGCCGGTCGGGCGCCAGCGGCACGCGCAGCATGCGGCCGTCGCTGTGCTCGGCGACGGCGTCGTGGGTGTGCAGGTCGAGCGCCGCGACGAGCGCGCCGGAGCCGTCGGGCGCAGGCAGCGGCCCGGTCTCCCAGCCCCGGGCGGTCAGCCGTAGCGCCGCGTGCTGGAGCTGTGGCTCGGGCGGTGCCAGCTTCACCGCGAGCTTGCCGAGCACCTGCGTGTGCGCGTGGAGGGTGTCGCACGTCGCGGACCACGCGTCGTAGGAGGTCGATGCCCAGCCGGGGCTCATCGCTCAACCGTAGCGACGCGCGGAAGTGGCGTTCAGGCGACTGGGCTGCCCGAGCCCGCGATCAGCGACCGGTCGCGACCGGCCCGCTTCGCTTCGTACAGCGCATGGTCGGCGCGGCCGAGCAGGTCCGCGGCGGGCTCGTCGCCGGCCCGGCGCGCGATGCCCGCCGAGCACGACTGCCCGCGCGGGGTCGCCGCCCGCAGGCGGTCGACGATGCCGCGGGCGGTCTCGACGTCGTCCTCACGCAGCAGCACGACGAACTCCTCGCCGCCGTAGCGCGCGAGGGTGTCACCCGGGCGCAACTGCGCGCGCCAGGCAGCCGCCGCCTCCTTGAGGAAGCGGTCGCCGGCCTGGTGGCCGTGGTCGTCGTTGTAGGACTTGAAGTGGTCGAGATCGAGGATCGCGACGCACGCCGGCTGCGGTTCGGCGATCGCCTGCTCGAGGCGCTCGTCCCAGGCGCGGCGGTTCGGCAGGCCGGTCAGCTCGTCGGTCAGCGCGAACTCAGTCAGCCGGCCGAGCAGGTCGGCGCGCTCGATCACGAATGCCGCCTCGGTCGCCAGCAGCCGCACGAGCCCGCGCACCCGCCGCTCGTCGGCTGGCTGCTCGCGCCAACCCGCGACCAGCACGCCGGCAACATCGTCGCCGTGGTGGATCGGCTCCAGGAGCAGCGTTGCCGGTCGCTCCTCGCGATTGAGCTCAGCCAGCACGCTTGCCTGGGTGAAGGTCCGCGTGGAGAGGCTGAGGCCGGCCGCGGCGGTGCACTCGAGCGCACCGTCGTCGTTCGTCTCGAGTAGGACGGCGAAGTAGGCGCCGCTCAGGTCGCAGACGCCGGCGCAGATGCGCTCGCGGGCGTCGGTCTTCAGCGACAGCGAGCGCAGCAGGTCGGCGACCGCCTCCAGATCACGTTCGCGGATGGCGAGCGCGGCGGCCTGGCCACGGACGCGCGCGACGAGGTTCTGCACGGCGAACCCGATGATCGCCGAGGCGGTGCTGAACACGAGCGCGATCCGCCACCAGACCTTGACCGGGAACGCCGGATCGGCGGCCACGACGGCCGGCGCGACGAAGAACGCGCAGACGCCGACCACCAGGACGATCAGCTGGCCGCGGCTGCCGTGCAGCGCGACCCAGAACACCGGGATCAGGGTGAGCGCCCCGACGCCGGCGATGACGCCGCTGGACTCGCGCAGCAGCGCCGCCGCGATCAGGAACAACAGCGACGGGACGACGCGCACCATCGGCGGCAGCCGGTCCCAGGGGGCAAGGACGACCATCGCCGCGACAGCGAGCATCAGTGCCGACGCCTCCGCGTAGCCGGTCCAGTCGACGTGGCTGGTCAGCGGGATGATCGCGAACCCGAGCAGGGTCGCCACGGCGAACGGGGCGGTCTCACGTGCGAGTCGGCGGTCGAAGGTCATCACGAGCTCTTCGGCTTACGACCTAGAAGGGTTTAGTCCTGCCAGTTGGCCGTCAATGCACGGATGAGAACATTAGGTTACCCTAAGAATTAGGGGGCCCTAAGTTGTGGCTGCAGAGCCTCCTCGACCAAGCAAGCCCGGGGCTGCAGCCGGGCATCAACAGGAGGGATTGACATGAGTACGACCAGGAGGCTCCGGCGACTCGCCGGGATCGTGGCAGCCGCGCTGCTGGCCACGACGATGCTGCTCACGGCGGCTACCGCCGCGCAGGCCGAGGAAATCGTCCTGTCCGAAACGATGGTGACCGGCTCGACCGGACACATCGAGGTGACCGGCGACGTGCCAGTCGGCGCGACCCACGTGACCGTCGCCGAGTGCAACCTCGACGACGTCGTGACGGACATCGACATCGGCCGTCGCTGCAACTTCGACACCTCCGTCGGATTCACGCCGGTGAGCGTGTTCACGACGGTCGGTGTCGAACTTGATGTCTGGGACGAGTACGAGGACTTCGACTTCGTCGCCTTTGACACGCCGGACCCGGCCACCACGACCGAATGCGCCGGAACCGCCGGTGACGAAGATTGCGCGGTAGCGGTCTCGTACTACGCGATTCCGAGCCCGCCCAACCCGCCGGTCCCGTCGTTCATCGGCGCGGAAGCCGAGGAAATCACGTTCGAATAGCCCCCTGAGGATTTCCTCGGGAGGCATCGGCGCGCCCGGCTCCGGCCGGGCGCGCCACCCCCTCCAACCGATAGCCCGAGGTAACTGAATGCCGCTTGCCCCACGCAACACCGTCGTCCCCCTCCTGCTCGCCGCCGTCGCGGCATTCATCGTCTGGCTCGGACCGGGCGCCGCCGCTGACGAGCCCGGCCCGGTAGAGATCGCCGCGGCGCCGGCTCTGAACTGGGGCTTCAAGAACTCCTGGCGCAGCTACTCCGGGTTTCCGCAGGTCGAGGCGGGAGCCGCTCTCGCCGCTGGATCGGGCGGCAACCTCTACGGGTTGGAGTGGGAGTTCGAGTCGGGGTCGTACGACGCCTCGACCGGGACGACGGAGCTGCACTACGCGGGCACAGCGCACTGGAAGAAGTACTACCTGCCCGACAACCCGGGACTCGCCTCGCCGCCGCCCGGCTACACCGGACCGACGGACATCCACCTGCTCGACGTGACGCTCTCCGATCCGGTCGTCACGATCGGCCCCGGCGCCGCCACGATCTCGGTCGAGGCGACGAGCCGCGATCTCGACACCTGGGAGCTGATCAACACCGGCCGCGTCGACGTCGTCAATCTCGACGCCGCCGGCGTGACTCCCGTCGTCGCCGGGGGCACCACCACCTGGTCCGGGATCCCGTCGGCCGCGGCCGACGGCGCGAAGGACGTCTTCGCGAGCAATTACCAGCCGGGTCAGGTCGTCGATCCGGTCTCCTTCTCCTACACGGGTCCGGGCGGCGCGCCCGACTTCTCGGAGAGCTGGGACACGCCCGGATCGACCAAGCTCGGCCTCGCCCGGAACGAGATCCTCACCACCACCGGTCCCGACGTCCAGTACTCGCCGTGGTGGATCGACCGTGGCCGTCGCCTCGTCCACTACCGCACCTTCGCGCTGGTCGACGGGCAGGCGTTCTGGACCTACCGGGCGTTCAGCCTCGACTCGATGGCGCCGGTCGGGCAGCCGCTCGTGCTCCCGAACGCCGAGCGGGTGAACCAGCTGACGGTGTTCGACAGCAGCAGCGGCCGTCTCTTCTACCGCCGCTCGGGCGAGAGCACGACCACGCGCTGGATCCGGTTCGACGCGGGCGAGGACCCGGCCCAAGGCCACTACGTCCTCGGAACGTCGCCGAACGCGATCCCGATCGTCGGCACCGCGAGCCTCGCCTGGGACGCCGTCGGTCAGCGCGCCTTCAACATCCGCCGTTTCGTGCCGGCGGGTGCCGGCTCGAGCGACTACGACGCGCACCAGTGGCAGCTCAACCTCTACGACGAGCAGCTCGACGGGACGTGGACGATCGAGACGGTCAACCTGCCCAACTTCGCGCCCGGCCTCAATCGGCGCGGCTACCCCGAGACCGGCGGCACGCTCACGACGCCGACCGGTGTCGCCGCCCCCGACGGTTCGCTGATCGTGCTCGGCACCCAGCGGACCAGCAGCGACCCGAACGTCCCACAGCCCGCGACGGTGCCGGGCGCGTTGCGGATCGCGGTCAGCGGAGGCAGCGCCACCGTCACCCCGGTCGCCGGCTCGGAGGTCGGCAACGCGTCGACGTCCTGGCTCTTCGACCTGCTGCAGTCCGGGCCCGGCGGGCAGGTCACCCTGTTCCGCGACGGCGCGACCGGCATTCCCAACATCGTCCAGAACCTGACCGTCCCGAACGGCGGCGGCGCCGCGTCGGCGGCGCCCCCGGTCGACCTCGGCGATCTCGACATCGGACCGATCGGCGACGCCATGCTCGCCGTCGATCCCGAGGACGGGACGGTGTGGGTCGGCGGGTACCAGTCGCAGCGGATCGTCGCCGTCGCGGACGGCAGGATCGTGGCGGACCAGTTCTTCCCTGAGCGCCACCCGCGCGGCGGCCCGGTCGTCGTCGGCGCCAACCACGCCGTCTACGCGCAGACCAATGACGGCTCGCCGGCGGGCGTCGGCGGTTCGCCGATCTACGGCTTCGGCAAGTTCGACCGGCTCGGCTGGTCGCCCGGCGTGTCCACGAATCCTTCGTCCGCGACGGTGGAGCTAGCGCATGGGGAGGAGTCGAAGCAGGTGCAGCTCAGCTCGGCCGCCGTCGCCGATCCGGCAGCCGATCGCCAGTGGCAGACGAAGGTCGCCGGCGGGTTGCGGTTCACCGACCTCGAGGGGGAGACCGGTCCGACGTTGACCCTCGACGCGGCGCGTGGAATGGGCGGCAGCCAGTACCGAGCCGTCTACTCCAACGCCGCTGGCCGGATCGCGAGCGAGCCGGCGACGCTGACCGTGGCGTTCGCGCCCGAGGTGTCCGTCGACGCCGCCGACGTGGAGGTCATCGAGGGCGACGCCGCCGTGTTCCAGGTGCTGTCCCAGGGCGATCCCGAGCCGGGTCTGACCTGGCAGCGCCGGGTCGGCGGGTTCTGGCAGGACGTCGAGTCCGACGACGACAACTTCGTCATCGGCGAGGGGACCTTGACGATCCCGGAGACCAACGTCGACCAGTCGGGCGCGCGATTCCGGCTCAAGGTGACCAACGGCATCGGGACCGCCTACTCGCGCGCGGCGAAGCTGACCGTGAAGCCGGGTACCGAAATCCCGCCCGGTGGCCTGTCGCTCGACGGCGTCAGCCTCGACTGGACGGGCTCGCCCGAGCTGCAGCGCAAAGCGCCGAACGGCCAGCCGAACTACTTCTCGGCGGGTGTCTCGGATGGGGCTCAGGCGACCTACGGCTCGGCCTCCTCAGGGGTGCGGGTGCTGCACCAGCCCGCGGTCGGCGCGCTTGCGTCGGCCTCCTGGGCGACGCGCGGCGCCCAGACGACCGGCGCCGTCAAGCAGCTGATCCGGCTCACTGACGGGCACGCCGAGATCGACGAAGACGGCTCTGCCCAGGTCAGCTGGAGCGGCTCCTTCAGCGTCAACTTCTACGGCGGCCTGGTCCCGTTCACGATCTCCCGGCCGGAGCTGACCGTCGGCGCGGATGGCCACGGCACGCTGCGCGCCGACCTGTCCGGCTACGGCGCGTCGCAGGCCGACCCGAGCAACCGCCATCCGGTCGCCCCGGTCGACGACGTCACGATCGCGACGTTCTCCGGGGTCGAGATCGATCCCGGCGGCGCGGTCGAGATCGCGCCCGCCTACGCGGGCGTCGAGGTCACGGCTCCGGCCGGATTCGCGTCCCAGGATCGCGCGTCCAGCGGCTGGGGCGCCTGGCCGCAGGAGCTCGTCGACTTCCACGGTGCAACCGGTCTCGCCCCCTACTGGTACTCGTCGGGTGGCGCGTTCGACGCCTTCAAG
Source organism: uncultured Thermoleophilaceae bacterium (assembly GCA_964629855.1). Lineage (GTDB taxonomy): Bacteria > Actinomycetota > Thermoleophilia > Solirubrobacterales > Thermoleophilaceae > JAAYBF01. Next base: position 49,506 of record CAZVRI010000004.1, read on the forward strand.
CAGGCCGACCCCTTCACGGTCGACTTCACCGGCGCGGGCAGCCTCCCGCCGCTGGTGCCGGGTGGCGATCCGCCCCCGCCGGCGGCCGACCGCGCGTCGGCCACGAAGCTGACGGTCGGTCGCGGCCAGTACGGCCGTTCGGCTGTCGCCACCGTCCGCGTCTCCACCGGCGTTGGCCCCGCTAGCGGCGTCGCGAACGTCCGCGTGGCTGGCCGGTCGCTGACCGCCGCGCTGCGCGGCGGCACGGCGCGGCTGCGTCTGCCGGCCCGCATCCGCCCGGGTGCCCACACCGTTCGGGCCGGCTATGCGGGCTCCGCCGGCGTGGCCGCGTCCAGCGCCTCGGCGACGTTGCGCGTGGCTAAAGCCAAGCCGCGTGTCCGCTTTGCCATCCGTCGGCGCGACGGTGGCGCGACGCTAACGGTCAGCGCGCGGATCCCCGGCCCGAGGCCGCTTTACCCGACCGGCCAGATCGTAGTCCGCGACGGCGGCAGGATCATCGAGGTCGGCCGGCTACGGCGAGCCGACCGCGGCACGGTCCCGGTCGCGCTGCCAAGGCTCCGGCGCGGCGCGCACTTCCTGCGCGTCTCGCTGTCCGGTGGCCGGCTCCAGCAGGGGGTGACGACCGGCTACCGAGTGCTCCGGGTCGAGTAGGCCCGGAGCGCGGCGGCCGCCGTCAGCGCTTCGGCTTGGGCTGCTTGAACGTGACCCGGACGGCCTTGACCCGTTTGGCGGCCTTGCCCGGCGCGCCCTTCTGGGTCGCGGTGAAGAAGAGCTTGATCTTGCCCTTCTTCTTCAGCAGCTTCTTGCCCGCCCGGTTGAGCTGAATCGTCACCTTCTTGCGCTGTCCGCCGCGCAGGGTGACCGTCTTCTTGCCGAGGATGACGGCCTTCGGCTTCGCCTTGCGCTTCTTGCCCTTCTTGGACGCGGACGCGAAGACGCTGGACTTGTTGGTGTTCGGGAAGCCGGTGACGTACTCGTGGGCGGAGAGGATGTAGACGAGCGAGCACGGGTCGGAAGGCGGTCCGACGCAGATCTGGTCGACCGTCACCGACGTTCCGTCCGTCGACGGGCTGCCGATCTTGGCGCGCCCGACACTCGCGGGCTTGACGTCCTTCCCGCCGGGTGGCGGCTTGTCGCCGCCGGGCTGCGACGCCCCACCGACGACGCCCGCCAGCTTCCCGATCAGGCCGGGGCCGGAGTAGGTGTAGGTCGCGAACCAGACGTTGCCCTTGGTGTCGGGGGCGACCGCTCCCGGGATCCTGTCGGCTCCGAGGTGCCAGACCGTCGCCGTCGGCGTCGGGTGGGTCGGGACGATCCTGATGATCGCGTTGGCGTTCGGGTACGAGATCCCGCCGGACTCGGCTACCCAGAGCGTGCCGTCCTGCGCCACGCTGATCGCGCGTGCTTGGCCGTTGGCGAGGAGGGGGTCGATCGTAGGCAGGCTGTAGTTCGTGAACGTCCCGCCCGTCGGGTCGAGCCGGCCGACCTCGTTTTTCAGCTGGTTGGTGAACCAGATCGTGCCGTCGTGAGCGGCCGCGACGTCGGTCGGGCCGGTGCCGGTATCCGCCCCGGAGCACGGGCCTGTGGAGGCGCAGGGCGTGATCAGGTACTCGGCGTAGCCGGAGCCGTTGCCACGCGCGATTCGGTAGCCGGGGTTGCCCGGATTGGACTCGGCGAACCACGGCACGCCATTCGCGTCGGTGGTGATGCCGGTCGGCTTGGGGTCGTAGCGGAGGTCGAACGACTCGCCCGCCTGCAGCGCGATGCCCTCGGACTCGTTCACGCCCAGCGACGAGTTGATCGACGCGATCCGCCCGCCCGGGCGGGGCGCGACGTTGGACGCCCTGCTCTCGGTGAACCATGCGAGCCCGCCGGTGCCGATCGCGATGTCCGAGAGCTCGTGGTGGAAGGTGCCGCCGCCGGTCAGAGCCGCGCTCAGGAAGATCGACGACATGCCGTTGCTCGTTCCCGGGGCGACCGCGGTCGGGTCCGCCCAGCCGACGATCCCGTCGCTCTGGACGAACCAGACGCGGTTGTTCGCGCCGTCGAAGGCCACACTGCGGAGCTGGTTCGCGCAGCACGAGGTCCCGACGTGGAGCGGCGTCGGGAAGGTCGCCATGCCGTTGGCGGTGCCGGGCGTCGCCTGCGCGGGGTTCAGTCGCCCGAGCGTCGGCAGCGGGCTGCCGACGGGATTCGCGCCGAACCACACCGTCCCGTCGGGAGCTGCCGCGATGCCAGCGCCGGGCTTCAGCGGCTCAGGCACGTTGAAGTACTCCGGCGTGGCGGCATCCGCCGCCGGCACGCAGAGCATCAGGACAGCGACGGCGATCAGGCTGGAGATCCGAGTCATCGCGCCAACCTATTCAGGCCTGCCACGCGCCGCAAAGCTCGGGGTAAGCGAAAACTACGCAACCCCGCGAACGCCAGTGGAGCCAGTCGGGCTCGAACCGACGACCTCCGCCTTGCAAAGGCGGCGCTCTTCCAGCTGAGCTATGGCCCCTCAGGCCCAATGTTCGCATGGGCGGCGGGTTGCGCAAGGGCTCGTGGGCGGCGGGTTGCGGCATCCTGGTCGGATGGCGAAGTCCGAGGCAGTGATGGTCGATGCCGGCGGCCGCGAGCTGCGGGTGTCCAGCGCCGACCGGGTGATCTTCCCGGCGACCGAGCGGACGCCCGAGGTCACCAAGCTCCAGGTGGTCGATTACTACCTGGCGGTCGAGGAGGGGATCATGCGTGCGCTGCGCGAGCGGCCGACGACGCTCGAGCGCTGGCCGAAGGGCGTCCACCCGGGGATCGAGCTAACGACCCGCGCCGGGCAGAAGGGCGACGCCTTCTACCAGAAGCGGGTTCCCAAGGGCGCGCCTGACTACGTCGAGACGGCGCGCATCGAGTTCCCCTCGGGACGCAGCGCCGACGAGGTCTGCCCGACCGAGATCGCGGTCGTCGGCTGGTGCGCGCAGATGGGCACGTTGACCTTCCATCCGTGGCCGGTGCGGCGCGCCGACGTCGACCATCCCGACGAGTTGCGGATCGACCTCGACCCCCAGCCGGGGACCGACTTCGACGACGCGGTCCGCGTGGCCGGCGAGGCGCGCAAGCTGCTCGAAGAGCTGGGCTACGCCGGCTTCCCGAAGACCTCCGGCGGCCGCGGCATCCACATCTACGTGCGGATCGAGCCGCGCTGGACCTTCACCGACGTCCGCCACGCGGCGATCGCCTTCGGCCGCGAGCTCGAGCGCCGCATGCCCGGCGAGGTGACCACCAAGTGGTGGAAGGAGGAGCGCGGCGAGGCAATCTTCGTCGACTACAACCAGAACGCCCGCGACCGCACGATCGCCTCCCCCTACAGCGTCCGCCCCAAGCCGGGCGCGCCCGTCTCGGCGCCGCTGCTCTGGGACGAGCTCCCCGGCATCCAGCCCGAGGACTTCACGATCGCCACGATGCCCGCCCGCTTCGCCGAGGTCGGCGACCGCTTCGCGACGATCGACGACGTAGCCCACTCGCTCCAGCCGCTGCTCGACATGTACGAGCGCGACGAGGCCGAGGGCGCCGGCGACATGCCCTACCCGCCCGACTACCCCAAGATGCCGGGCGAGCCCAAGCGCGTCCAGCCGTCACGCGACACCGACCGCAAGAAGGCAGACGACCCGGAGTAGATCAGCCGTTCTCGAACGCCAGGTCGAGCAGCTTCGCCGCCTGCTTGCCCGGGTCAGGCGAGTCGAGTAGGACGACGCCGAAGGTGCGGCCGCCGCGGCGGGCGACGCCGACGAAGCAGCGGCCGGCGGCGTCGGTGTAGCCGGTCTTGAGGCCGATCGCGCCGCGGTAGCCGGCGCGGATCAGCGGGTTGTGGCCGGAGAGGAAGAGCTTGCGGCCCTTGATCGGGAAGCGGTAGGAGGCCTGGGAGCGGCGGGCGAGGCTGACGATCCGGGGCTCGCGCATCGCAAGGCGGGTCATCACCGCGAGGTCGACGGCGCACGAGCGGTCGCCCTTCGACAGGCCGTGGGGCGTCGAGAACTGGGTGCAGTCGAGGTTCCACAGGCGCGCCTGCTCATTCATCAGCGCGACGAAGCGGCGCTCGCTGCCGGACACGTGGTCGGCGAGCGCGATCGCGGCGTCGTTGCCGGACACGATCAGCAGCCCGGCGAGCAGCGGTTCCAGCTTCACCCGCCGCCCGAGCGGCAGCAGGCCGACGGCCGAGCCCTCGTAGCGCAGGCCCTTGGGGATCCGTACGACGTCGTCGGGCCGCGTCGCGTCGGTCACCGCGAGTGCGGTCATGATCTTCGTCAGGCTGGCGATCGGCAGCTCCTCGGTCGCGCGGCGGCGGTAGAGCGAGTCGCCGCTCTCGACGTCGAAGACCAGCGCCGCCCGCGGCGGCTTGCGCCACTTCACCTCGAAGGCGTCCTCGGTCAGCAGCTCGATCGGCGCCGGCGAGCTTGGCTCGAACGAGCTCTGCGCGGGGCCTGTCCCGACCGCGCTGTCCCCGGCGACGGCGCCGCTCGCGGCGATCGGGGTGGTCGCAACGTCGCCGGGGCGGCCGAACACCACCCACAGCACGGCGAAGACCGCGACCGACGCCAGCGCCAGTTGCAGCACCAGTGTCAGGCGACGCTTCACGGGCTACTTCTCAGGCGGGTTGAACAGCGCGCCGAGGACGCCGAAGCCGACCATGCCGACGATCACCAGCGAGATCAACACCAGGATGTCGAACCCCGTCCGGACCATCACGTCGATCGTGAGGCCGCCGAGCAGCAGCACCATCGCCAGCGTCCCCACCAGCGCGACTACGCGTCCGGTCACTGGCTGGCCACGGCTGCCCGCTCGAGGGTCTGCTCGGCGAAGTAGCTCGACCGAACCAGCGGCCCGGCGGCGACCGCCTCGAAGCCCATCGCGTAAGCCTCGCGCTCCAGGTCCGCGAACTCGTCGGGGTGCCAGTAGCGGACGACCGGCAGGTGGTCGCGCGTCGGGCGTAGGTACTGGCCGACGGTCAGCACCTGGACGCCGTGCTCGCGCAGGATCCCAAACGTCTCGAGCAGCTCCTCGCGCGACTCGCCGAGGCCTGTCATCAGTCCCGACTTCGTCACGACCCCGTCGCCGCCCATCTCCTTCGCGTTGCGCAGCACGCGGCAGGAACGCAGGAACTTCGACCCACGCCGCGCGACCGTGTAGAGGCGCGGCACCGTCTCGACGTTGTGGTTGAAGACGTCGGGCCGCTCGGCGATCACGCGGGCGAGTGGCATCTCCTCGCCGCGGAAGTCGGGCGTCAGCACCTCGACCTTGGTCCCTGGCGAGAACCGCCGCACCGACCGGATCACCCCGACGAACGCCGACGCGCCGAGGTCGGGCAGGTCGTCGCGGTCGACGCTCGTGATGACGGCGTGGCGCAGACCCATCCGCTTGACCGACTGGGCGACGCGCAGCGGCTCGAGCGGGTCGTTGTGGGTCGGCTTGCCGGTGTTGACGTTGCAGAAGCCGCAGCGGCGGGTGCAGGTGTCGCCGAGGATCATGAAGGTCGCGCTGCCGGTCTCCCAGCACTCGCCGATGTTCGGGCAGGCGGCCTCCTGGCAGACGGTGTGGAGCCCCTCGCTGTCCATCAGCTTGCGCAGCTCGCGGTAGCGCTCGCCGCCGGGCGCCGGGACCTTGAACCAGCGCGGCTTGCGGGCGCCGAACTCGATCACCTCGCCGAGCTCGGCGGTGATGTCGCGCACGCCGCCGGGGTTGGCGCGACTGCGGGTCTGGTGCTCGCGGCTCACGAGGTCAAGGCTATGGCAGGCGTCGCCGCTTCGAGTAGGCGGCGCGGCGTCACGAGCCGCTGGCGGGCGCCGAACGCCTCGGCGAAGCGGAACGCGGTCCGCTTGCGGAAGCACGACATCGACGCCGCTCCCTGGCCGGCGGCTTCCTTCTCGCGCGCGACCGAGGTCATCTCGGCGCCGTCGATGCCGCAGGTGGCGATCCAGGAGAACGGGGTGAGGTCGTTGATTACGTTGACGGCAAACCCGTGGGTGGTCACCCCGCGCGAGACGTGGACGCCGATCGATCCGATCTTCGCGCCACCGGCCCAGACCCCGGTCAGCCCGTCGGGGACGGTGGCGGCGATCCCCTCGTCGCGCAGCGCGGCGATCATCGCGCGCTCCAGCGTCGCGACGTAGTCGCGCACCGAGGTGACGCGGACGATCGGGTACCCGACCAGCTGGCCGGGCCCGTGGTAGGTCACCTGCCCGCCGCGGTCGGAATCCTGGACGTCGACGCCCTGGTCGCGGTACCACTGCTCGCCGCGCGGCAGGTCGGCCGGCGTCGAGCGCCTCCCGCGCGTGTATACGGGCGGATGCTCGAGCAGCAGCAGCGTGTCCGGGATCGCGTCGGCCTGGCGGGCGTCGCGCAGCCGCTCTTGGAGCGCGACGGCTTCGGGGTAGGCCAGCTCGCCGAGCGTCGTTACCCAGAGATCGGACACGAACCTGATCTTAGAGCGGCGTCGCGCCGCGCCGGCCGGGCGAGCGCGGGCACTACGCTGCGCTGCGTGAGCCCCGGCGAGCGCTTCTGGACCAGCCGTCTGCGCTGGCGGCTGCGCGGCTCCACCCAGTGGCCTGCGTTCGTCGTCCTGACGATCGTCGACGGGGCGGTGCTCGACCAGCTGCCGCCGGTCTCGACGACCGGCCTCAACTTCATCGAGGGCGTGCTGATCGCGACGTTCGCGAACCTGTTCCTCGTCGGGGCCGTTGCTCCGTGGCTGGCGCGCCGGCTGGCCGCTCGCCGCGCCGCCGCACTGGCGACCGCCGGGGCGCCGCCGCCGACCCAGGCCGACCGTGAGGTGCTCCAGGACCGCACCGCGACCGCGCTGCTGCTTGCCGGGCTGGCGGCGGTGATCGTCTCCGGGCTCGCCAACCGGCCGGTGATCGTGTCGGAGACCGACGCGACGGAGGCGAACGCCAAGGCGCTGACGCGCTACGTCGAGCGCTCCGGCGACGACGAGCTGGTGCGCAACATCGAGACGGCCAACACAATCCGTCTCGGCGAGGGCTACTTCCGCAACTGCATCGCCCGCGACGACCGCGAGCGCTACTTCTGCGTCTTCGTCGACACCAGCAAGGACCCGCCCGAGGTCGTCGTCGACGACAGCGCCGAGCCGAACACCATCTACCGCGGCCGCTAGCTCAGCTGCCGCCGAGCAGGCGCAGCTTGCCGCCGACGATCTCGAAGACCTCGACGCGGTTGCGGCCGGGGAGGATCGACCGCTCCGGGACCATCACGGCGAAGCTCTCGCCGGTCCGCCGCCGCTCGCTCTTCGGCAGGCGTAGGTGGAAGCTGCGCCCGGTCGCCTCGATCACGCCGTTGACCCCGATCGCGATGTTGCGCGTCGCGCCAGGCGTTCCGCCGACGATCGCGCCGGCGACCTGCGTCGGCCTTACCAGCGAGTCGCCCCTGACGGTGCGTAGCGCGACGGCTTCGGCAATCGACGCCTGGAGCCCGCCGGCCGCCACGCGTGGGCGCGAGTCTGTCGGCCGGCCGATCAGCGCCCGGCTCGGGCCGATTCCGGTGTAGAGGCGGTCCCAGCTGCCGGAGCCGAAGTGGCGCAGGCGGGCGCGTAGCAGTGCCGCGCGTCGCCGCTCCAACGCAGCCGCCGAGATGTGCAGCCGGCGGCTGAAGTCGCGCTTGATGATCATCGCGCTCTTCCGCGCGCGGACCGTGCGCGAGAAGGCCGAGCGGCCGTCGGTCGGGTAGGGCAGCCGCGCGTTGACCAGGTCGGCGATCGTCGGCGCGACGTCGGTGGTCCGTACGTAGCTGCGCACCACCTTGCCGCGCTTCTGGCCCGGCGCCTTGACGAACAGCGGCACCGGGGCGAGCTCGTCGATGTTGCCCATGTTGGTGTCGCGCCGGCTCGGTACGCCGGACTCCGAGGAGATCCCGTGGTCGGCGGTGACGACGATCAGCGTCTTGTCGAAGGTCCCCTCGCGCTTCATCCGCGCGAACAGCCGTCCCAGCTCGCGGTCGAGGAAGCCGAGCTGGAGCTGTAGGCGCTGCTGGGCGTGCAGCGCCTGGTAGTCCGAGTAGAAGCCCGGCGTGCTGTTCATCCCGGCGATCGGGTCCTGCCAGCCGGCGCGGGTCTGCTTGCCCGACGGCAGGAACATGTAGGGACCGTGCGGCAGCAGGATGTGCCCGAGCCAGAAGGTCGGCTTGTCGGTCGGCTTGATCGAGCCGAAGAAGCGCGCCAGTCGCTCGCGCCGCCCTTCCTGGAGCTGCGTCAGGATCGCCGGCCGGCCACGGCGCGCGCCTGGGCACCAGCGCGGCGGGCAGACCGAGGTCGCGGCCTCGACGCGCCGGATCGCGTACCCCTTGCGGCCGAACACGTCGTAGAGGCTCTGCGGATGGCCGGTGTAGTCCGGCGCCCCGCCCGGCCGCGGGTAGCGCCCGTCGATGATCTGCGGGATCGCCTTGGTTGTCGAGTCGTAGGTCGTGGTCGCGTTCGGGAACCAGTAGCTCGCACGCGCCAGCTCCGCGAAGGCCGGGTAGCGCCCGGCATCGATCCGCCGGTTCGGCCCGAGCAGCAGATCGGCCGGGAACTCGTCGAACATCAGCAGCACGACGGGCGGCTTGCCCTTCGCCGCCGCCTCGGCTTCGCGGTCGTCGTGGTCGAGGGCGTAGGCGACGCCCGCCGCTGCCGCCACCGTCACGCAGATCGCTGCCAGCACCCGCTTCAGCACGACAGGAACTCTAGGTGCTGGCGGCGCGCCGACTGTGCACCGGACGTTAACCGCGCGCGAGCAGCTCGGCGCCGAGCCGGCGCGCGAGGCCCTCGCCGCCGTGTGCCATCACCCAGTCGTGGTTCCACTCGAAGACCGGGCGGGCGAGCGGAGCGACGAGGTTCATCCAAGGCTTCGTCGTCGCGACGCGCCAGTCGTAGGTGACCGCCGTGACGCCGTCCTGCTCGTAGAGCCGCCACGTGCCGGTGCCCGTGAGCTCCCCGGTCGCGCGGCCGGCCATCAGCAGCGGTCGCTCGATCCGGTCGACCTCGAACTCGAATTCGACCGGGTAGGGGACGAGGCTGCGCCAGCGGACGCGGTAGTGGCTACCGACCCGCTCGCCGTCGCCGCCGTCGAGCTCCTCGACGGACTCCACGCCGCGCCACCAGTCCGGCCAGGCGAGCGGATCCTGGAGCGCGTCCCAGACCTCCGTGCGCGGCGCGCGCAGCAACCAGGTCGTCAGGAACTCGTAGCGCGCTGCCATCGCGGGTCAAACCTACTCATCGACAGCGCGTGCGAGGGGGGAATGAGCCTCAGTGCCGAGAATCCACCTAGGACGTGGAGACGAACAAGCGCAGATCCGGGCTTTCGAGCATGGGCCGCACGCGTGTCGTGCTCGGCGCGGCGATCCTCGTCGTCGCCGCGGCTGTCTGGGGCGTCTCGGAGACGCAGCGCTCGACCGCCGAGCGGATCTTCAACGAGACGCGGGCGGCGGACCGCATGCTGACGGCGATGCTCGACCAGGAGACGGGACTGCGCGGCTTCGCCCTGACGCGCCGGCGCGTGTTCCTCGAGCCGTTCGTCCGTGGCGTGAGCGAGTTCAACGACGCGGCCTCCGACGCGCGACGGCTCGCCGGCGGGCCCGAGCAGCGCGAGGTGATCGACCGCATGTCTCGTACGGCGACCGCCTGGCGCACGTTGGCCGAGGAGGAGGTCGCGGTGCTGGGCCTCGACCCGGACCGCCCGCTGCGTCTTGCCGAGGCGGCGACGCGCAAGAAGATCTTCGACAGCTTCCGCCGCCAGAGCGCCGATCTCACCGCGAAGTTGACCAAGGAGCGCCAGGAGAAGCTCAACCGCGCCGGGTGGGTGTCGGTGGTCGTGATCCTGTTGCTGGCCGGTGTCTTCGGTGGCTTCGGCTTCTACTACGTCGAGCGCCAGGCCAAGCGTGCTCGCGCCCGCCGCCGGCAGGAGCGCGACTACCGCCGGACGCAGGCCGAGTTCGCCGAGACGATGCAGGTAATGCGCACCGAGGGCGAGGCACATGAGCTCGTCAAGAGTCATCTCGAGCGGACGATCGCCGGCGCCGAGGTGACGGTCCTCAACCGCAACAACTCCGACAACCGCCTCCACCTGGCGACCGGTGTCGCCGACGACGCGCTCGCCGAGAAGCTCGTCGACGCCGAGCCGGAGTCCTGCCTGGCGGTGCGGCTGGGACGCGGCTACGAGCAGGGCCGGGACAGCGACCCGCTGTTGAGCTGCGAGCTGTGCGGCAAGTCGGCCACCGAGGTGCGCTGCACGCCGTCGCTGGTCGGCGGCGAGGTGATCGGCTCGGTGCTGGTGCGCAACGACCGCTCGCTTGTCAAGGAGGAGCGCGAGCGGGTCGCCGACTCGGTCTCGCAGGCATCGCCGGTGCTCGCCAACCTGCGCAACCTGGCGATCGCCGAGAACCGCGCCGCCACCGACGCCCTCACCGGGCTGCCGAACTCGCGCTCCTGTCGCGACAACATCAAGCGGATGGTCGCCCACGCCGGCCGCACCGTCACGCCGCTGTCGGCGGTCATGTTCGACCTCGACCACTTCAAGCAGATCAACGACCGCTTCGGCCACGGCGCCGGCGACGACGTCCTCGCCAGCGTCGGCGAGGTCATCAACGCGACGTTGCGCGGCAGCGACTTCGGCGGCCGCTACGGCGGCGAGGAGTTCCTACTGCTGCTGCCCGGCACCGACCACGAGGGCGCGCTCGAGGTCTCCGAGAAGCTCCGCACCGCGATCGAAGTGCTCGAGTTCCAGCAGATCGAGCTGAAGGTCACCGCCAGCTTCGGTGTCGCCAGCTACCCCCTCGACGCACTCGACGGCGACGCCCTCATCCGCATGTCCGACCGCGCCCTCTACGCCGCCAAGGCCAAGGGCCGCAACCGCGTCGAGATCATCGACACCCGCACCGAGCCCCAGCCGCAGGACGCCTGAGCGCGGCGTCGCGCCGCTAGTAGCCATAGCCGCCCGAGCGTCCGCCGCTTCCGCCCGTGCTCCCGGCCGAGCCGGTCGCGTTCCCGGCGGTCACGACGTGCCAGGTGAAGTGCTGGCCGTTGAAGGCGTCCCTGACGCCGTCGCCGGTCACCTCACCGGGTCCATCCTGCGTGAACGTGTAGAGGAGCTTCCCGTTGTAGGTGACCTGGTGCGATCCGTCCGGTCGCTTCATGACGCCGAGACTGGCCGCGACTGGGCCGCCCTTGGGGGCGCCGCTCACCGTCAGCGGCTTCCAGAACGAGGTGCAGGAGCCGGTGCAGAGGACCATGCCGGCTGCGGTCTCCTGATCGGACGCGTAGAGCGCGTTGCCGTGGGAGTCGACCAGGACGCGGCCGGTGCCGCCGACGTTGGCGACCGACACGGTCTTGGTGCCACCGCCGCTGGGGGCCACTGCCGCTGACCCGCCGCCATTGCTCCCGCCGCTGCTGCCGCAGGCCGCGAGCATGATCGCCAGCGCGAGCAGGCCACCGAATGTGAATAGCTTCTTCATCGCCGATCTCCTCGGTCGGAGGTTGCCTTCACCTTCGATGACGCCGCCGCGCGGCGATTTCTTCCCCGCTAGTCGAGACTCGCCACCACGTGCTTGACCTCGGTGTAGTCCTCGAGCGAGTACATGGACATGTCCTTGCCGTAGCCGGACTCCTTGTAGCCGCCGTGGGGCATCTCGGGGGAGATCGAGAAGTGGTCGTTGATCCAGACGCAGCCGAAGCGCAGGGCGCGTGAGACGCGCATCGCGCGGCCGACGTCGCGGGTCCAGACCGAAGCCGACAGCCCGTAGCGGGTGCCGTTGGCCCACTCGATCGCCTTCGCCTCGTCGTCGAACGGCTGCACCGTGATCACCGGGCCGAAGATCTCCCTCTGGATCATCTCGTCGTCCTGTGCAAGGCCCGCGACGACGGCCGGCTCGAGGTAGTAGCCGGGCAGGTCGCCACTGCGGCTGCCGCCGGTGACGATCTCGGCGTTGCCGGGCTTGCGCTCGAGGAAGCCCTCGATCCGCTCGCGCTGCTGCGCCGAGTTGACCGGGCCGAGCGTGGTGTCGCCGTCGCGCGTCAGCCCGACGACCTGCTTGCCGGCCTCGGACGCGAGTCCGTTGACCACGTCGTCGTAGACCTTCTTCGACGCCAGCACGCGCGTCGCCGCCGTGCAGTCCTGGCCCGCGTTGTAGTAGCCGGCCTCGGCGATCGTCGCCAGCGCCGTCTCCATGTCAACGTCGTCGAAGACCACGACCGGCGCCTTGCCGCCGAGCTCGAGGTGGACCTTCTTCAGCGTCTCGGCGGCAGCCGCGGCGATCCACTTGCCGGTGGGCGGCGAGCCGGTCAGCGAGACCATGTCGACGTCGGGGTGGCGGGCATGGCGAGCCGGCGGGTGCGCCACTGGTCCGCCACCC